>JADZDM010000025.1 GCA_020851035.1 Gemmatimonadaceae bacterium | reverse complement strand
CTCCGTGCCCTCCGTGGGCTCCGTGACTCCGTGGGAACGACCCACTCCCATCCCCCACCGACCCACCGCCTCCGTGGAAACGACCCACTCCCATCCCCCACCGACCCACTGCCTCCGCGAGCGCAGTTCCCCCAGCGCCCTGCTCCGTGCCCTCCGTGGGCTCCGTGACTCCGTGGGAACGACCCACTCCCATCCCCCACCGACCACCGCCTCCGCGAGCGCAGTCCCCCAGCGCCCTTCTGAGTGCCCGCCGCGGGAACACCTCACTTCCGAACGCACGAACGCGGCGCACCAGGATCCTGGTGCGCCGCGCTCCGAAAGCCAGGGCCGACTAGTGGCGTGTCACCGAAATTCGATTACACGCCACTAGAACCGCAGGTTCAGCCGCGCATACGCGAACCGTCCGTTGAAGCCGAACGGCGAGATGCCGGCATACGGGAAGATGCCGTTGTTCGCGTTCACCGGGATGTTCTGGTCCGGATAGACGTCGAACAGGTTGTCGGCGCCGAACGTGAACTTGACGTTCTCGCGCAGCGCGAGGCCGATCGAGGCGTCGGTGATCCACTTGGCGCCGTAGGTCTGGTCGTTCGCGGGCACGGTGCCGAAGGCCGTCACCTCGCCGAAGCGCTGCGTGCGCGCGGTGAAGGTGAACTTGCTGACCTCGTGGGTGGCGCTGAACACGTAGTTGTCGCGCGGCTGGCCCTTCTCCACCCGACCGCGCTCCACGCGCGAGTAGAGCGCGTCGTTGAGCGCAGCGAGGGCCGGCGGCGTGACCTGCTTCTGCGCCGTGATGATGGTCTTGTTCTGGCTCACGCCGGCCGTCAGGCGGAGGATGCCCTTCCGCCCGAAGTTCAGGCCGTAGTTCGCGACCACGTCGAGGCCCGTGGTGCGGGTGTCGATCGCGTTGGTGAAGAAGCGGCCGCCCCCGATGCCCGGCTCGCCGTTGGCGGCGAGGAAGTCACGCACCGCCACCTGCGTCAGGTTCTCCGACAGCACCACCCGGTCGGCGATGTCGATCCGGTAGTAGTCCGCGGTGAGGCTGAGCGCGCCCACCGGCTGCCAGGTGACGCCGGCGCTGGTGTTCTTGCTCTTCTCCGCCGTGAGCGGCTTGGCACCGAGCAGCTGCGCCGGCCGGCTCGAGACCGGGAAGGTGCGGATCTCGAACGGCACGCCACCGATGAAGTTCGTGGACGTGGCCGTGAACCAGCTCTGCTGCAGGGACGGCGCGCGGAACCCGGTGCTGTAGCCACCGCGCACCGCGAACTGCGGCACCGGTGCGAACCGCGCCGTCACCTTCCCCGTCGCCTGGCTGCCGAAGTCGGAGTAGTTCTCGTAGCGCACCGCGCCACCGAGCAGCAGCATGCTGGTGAGGTCACTCTCGACGTCCGCGTAGAGCGACGTGCTGGTGCGCGAGACGTTGGTCTCGTCGGTCGGCCGGAAGCCCGGGAACACCTGCGAGCCGGCGGCGGCCGTGCGCGTGGTCGGGTTGCCGCTCGCGTCGAGCACCGGCACCTTGCCGTCCTGCCACGATCCCGGCTCGCCCTGCGTGATCTGGAACTGGTCCTTCCGCCACTCGGCACCGGCCGCCAGGCGCACCGGCACCGTGCCGGCCTTCACCTCGCGGAAGAGGTCCAGGTTCGACGTCGCCTCACTGAAGATCAGCGTGCCGGCGTCGAACGCCGTCTTGCTGGCGTTGCCGAACGACGCGTTGTTGGTGTTGCTGATGAAGAAGTTGTGGCTGTTGCGGCCGACGGTCTGGCTCAGGTCCCACTTCCATCCGGCGAGCGACCCCTTCACGCCCGCCGCCGTCGAGGCGTCCCAGAGCGTGCTGTTGATGAACGGCAGGAAGCCGTTCGGGTAGAGCGAGCGGATCGTACGATCGTCGTTGGGCCGGCGCCAGAAGCCCGGGGCCGTGGCCGCGCGGCGGCTGGTGCCACCGAAGGCGTAGAAGTCCACGCCGCGGCCAAGCTGGGTGCCGGCCGTGAACATGCCGACGATGTCGCTGGTCTGGCCGTCGCCGTAGCGGTTGTTGATGCGATTGATCGTGGCCTCACGCGCATCACCGGCGAAGTACTGCGTGCGCAGGTCGGCGCTCGAGCGGTCGGTGTGCTGGCGGTCACGCACCTCGAGGCCGGCGTGGAAGTAGCCGCCACGGCTGTTGGCGACTCCCGCATTGGCCGAACCCTGCATCACGCGGCCGTCACCGAGCGCCGTGACGCCGGACTGCAGGTTCACCTCGGTCGGGGCCGTGCTCTTGAGCACGATGTTGATCACGCCGGCGATGGCGTCGGAGCCGTACTGCGCCGCGGCACCGTCACGCAGGATCTCGACGTGGTCGATCATGCTCGCCGGGATCGCGTTCAGGTCCACGGCCGACTGCCCGCGGCCGACGGTGCCGTTCACGTTGATCAGCGCCGTCGTGTGCCGGCGCTTGCCGTTGACGAGCACCAGCACCTGGTCGGCGCCGAGGCCGCGCAGCGTGGCCGGCCGCACGGCATCGGTGCCGTCGGCGATCGCGGAGCGCGGGAAGTTCACGCTCGGCGCCAGCGCCTGGATCATCTGCGCCGTCTCGGTGCGCCCGGTGGCCTTCAGGTCCACCGCACTGAACACGTCCACCGGCACCGGTGACTTCACCACGGTGCGCTCGGCATCGCGGGTGCCGACCACGGCCACCGCCTCGAGGTTCGTGGCGCTGCGCTCCAGCCGCACGTCGCGCGTGAGCGCCTGGCCGGCGGCGATGGTGATGGCCTGCGTGCTGCTGGCGTAGCCGATCTGCCGGACGCGGAGCGTGTATGCGCCGGGGCGCAGCGCGATCGAGTACGTGCCGTCGGCCTTGGTGATGGTGCCGAACGGCGTGCCGACGAGCTGCACGGTGGCGCCGAGGATCGCCGCGCCGCCATCGGAGCTGGTGACGCGGCCAGCCACACGGCCGGCGGCCTGCGCCGGGAGTGTGGCGGCGGCGAGCAATGACGCGAGCAACACTCGGGTGCTGGTGCGCCAGGTCGAACGGGACACGGTCATGCACACGCTCCGGCGTGGGGAGACAGAGGCTGCCCGGGCGGCGGCATCCACACCCGGCAGGCGCAGCCGTGCACACCGCAGGATCGCGGTGGCGGACGGAAGTCGCACTGTGTGAGAAAGTAAAACTTCGGTTCGCTGCGGGCGTCAGGGCATCCGGCGCGGCCGGCGCCCGCTCAGGCCGTGCGAATGGCGAACTCGTCCGTCATGCCCGAGGTGGACACGACGCGGTTCCGGCCCGTGGACTTCGCGCTCAGCAGCCGCGCGTCGGCGCGGTAGACCAGCGCCTCGACGGTGTCGGCCGAGTCTTCGGGCCACGAGGCCACGCCTATGCTCGCCGTGAGCGTGGCCCGAGCCACCTTCTCGGACTCCTCCGGGAAGAGGTCTCCCTGCACCACCACCTGCGCGCTCGCGTTCGCGTCGAGCTCCACGCGCACCTGCGCCACGGCGCGGCGGATCCGCTCCATGCGCTCGGTGGCCTTGAGCCGGTCCATGCCCGGGAGCATCACGATCAGCTCCTCGCCGCCGTAGCGTCCCACCACGTCTTCCGCGCGCACGAGGGACTTGATCGTGCGGGACACCGACGCGAGCACCAGGTCGCCGACGGCATGCCCGAAGCGGTCGTTGAACGACTTGAAGAAATCGAGGTCGATCATCGCCACCGCGAGTGGCTCGCGCGTGCGCTTCGCCCGCACGTAGGCCTCGCCCAGCCGCTCGTCGAAATAGCCGCGGATCATGAGCCCGGTGAGCCGGTCGCGCACCGAGAGCACGCGCAGCTGCTGCACGCGCAGCACGATCGAGAGGCTGATCAGCGTCGCGACGCCGAGCAGGATGATGCGACCGGCCTGGTCCTGGATGTCGAAGCGGCCATAGCTCTCGTCGAGCCAGGCCGGGCTCGTGCCCACCGACTGCTGCGCCCACCAGACGATGAGCGCGTACTGCAGCATCGCCGTGAGCCCCGTCACGAGGCTCACACGCCGGTCGTAGCGCAGGCAGGTGGCCGCGAGGCAGAGGAAGTACACCTCGAAGATCACGCGCGAGTTGACGGCGATCTGCGGCATGCCGAGCATCACGAACGTGGCGAGGCCGACGCTCACCCAGGTGACGTCGAGCAGCGAGGCACCAAAGCCGAGCCACGGCGGCACCACGTCGCGCCGGGTGAGCTGCAGGAACACCGTGCCCGTGATGACGCCGGCCACGGTGATGCCCAGGCCAACCCAGTTCTGCTGGAGTTCCGGGTGCGCCAGCAGGGCGCGCACCGGGAGGATGAGCAGGACCACCGCCGCGAAGAGCCGGACGCGCGCGATGGTCCGCTCACCCTTGCGACCCATGTCACGGAGCGCAGGATCGGTGACGCTCCAGAAGCCCGCCCAGGGCACCTGCGCCCGCCGTTCGGTGGCCGGTCCGCCGGTTTCGAGGCCGGCCTCGTCGATCGCGGCAATGCCGCGCAGCGGGGTGAGTCGCTCCGAGATCCGGACGGTGGTGCTGGGCGTCCCGCTCATCAGGTCACGCGGATGTGCCGTCGGGAGGCGTACCCAGGTCGGGAAGTGCGCGCGTCCGCACCTCGCCGAGGATGCGAGCCAGGAAGTCGTCCACCGACAGGATCTCCTGCTTCCGGCCGTCGGCGCCGCGGGCCCGGACGGCGAGGGTGCCGTCCGTGGCTTCGCGCTTGCCCACGACTGCGGTGTACGGGACCTTCATGAGTTCGCTTTCCCTGATACGATAATTCAAGGTCTCGTTCCGGTCATCGCAAGTGGCCCGGATGCCGGCATCCCGCAGCCGGGCAACGGCTGCCCGGGCCTCGGGGGCATAGTCGTCCACGATCGGCACCACCCGGACCTGCTCCGGGGCCAGCCAGACCGGGAACGCGCCGGCGAAGTGCTCGATCAGGATGCCCATGAAGCGCTCGAACGAGCCGCTGATGGCCCGGTGGATGATGACCGGCCGGTGGGCGCTGTTGTCCTCACCGGTGTAGGTGAGGTCGAAGCGTTCCGGGGCGGCGTAGTCGAGCTGGATCGTGCCGAGCTGCCACGCCCGCCCGATCGAGTCCATGACATCGAAGTCGATCTTCGGGCCGTAGAACGCCCCGTCGCCCTCCTTCAGCTCGTACGGCAGCCCGGTGCTCTCGAGTGCACCGCGCAGCGCCGCCTCGGCGTTGTCCCACATCTCGTCGCTGCCGATCCGCTGCTCCGGCCTCGTCGCGAACTTGAGGCGCGCCGTCAGGCCGAACGTGCGGTAGTAGCCGAGGATCATCTCCACCAGGCGATGCACCTCGTCGACGATCTGGGATTCCATCAGGTAGATGTGGCAATCGTCCTGCTGGAACTGGCGCACGCGCGTCAGGCCCG
This sequence comes from Gemmatimonadaceae bacterium, assembly GCA_020851035.1. Lineage (NCBI taxonomy): Bacteria > Pseudomonadati > Gemmatimonadota > Gemmatimonadia > Gemmatimonadales > Gemmatimonadaceae > Gemmatimonadaceae bacterium. Next base: position 348,441 of record JADZDM010000025.1, on the reverse strand, counting down.
ACAGCGCACCCGACAACTCGTTGCGGTGCAACACGTCGTACGTGTTGAAGCGCAGCGGGAGGTCACGGTACGAGTGCTTCTTCGAGCCGAAGAAGATGTGGTGCGACGGGCAGTTCATGGGCTTCAACGACAGGTCATGCTCGCCCGTCTCATTGTCGAGCACGAGGAACATGTTCTCCTTGTACTTGCCCCAGTGCCCCGAGATCTCCCACAGGCCCTTGTTGAAGAGCAGCGGGGTCTTGATCTCCTGGTAGCCGTCGCGCTGCATCTCGCGCAGGTAAGCATGGAGCGAGTTGATCATCGACGTGCCGCGCTCGGTCCAGAACGCTGCCCCCGGCGAGAATGGGTGGAACATGAACAGGTCCAGCTCCTTGCCGAGGCGGCGATGGTCGCGCTTCTTCGCCTCTTCCAGCCGGTGCAGGTGCTGTTCCAGTTCGTCCTTCTTCCAGAAGGCCGTGCCGTAGATGCGCTGCAGCGTCTGGCGATTGGAGTCGCCACGCCAGTAGGCGGCCGCCACGCTCTGGAGCTTGAAGTGCTTGAGCCAGCCTGTGTGCGGCACGTGCGGGCCGCGACAGAGGTCCACGAACGGGCCGTCGGTATAGGTCGAGATGATCTCGTCCGGGCCGAGGTCGTCGATGCGCTCGAGCTTCAGCGGATCGTCGGAGAAGACCTCCCGGGCGACCTCGCGCGAGACCTCCGCGCGCACGAACGGCAGCTTCTCGGCCATGACCTTCCGCATCTCGGCCTCGAAGGCGGCCAGGTCCTCGGGCGTGAAGGGGGTCGCAACCTCGAAGTCGTAGTAGAAGCCGTCGTCGATGGCCGGCCCGAAGCCGATGTGGGCGTCGGGGCGGAGGCGGCGGACCGCGGTCGCCAGGATGTGCGCCGCCGAGTGCCGCAGCACCGGGAGGGACTCCGCGTCCTTGTCGGTGTAGACCCGGAAGGCACCACCGGTCCGGAGGGGCGTGCGCAGGTCCTGCACCGCCCCGTCGACGCTGACGGCCACGGCGGCATTCAGGAGCCGTTCGCCGATGCTGGCCACCACCTCGGAGGCCAGGGTGCCGCGGGGCACCTCGCGGACGGCGCCATCGGGAAGGACCAGGCGGAGCGGGGCGGACAAGTCGTCAGACATTCGGTTGGGGGCGTGGTGACGCGCACGCGCCGGAGGATGCCGGCTAACACGTCCTGCGGGTCACGGACACGAACCGGCGGCGCACGGGTGCGCGTCGCCCGGTCTTCTCTCTCTGGATATACTAACCACACCACTCATTCCCACAGCACATGCGCGTGACACGACGTCGTAACCGTCCAGACCAGACCTCCGGCACTCGCATCGGCGCCCTCCTGCTCGGGGCGATCGCGGGGGTGGCCGTCGGCGTGCTGCTCGCCGACCGCGGCATGCTCACGGGTGGCCTGACGCGCGCGCTCCGTCGCGACACGCCGGATCCCGACGCGCCGCGCCCCCGACGCACGCCGCCCCCGGCCGGGGCGCGCCCGCTCCGCACCGCCCCCGCCGAGCGCACCGCACGAGCGCCCGTCACCGACGAGGCGGCGCTCGAGGCGCGCGTGCTCGAGACCTTCCGCAACGATCCCATCCTCGTGGACCGCCCGATCGACATCGGCGCCATCGGCACCGGGATCATCGAGCTGACGGGGTGGGTGGACGCCCACTCCGAGATCCGGCACGCCACGACCCTGACGCGCGGCACGATCGGCGTCCACACGGTCGTCAACCGGCTGGTCGTACGCGGCGGCACGCCCGCCGCCTGAGGGCACCGCGGGCCAGCGCCCGCGAACCATCCTGAGACCGCCGGCGCCGCGCCGGGCCCGTTTCCACGAGCCGCTTCCGCGCGCCGCCCCCTCGGCATCCCCCGGCACGGCGTCGGTGGGACGGTGCCGGGGGCGTTACGTTTTGCCTTCACATGTCCATGACCGACGGAATGCCCCACACGACCGGCGCTGCCGCAGCCGAGTCCAGCGACGAGCTGCCCACCACGTACCGCGCCGCCGACGTGGAGTCGGCGCTCTATGCGCGGTGGCAGGCGGCCGGGATCGACACCGCCAGCCCCGCCCGCGTCACGCACTGCGGGGGGGCCCGGCAGCCGTACACCATCGTCATGCCGCCGCCGAACGTGACGGCCATCCTGCACGTGGGCCACGGCCTGAACAACACCGTGCAGGACGTGCTGATCCGCTGGCGCCGCATGGCGGGCGACGAGGCACTCTGGGTGCCGGGCACCGACCACGCCGGCATCGCCACGCAGAACGTGGTGGAGAAGCAGCTCGCCGCCGAGGGCTCGTCGCGCCAGGCGCTGGGACGTGAGGCCTTCGTGGCCCGCACCGCACGGTTCGTGGAAACCACCGGCGGCGAGATCCTCGACCAGCTCAAGGCCATCGGCAGCAGCGCCGACTGGACGCGCACGGCCTACACCCTCTCGGCCCCGCTCTCCGAGGCGGTGACTGAGGCATTCGTGCGGCTGTTCGAGGAGGGATTGGTGTACCGCGGCCACCGCGTGATCCACTGGTGCCCGCGCTGCATGACGTCGCTCTCCGACGAGGAGGCGGAGTTCAACGACACGCAGGGGGCGCTCTACCACATCCGCTACGCGCTGGCCGGTGACGCCGCCCGCGGCATCACGGTGGCGACCACGCGGCCGGAGACGCTGCTCGGCGACGTGGCGGTGGCGGTGAACCCGTCCGACGAGCGCTACGCGTCGCTGGTGGGCCAGCAACTGGTGCTGCCGATCAACGGCGTGCGGATCCCGGTGATCGCCGACGACTACACCGACAAGGACTTCGGCAGCGGTGCGGTGAAGATCACGCCGGCGCACGACCCGAACGACTTCGAGGTGGGCAAGCGCCACCACCTGGACGCGCCGGTGATCATGGATGCCGAGTCGCGGATGCTGGGACTGGGCGATGCAGCGGATCGCGTGCCTCCGGACCTGCGCGGCGTGGATCGCTTCGAGGCACGCGAGCGCATCGTGAACATGCTGCGCGACAGCGGCGCCCTGGTGAAGGTGGAGCCGCATGCACACGCCGTGCGCCACTGCTACCGCTGTGACACGGTGGTGGAGCCGCGCCTCAGCGACCAGTGGTTCGTGAAGATGGCGCCGCTGGCGAAGCCGGCCCTCGAGGCGGTGCGCACGGGACGCATCCGCATCCTGCCCGACCGCTGGGAGGCCGTGTACATCAACTGGCTCGAGGGCATCCGCGACTGGAACATCTCGCGGCAGCTCTGGTGGGGCCATCGCGTGCCGGTGTACTACTGCGATCACTGCGGCGCCGAGCCGCGGGCCTCGCGCACGCCGATCACGACCTGTGCGGGGTGTGGTGGTGCCGTGCGTCAGGACGAGGACGTGCTCGACACCTGGTTCTCGAGCTGGCTCTGGCCGATCTCCACGCTCGGCTGGCCCGACGCGGCGTCGGAGGACCTGAAGGCCTTCTACCCCGGCGACGTGCTGGTGACGGCCCCGGAGATCCTGTTCTTCTGGGTGTCACGAATGATCATGTCGGGCCTCCACTTCATGGGGGATGCGCCGTACCACACGGTGTACCTGCACGGCACCGTGCGCGACATGCAGCATCGCAAGATGTCGAAGTCGCTGGGCAACGGCATCGACCCGATGGACGTGGTGCGCCTCTACGGTGCCGATTCGCTGCGCTGGACGATGGTGGCCGGCATGGGACTGGGTGTGGACGTCCTGCTGGACCCGACGGACCTCGAGAAGAGCTTCGCGCCGGGCCGCAACTTCCTCACCAAGCTCTGGAACATCGGCCGCTTCCTGCTCACGAAGGTGGGCACCGCGCCGGTGCAGCCGGTGGAGGACATCGACCCGGCGGCGCTGACCATCGCCGACCGCTGGATCCTCGACCGCCTCGACATCGCGATCCGCGAGTGCGACGCGGCGCTTGGCCCGCCGCGCCCGGGGCCGACGGGGCGCTGGACGGAGGCCGAACGCACCACCGGCATGCGCCTCGATGCGTACGCCGACACGGCGCGCCGCTTCGTGTGGAACGAGCTGGCGGATTGGTACCTCGAGACCGTGAAGCCCCGCCTCGGTGCCGGTGGCGCCGATGCGGAGGTGGCGCGCGCGGTGCTGGTGCACGCGTTCGACCATGCGTTGCGCCTGCTGCAACCGATCATCCCGTTCATCACCGAGACACTGTGGGCGAAGCTGCCGCCGATCGCGGGTGGCGCGCAGCGTGGTGGCGACTTCCTGGCCACCACCGCCTGGCCGGTGGCCGGCGGCGCTCCGCGTGGCGGCGAGGCGTTCGACCTGGTGCTGAACGCCGTGGTGGCGATCCGGCAGCTGCGGAACGAGTACAAGGTGAAGCCGGCCAGCCGCATCGAGGTGACGCTGGTGCCGGCGGGCGCCGATGCCACCACGGCGGGCGCGCTGGTGGAGACGATCGGGGCGCTCACGCGCAGCACGGTGACGACCGGCACCAGCGCTGGTGCGAACGCCGCGCATGCGGTGCTGGCTGGCGGCACCGAGGTCGTGATCGCGATGGCGCAGCTGGCCGGCAGCGAGTCGGCCGAGGACACGGCGAAGGAGTGCGCACGCCTCTCGGCGGAACTGGAGCAGGTGCGGAAACTGCTGGCCGGCGTCACCGCGAAGCTGGCGAACGAGTCGTTCACGTCGCGCGCGAAGCCCGAGGTGGTGGAAGGTGCGCGGGCGCAGGAGCGTGACCTGTCGCAGAAGGTCGAGGCACTCACGCGGAAGGTCGAGGCGCTGTGCGGCACGCGCTGACTGCGCTTGCCGTGGCGGCCATCGTGGCGGCATGTGCGTCACCCGGCATGCCGCCGGGCGGGCCGACAGTGTCCGCCTTCCCGCGCGTGATCGCCACCCTGCCGGACACCAACGCGCGCAACGTCACCCCGGGCAAGGTGATGCTCCGCTACGACGACGTGATCGGCGAGCAGTTCGGCGGGGGGCCGCTCTCGCGCGGCGTGCTGATCTCGCCGTGGGACGGCGAGCCGCGCGTGGAGTGGAAGCGGACCGGCATGACCATCCGTCCCCGCGGGGGCTGGCGGCCGAACACGGCATACACCATCACCGTGCTGCCCGGCGTGAGTGACCTGAAGGGCCAGCCGTCGAAGAACGGCTACGTGTACCGCTTCAGCACGGGCCCCGACTTCCCGCGCACCGCGATCCGCGGCGCGGTGTTCGACCTCGTGCTGGCGAAGCCGCTGCCGAACGCCACGGTGCAGGCCATCGACCCGGGCGACACCACCCGCGTGTGGCTCACCGTCACCGACTCGACCGGCCGCTTCGAGCTGACCGGCGTGCCGCCCGGCACCTACGTCATGCGCGCCATCGAGGAGAAGACGGCCAACCGCCTGCTCGAACCCCGCGAGCCCTGGGACGTGGCGCGTGTGTCGCTCGCCGATTCGGCGCGGGTGGAGCTGTACACCTTCGTGCACGACACCATGCCGGTGCGGATCAGCGAGATCAAGGTCGCCGACAGCGTGACGATCGCGATGGTGATGGACAAGCCGATGCTGGCCGGCGCAGCCATCACGGTGACCGACGTCCACGTGGTGGCCCCCGACTCCTCGGAGCTGGCCGTGACGCTGGTGGCGACCGCGCTCGAGCAGCGCCGGCTGCGCGAGCGCGCCGACAGCATCGCCCGCGCGACCGACACCACCGAGCGCGGTGGCGTGGCGCCACCACGCCGCACCATCGATCCCACCGCCCGTCGCGACACGACGGCGAAGGTCGCTCCCCTCGTGTCGTCGCGGCCGCAGCCGTCCACCGAGCTGTTCGTCACGGTGGGCACCCGCCTCGTGCCGGGCGCGACCTATCGCGTCACGATCGCGGGGCTGCGCAACCTGCTCGGCGTCACCGGCACGGCCACACGCACGCTGGTGGTGCCGCGACCACCGGCCGCGGACAGCACCCGCGCGCCCGCCCGTCGCGACAGCACCCGCCCTGCCCGTCCGCCCACACCGGCACCGGCACCGGCAGTGCGACCGCCGGGCCGGCCCCCCCGCCGATGATCTCCACCGCCGTCCGGAGCCCTGCGTGAGCCCACGCGCCGCCGTCTTCCTCGATCGTGACGGCACCATCGTCCACGACGTGCACTACCTCGCGCGGCCGGAGCAGCTGGCGCTGATCAGCGGCGTGCCCGATGCGCTGCGGCGGCTGCAGGAGGCCGGCCTGCCACTGATCGTGGTGACGAACCAGTCCGGGATCGGGCGCGGGCTGCTCACCGAGGCGGACTTCACCGTGATCACCGCGCGACTGGACGAGATGCTCGCGGCGCACGGTATCACACTCACGGCCACCTACCACTGCCCCGACGCGCCGACGGTCCCCGACGAGCTCTCCTGTCGCAAGCCCGGCGACCGCATGCACCGCCGCGCCGCGGAAGCGCATGACATCGACCTCACGCTGAGCTTCTACATCGGCGACAAGTGGCGCGACGTGGCGCCGGCGGTGCAGCACGACGCTGTCGGCATCCTGGTCCCCACCCCCGACACGCCGTACGGCGACCTCTCGCGCGCGAAGGAGGATGCCGCGGTGGCGACCACGCTCGGTGCGGCCGTGGACCGCGTGCTGCGGCGCCACGCGCAGCGGGGCTGAATGTCCGCTCCTGCCCTCTCGCAGCCACGCACGCGGATCGCCGCGTTCGTCTCCGGTGGCGGCTCGAACATGCTCGCCGTGCACGATTTCCAGCAGGCGCGCGGGGCCCAGGCCGCGGGCGAGATCGTGCTGGTGGTGTCCAACCGGCCGACCTGCGCGGCACTGGGGCGGGCGACGGCGCGCGGCCTCACGACCGCAGTGCTCGCCGACCCGCGCGACGGCGCCGCGGTGCTGGCGCTGCTCGCGGCGCACCGGATCGAGGTCCTGGTGCTGGCCGGCTACCTGGCGTTCGTGCCGGATGCCGTGACGCGCGCGTTCCGCGGCCGGATCGTGAACGTGCACCCCTCGCTGCTGCCCGCGTTCGGCGGGCACGGGATGTACGGCCGCCACGTGCACGCGGCGGTGCTCGCCGCCGGCGCGCGGATCAGCGGCGCCACGGTGCACTTCGTGGACGAGATCTACGATCGCGGCGCGATCATCGCGCAGTGGCCGGTGCCGGTGTTCGAGGAGGACAGCCCCGAGTCGCTGGCAGAGCGCGTGCTGCGCGTGGAACACGCCCTGCTGCCGCGCGTGGTGGAACTGCTCTGCGCCGAGTCGCTGGCGCTGGACGACGATGGCACCGTGCACGGCGTGTTCCTCACCGGCACGCAGGCCGACGTCTTCTCGCTGCAGGCGGCCGCACCGCTGGACGCGGACCTCGACCGTGCCCTGAACAAATGATGCCCCACCCTACACCCAACTGACCGCCCCATGCCGCGCGCATTGCTGAGCGTTTCCGACAAGTCCGGCCTCGTGGATCTCGCGAAGGAACTCATCGCCCGCCACTGGGAGCTCGTCTCCACCGGCGGCACCGCGAAGGCGCTGCGCGACGCCGGCCTCGCGGTGCGTGACATCAGCGAGATCACCGACTTCCCCGAGATGCTCGACGGGCGCGTGAAGACGCTGCACCCGATGGTGCACGGCGGCCTGCTGTACCGCCGCGACCTGCCGGAGCACGTGGAGGCGGTGCGCGAGTTCGGGATCGGTGCCATCGACCTGGTGGTGGTGAACCTCTACCCGTTCCGCGCCACGGCCGCGAAGCCGGGCGTGCTCCCGCACGACGTGATCGAGCAGATCGACATCGGCGGCCCCAGCATGCTGCGCTCGGCCGCGAAGAACTTCAGCGCGGTGACGGTGGTCTGTGACCCGGCCGACTACCCGCGCGTGATCGCGTCGCTGGACGCACGCGATGATGAAGGTGCGATGATCATGCGCCGCGACCTGGCGGCGAAGGTGTTCGCGCACACCGCCAGCTACGACAGCGCGATTGCCGGCTGGCTGCAGCACCAGGTGGCGCCGGACGACCCGTTCCCGGCCACGCTGCCGCTGGCGTTCGAGAAGGCGCAGGGGCTCCGCTACGGCGAGAACCCCGAGCAGCGCGCCGCCTTCTACGTGGAGCGCGCCGGTGCCGGCCTCGCCTCGCTGAAGCAGCTCGGCGGCAAGGAGCTGAGCTTCAACAACCTGCTGGACGTGGATGGCGCGCTGATGGCGATCGAGCCGTTCGCGGAACAGGTGGCGTGTGCGATCATCAAGCACACCACGCCCTGCGGCCTGGCGATCGGCGCGACACCGCTGGAGGCGTGGCAGAAGGCGCTGGCCTGCGACCCGACGAGTGCGTTCGGTGGTGTGGTCGCCTTCAGCGTCGCCATCGACGATGCGACGGCCGAGGCGATGGGCACCATGTTCCTGGAGTGCATCGTGGCGCCGGCGATTGCCGAGAGTGCGGCGGAGCTGCTGGGGAAGAAGAAGAACCTTCGGGTGCTGATCGGCACGCTGCCGGCGCAGGATGCGGGGGGCATGGACATCAAGCGGGTGCGCGGCGGGGTGCTGCTGCAGGACCGGATGCGGGTGCCGACCGGCTCGATCCCGTGGACGGTGGTGAGCACCCGCCAGCCGACGGCGGCGGAGCTGGTGGACCTGGCGTTCGCCTGGCGGGCGTCGGCGGCGGTGAAGTCGAACGCGATCGTGCTGGCCCGCGACGGCGCGACGATCGGCATCGGTGCCGGCCAGATGAGCCGGGTGGACGCGAGTTTCCTGGCGGGCCACAAGGCGAAGGCGGCGGGCCACGACACCGCGGGCTCGGCGCTGGCCTCCGACGCCTTCTTCCCCTTCCGCGACGGCATCGACGCCGCGGCAACGGCCGGGGTGCGGGCGATTGTCCAGCCCGGCGGGTCGGTCCGGGACGCCGAGGTGATCGCCGCTGCGGATGAGCACGGTATTGCAATGGTGTTCACGGGCGCCCGCCTGTTCCGGCATTGATCCCGGGCCACAGCCGGGACCGTAAGGGCAACGGCATGACGCAAGGCGCAACGAGCGCGAAGTACGCAAAGAGGTCGCTGGGTCTGGCCACCATCAGTGCCGTTCGAGGATCACACACTGAGGGGAACTGCAACTGCCACAAGCAGTTACCAGGAAGGCTTCCATTCGAATGTGAGCGGAGGCCGCAGCGTTCGTCGATCCCCTTTGCGTCCTTCGCGCCCTCTGCGCCTTTGCGTCATGCAGTTGCTGTTCGGCTGAGCGCGCACGGGCAAGAGCGAGAGGCACTAGCCCCGACGGTGGGGGTAGAGCGATTTTTACGGGTTAATCCCCGCACCATCCGTCCTTGACCAGCTCCTGATGGCCACCTCAGTGCCCCCGATGCCGCCGGCTGCGCGTCCGACGCCCGGCCCGACGTCCGTCGTGCATACCGACCTCGACTACCGGCCGTCGTATCTCGCGGCGGGACTCGCGACGCTCGCCGTGTTCGTGCTCTACCTCATCACGCTGGCGCCGAGTACGGCGATGTGGGATGCGAGCGAGTACATCGCGGCGGCGTATGTGCTGGGGCTGCCGCACCCGCCGGGCAACCCGTTTTTCATCCTGATCGGCAACGTCTTCGCCCACCTGCCGCTGCCCGGGGTGAGTGTGGCGGTGAAGCTGAACATGCTGGCGGCGCTCTCGAGCGCGGTGGCGGCGGGGTCGTGGTTCCTGATCACGGAGCGGGTGCTGGTGAGCTGGCTGCCGGCGAAGTGGATGCGGATGGCCGGGGCGAGCGTGGCCACGCTGATCGGCGCCACCGCCTTCACGGTGTGGAACCAGAGCGTGGTGAACGAGAAGGTGTACACCGTGTCGCTGGCGATCTTCGCGATCGTGGCCTGGCTCACGGTGCTCTGGTGCGACGAGCCGGAAGGGCGGCGTGCCGACAAGCTGCTGATCCTGATCGCCTTCCTGCTCGGCCTGGGCTACGCGAACCACCCGGCCGGCATGCTGCCCGGGCCGGCGGTGGGGCTCGCGGTGCTGTTCCGCGCCCCGAAGACATTGCTCAACTGGAAGCTGCTGCTGGCCTGCATCGCGGCGGTGATCCTTGGCCTGTCGCCGTTCGCCACGCAGCCCATCCGCGCGGCGCACTTCCCCGCCATCAACGAAGGCGAGCCGACGGCGTGCAGCACCGAGATCGGCATGAGCTGCACCTTCAGCGCCGTCACCTGGGACCGATTCAAGTACAACTTCGACCGCGGCCAGTACGGCAAGCCCAAGCTCACCGAGCGCCAGGCCCCGTTCACCGCGCAGGTCGGCATGTGGTGGCTGTACTTCAAGTGGCAGTGGCTGCGTGATGCCCACAACGAGAACACCGGCCTGCAGAACGCGCTGGCGGTGGTGTTCCTGGGGCTGGGCCTGATCGGCGGCTACGTGCACTACAAACGGGACCAACGGAGTTTCCTGTTCTTCGGGCCGCTGATCGGCACGCTCACCGTCGGGCTGATCATCTACCTGAACTTCAAGTACGGCTATTCGCAGGACCCCGACCTCGGGGACAGCGTCGCGCGCGAGGTGCGCGACCGCGATTACTTCTACCTGTGGAGCTTCAGCGCCTGGAGCGTGTGGGCGGGGCTCGGGCTGATCTTCCTCTGGGAAACGGTGGCCGGCTTCATGGGCACGGAGACGATCGAGCTCGGGAAGCAGCGGTTCTCGTCGCCGAAGCCGCGGGCGTGGATGATGAGCGCCCCGGTGCTCGGGCTGGCGCTGATCCCGATGGTGACCAACTGGACGCAGGCCAGCCGTGCCGGCCAGCGCGACACGCGTGACTTCGCCTACGACCTGCTGAACAGCGTGGAGCCGTACGGCGTGCTGATCACCGTCGGCGACAACGACACCTTCCCGCTCTGGTATGCGCAGGAGGTGGAGGGGATCCGCAAGGACGTGCTGGTGGCGAACACGAGCCTGATGAACACGGACTGGTACACGCGGCAGATGATCCGTCGGCCGATCTACGAGTACGACGCAGCGGCGGGCCCGGCGATCTACCGTGGTGGCACCTGGAAGAAGCCCACCACCAAGCCGCTCAGCCTGACGCTCGCGCAGGCCGACAGCGTGCCGCTGTACGTGCCGCTCGACTCAGCGATGGTGTTCACGCACCAGAGCATCCAGGCCGTGATCGACCCCAAGAACCTTGCGCAGGGCGTGCTGGAGCGGGCCGACATCCTGACGCTCTACATGATCCGCGACAACTGGAACTCGCGCCCGATCTACTTCTCGCGCACCAGCGGCAACTACGGCAACTCGCTGGGGCTGGGCCAGTACCTGCTGACGCAGGGGCTGGCGCGCCGGCTGCTGCCGACGCCGCCGGGAGTGAGTGCGGACACGATCGCGATCCCGGGTGAGGGTTTCGTGGACGTGAAGCGCAGCCTGGCGCTGTGGAACACGGTGTTCGTGGGCCAGAAGAGCATCATCAGCCGCGGCGACTGGGTGGACAAGCCGTCGGCCGGCATCCCGGCGCTGTACGTGAGCGCGGGGGTGGTGCTGGCGGATGCACTGCGGGCCACGGGGCGCGAGGCCGACGCGAAGAGCATCGTCGAGACGGCGAAAAACATCGCGGTGGCGAGCCGCACGATCAACTGGTTCGGTGGCGAGGCGGCGATCCTCGGGGTGCCGCCGGCGGAGAGTGCGCCCGGGCCGACGGCGTTGCCGCTGGGGACGCCGGCGAAGCCGTAGGATTCGCGGTGCCACGTGGTGTGCGACCGCCCGCCGGCAGAGTGATGCCGGCGGGCGGTTCGTGCGCTCGGGGCACTCGGCCCGCACTACGCGCGCGCTCGCCCGGTCCGCACCTGATCGAAGAACGACGCGAGGGGGATGTGCAGCGGTGACGCCGCGAATGCCGGCGACCAGGTGAGCACCTCGCGCACGATGCGCGGCACCGCTGACGCAGCGGTCCAGACCTCGACGAGTTCGGCGTCGATGTCGACGATCCAGTACTTGCCGACACCTTCGGCGAGGTAAAGATCGCGCTTCACAGCGCGGTCACGAGACGCGGTGCCTTCCGAGAGCACCTCGACCGCGAGCGACACGCTGCGCATCCGCACCCAGCGTGCCCCGCCTTCGTGATCGAGTTCACGCGGCGCGACGACGACGTCCGGCTCGACCTGGGTGTTGAACGCGGCACGGACGGCGAGCGGTGATGCCAGCGCTTCGTGTCCCGACGGCGCGACGTACGGCAGCAGGCGCTCGAGCAGCGCCACGACGGCGCGCTGGTGGAAGCGCGACGGGGCCGGCATCACGAACACGTCGCCCCGGATGATCTCGTACCGCCTGCCGTCGTCGGGCATGTGAAAGAGATCGTCCGCCGTTCGCGGCGACGTGGGCAGCGGCATGGCCATAGGCTACGCTCGTGACGAAGGGGGCGGCAAGACACCATGCCGCGACGATGGAGTGGCCAGCCCCACGATAGCGACCCAGACGCGTGCACGCGTCACTGAAATCGTGCACCGCTCAGGACCGCCCTGCGGAGGCCGCCGATCCCGTTACGTTACGACCATGCCCGCCGCCGACCAGCTCACCGCCGACGCGGACGTTCCCGCGCCGTCCGCCGCCGACGCCGCCGCCCGAAAGCGCATCCTCACGGTGCTCTTCACGGGCGTCTTCATGGCCGCCATGGACGCCGCCATCATCGCCCCCGCCATCCCCGCCCTCCGCGCCGCGTTCGGCGTGGACAACCGGCAGATCGGCCTCGTCACCATCGTCTTCAGCCTCTGCTCCCTGACGGCCACGGCCCTCATGGCGAACCTCAGCGACAGGTTCGGACGGCGCGCGATTTACCTGCTCGACATCGCCCTCTTCGCCGCCGGCTCCCTGCTCATCGCACGCTCCACCGCGTTCGGCACCGTCCTCCTCGGACGCGCCATCCAGGGCCTGGGCGCCGGCGGCATCACCCCGACCGCCAGCGCCGTCGTGGGCGACATGTTCCCCCCCGCCCAGCGTGGCAGGATCCTCGGCCTCATCGGCGCCACCTTCGGCATGGCGTTCCTCATCGGCCCGGTGCTGGCCTCGGTGCTCCTCGTCGCCGCCACCTGGCAGTGGATCTTCCTGATCAACCTGCCCATCGCCGCCATCGTCTTCGCGATGAGCGCCCGCGCCCTCCCCTCCCGCACCGACGCACGCCCACTGCCGGCCTTCGACTACGCCGGCATGACCACGCTGGCCGTGCTGCTCACGAGCCTGGTCCTGGGCATCAACCGCGCAGCCGACCAGGCCACGGGCCTCACCCTCTGGCCAGCCCTGCTCGCCATCGCGGCACTCGGCATTCCCCTCCTGGTCTACCTCGAGAAGCGCGCCGAACAACCGATCGTGCCGATGGCACTTTTCATGAAGTCCCAGCTCCGCACCACCTGGATCCTCTGCATCGGCGCCGGGTTCGGCATGGGCAGCGTGATCTTCATCACCTCCGTCGCCGTCGCCGCCTTCGACACGGAACCGAAGAAGGCCGGCCTCATGCTCCTCCCCCTCGTCCTCTGCTCGGCGGTGGCCTCGGCAGGATTCGGACGGGTGCTCAACCGGCTCGGCGCACGCACGGTCATGCTCTCAGGATTCGGCGCGCTCGCACTCGGCTCGGGCCTGATCGGACTCGGCGCCGCACACTTCTGGCTCTTCATGCTCGCCAGCATCTTCATCGGCACCGGCGTGGGCATCGTCGTGGGCGGCACACTCCGCACCGTCGTGCTGGACGAGGTCGGGGCCGAACAGCGCAGCGCCGCGCAGGCGCTCGTGAACATCATGATCGCCATCGGGAACCTGCTGGTCGTCGCCACCCTCAGCGCACTGGCCGACCACGCCGGCGGCGGATTGGCCGGACTGAGCGTGGCCTACCTCGCCGCCACCGGCGTGCTGCTCGCCATGATGGCCCTCAGCACGCAACTCCACCCGAAACCCGGCACCGCCCCCGCAGCCTGAGCGGCCGAACCACAGGACACCAGGTCAGTCCTCGTCGTGCACCTTCCGGAAGAGGGCGACGAGGTCGATGACGAGAGGATCACGCGCCGGAACGGCATGCCAGGTGACGCACTCCCGCTCGACCCGGGCCTGAACCGCCCCCGGCGTCCAGACCTCGATCACGCGTGACTCCGTGTCCACGATCCAGTACTCCGGAACCTCCTGCGCCTGATAGAGCTGCCGCTTCCTCACCCGGTCGAGCAAGGCCGTCGAGGGCGACAGCACCTCCACGCACAACAGCACCTTCGCCATCGGCTCCCATCGCTCGGCATCGCGACCCTCGAACCGATGGGGGAGCACGAACAGGTCCGGCTCGACCTGCGTGTCGAACGCGGCACGCACGTCGGCCGGCGCGTACATGAGCTCCAGCCCGAGCGCCTCCGAATACAGATCCAGGGCGCGTGTGAGCAGTCGCGACGCGCGCTGATGGCGGCGCGACGGCGGCGGGCTCACGTACAGCACGCCCTCGATGATCTCGTACCGCTGCCCATCGTCGGGCATGTCGTCGAGATCGTCGGCCGTGCGAGGGACCTTCGGAAGTGCCACGCCCATCGGTGCGCCTCCAGGAGCACGTCGCGGAAGGAGTTCATGCGACGACAGTGCGCTACGCCGGCACAACATAGCCAGCCGGAATCCGGCGAGCGTCATCATTCCTCTGCACACGGGACTGCACCCGCCAGCGTGGAGCGGCCATCTGGAGAAAGGCGGCGCGGAACGAGTGTTCCGCGCCGCCACCAGTGCATCGTGCCTGCCCGCCGTCCGATCAGTGCCCGACGAGCTGCACCGCGTCCACGACCTTGTAGCCCCGCTGCACGTTGTTGGCGATCGTGAGCTTCACCGCCTTCACCTGGTAGGGCGTCTTCTCGAACGTCCGGACGAACCAGGTGCGCTGGCCGCGCCGGTCGGCCTTGTCCTCGCTCACGCCGGACCACACGGCGTGCCAGGCCCCATCGATGGCCTGCAGCTCCACCTTGCTCACCGCCTCGACACCCTCGCCATTCTCGAACACCACCCGCACGGCGGTGGCGTTCACCGGCCGCGCGAACGTGGCTTCCAGCCAGTCCATGCCAAGGTCCTGGTGGTTGTTGGTCCAGGACTTCTCGTCCACCGGACCGGCCGCGTTGGCGGGCAGGTTGCTCGATGCCGGCTCCTTGCCGTCGTCATCACCGAACGTGGAGCTGGCGGTGGCGGCAGCGGCCCACTGCGCACCGGCATCGTTCATGTAGCGGTCTTCCATGGCGGCGTAGTCCAGCAACGCCTGCTTCTTCGCCGTCTCCCGCTGCTCGTCGGTGGAGTCTGCCGGGCTGGCCGGTGCGGCGCTGGCGGCCGACGCGGCTGGCGGCGCGGCATCGGCGGCGGCGGCGGCGGGTGCGGCATCCTGGGCCTTCTTCCCGCAGGCGGTGAGCAGTGCGATGGTGACGGCCGTGATGGCGAGGCTGGGCTTCATGTACGCGATGATCCTGGGTGACGGAGGAGGAGGGTGAGGCGCCACGAGTCGTGGCGCCACGGGACGGACTCCCTCGGGACAGACGGGCGCCGGATCCGCATGTTAATGGGGGCAGGGACCGTGCCCGTGCGGCCTCCAACCCGTCCGGCCGGCGGCGCGTAAGTTGGCAGCTGGACGTCGTCGCCCGAATCCGTCACCCTGCCCCACCCTCCCGATGCCCCGAAGCGCTTCGATACTCCCGCGGCCCCGTCACCGGGCCGTCCGGCTGACCCTTGGCCCCATGCTCGCGCTGGCGGCACTGGTCGTGTCACCGATGCCCCTGACGGCACAACACGGCTTCACCGAGGCCGGCGGCACACCCGCACGCACCTACGATCCGCGCGTGCCCACGCCGCGCGCGATCCTCGGCTACGACAACGGTGACCGCTTCACGCCGCAGCGCGCGATGCTGCGCTACATCGAGCGGATCGCCGCCACGTCGCGGCGGGTGAAGGTGGACACCGTCTCGCGCACGTTCGAGGGCCGGGAGATGCTCGTCATCACGGTGACGAGCGAGGCGAACATGGGGCGGCTGGCCGAGATCCAGCGGGATGCGCGGCGGATCGCCGATCCGCGCGGTGCCGCTCCCGGCGACGTCGAGGCCGCGATCAAGCGCACGCCCGCGATCGTCTGGCTGGCGCATTCGGTGCACGGCGGCGAGGCGTCGGGGGCCGAGGCCGGGCTGGCACTGCTGTACCAGCTGGCCGCCGGCTCTGATGCCGAGACGCTGATGGCGCTGGACAGCACCGTGGTGCTGATCGATCCCAACGAGAACCCCGACGGGCGCGAGCGCTTCACGCACGACCTGGAGCGGATGACGAGCAGTGCCGGCATCGCCAGCGATCCGCAGGCGCTGAACAACGCCGGCACCTGGCCGGGCCCGCGCACCTCGCACTACTACTTCGACCTGAACCGCGACTGGTTCACGCAGTCCCACCCCGAGTCGAAGGGCCGGGTGCGGACCTTCCTGCAGTGGATGCCGCAGGTGGCCATCGACCTGCACGAGCAGGGCTCGAGCGCCACGTTCTACTTCGCACCGCCGCGCGAGCCGGACAACGCGAACAACCCGAAGCACCTGCCGAAGTGGTTCGACATCTTCGCGGCAGCCCACGGGGCGGCGTTCGACACGCACGGCTGGTCGTACTTCCGCCGTGAGGGCTACGACTCGTTCTACCCCGGCTACGGCGAAGGGTGGCCGATGCTGACGGGGAGCATCGGCATGCTCTTCGAAAGTGCCTCGAGCGCGGGTGGCGCCGTGATGCGCAACGACGGCACGCTGCGCACGTTGCGGCAGGCAGCGTGGGAGCACTACACGGCCGAGTGGACCACCGTGCGGACGTCCGCGCGCCGGCGCACGGAACTGCTGCGCGACTACGCGCAGTCGCGCCAGGAGGCCATCACGAGCCACGCCCGCGAGGCGGGCCGCGGGGTGGTGTTCGTGCGCGACGACCAGGGCCGCGCCGACTCGCTGGCGATGTCGCTGCGCGCGAACGGCATCGACGTGGGGCGGCTGGGTGCCGATGCTGACCTGGCCGGTGCGACGCCGTACGGCAGCACCACCGCCGCCGTCACCACGCGCGTGCGGGCCGGCGCCTACGTGGTGGACTACGCGCAGCCGCAGGGCCACCTGGCGAAGGCGCTGCTCGAGCCCGATGCCGCACTGGACTCCGCGTTCCTGAAGTTCGAGCTCGAGCTGCGCCGCACCGGCAGCCGCAACCGCTTCTACGACGTCACCGCCTGGTCGCTGCCGATGGCGTGGCGCGTGCAGGCGTACACGGTCCGCACCATCCCCGCCGGTCTCACGCCCGTCACGGACCTGCCGCGCGCTGCAGCGGTGGCCCTGCCGGCAGCACAGTATGCGTACGCCTTCGAGCCCGGCAGCGAGTCGTCGATCCGCCTGCTCGCGTCGCTGCTGCGCGAGTCGATCCGCGTGTGGCACGCACCGATGCCGTTCACGTCCGGTGGCGCGAAGTTCCCGCACGGTGCATTCGTGGTGCGGGTGGCGCAGAACGACGCCACCGTGCACGCCCGTGTGTCGGCGCTGGCGCTGGCCGCGGGTGCGCAGGTGCACGCCATCGGCTCGGCCGGTGTGAGTGACGGCACGGACCTGGGCAGCAACTCCGTCGTGCCGGTGCGTGCGCCACGCGTGGCCGTGCTGGGCGGCGCACCGGTGAGTGGCACGCCATTCGGCTTCATCTGGTACGCGCTCGACCAGCGCCTGGGCTATCCGTCCACGTTCATCGACGCGTCGTACCTGGCCGGTGGTGACCTGAGCCGCTACTCGGTGCTGATCGTGCCATCCGTCCAGGGCGGCGCGCTGGACCGCGTGCTGGGAGACGGCGGCAAGGCGCGCCTGGCCGAGTGGGTGCGCAGCGGTGGTGTGCTGATCACGACCGAGGCGGCCACCGTGTGGGCGGCGCAGCCCAACTTCCTGCTGCGCCTGCGCGTGCGGCGCGACTCCGCACGCGCCGATTCCGCTGGCGGCGCCCCGCTGCCCGGTGGCCTGCCGGGCGTGCTCGCGCGGGCCACCATCGACACCCTCTCGCCATTGCTCGCAGGCGTGAAGACGCGCGAGATCCCGGTGTTCGCCAACGGTGACCGCGTCTTCACCGTGCCGAAGGACCTGGCGGCGGGTGAGGCCGTGATCCGGTTCGCGCCGGCGGCGCGGGTGCGGCTCTCCGGCTACTTCTGGCCCGAGTCGGCGGACCGGATCGGGCTCACGCCGTACCTGTGGACCGAGCGTGTGGGGCGTGGGCGCGTGATCGCTTTCGCGCACGATCCCGTCTACCGGGACATGTTCCGCGGTCAGCTCCCCATCTTCGCCAACGCGATCTTCCTCGGCTCGACCTTCTGATTCGCGGCGGGTGACCGTCAGGTGCGCAGGCCTGTGTCACGGCGTGCGCGCCTTGGCGGCCGGATATTGCGGAGGACGCTGCAGCATGGCAGACTGAGCCACGACCGGTGGCGCTGCGACACGGCAGCCCGTCCGCGAATCTCGGAACCTGACGGGGGGCCTCGCACGTGGTCGACGGCAATGCGGAGGCGGGTGGGGCGAGCGAGGTGACCCGGTTGCTCGCCGAGCTGGGTTCGGGCACGAGTGACGCCACCGAGCGACTCGCCTCGCTCGTGTACGAGGAGCTCCATGTGATCGCCGTGGCCGCCATGCGTCGCGAGGTGGACGGCCACACGTGGCAACCGACGGAGCTGGTGCACGAGGCGTACGACCGGCTCGTCGGCGGCCAGCGCGCGAGCTGGCAGAACCGGCATCACTTCTTCGGCATCGCGGCCCAGGTGATGCGCCGGCTGCTGGTGGACCATGCCCGTGCGCGACGCCAGCTGAAGCGTGACGGCGGCCAGCAGGTCACGCTCTCGCATGCGGTGGCAGAGGCCACGCCGGGTGACGTGGACATCCTCGCGCTCAACGATGCGTTGGACCGGCTTGCTGCGCTGGAGCCGCGGCAGGCCCGCGTCGTGGAGTTGCGCTACTTCGCCGGGCTGAGCATCGAGGAGACGGCCGAGTCGCTCGACGTGTCGATCGTGACCGTGAAGCGCGACTGGGCCGTGGCGCGAGCCTTCCTGCGGCGCGCGCTGCAGGATGAGCCGGACACCACGGCACCAGGCTGACCCTCCCGCGTGGTGCGCGCGGTCCACTGCGCGCACCATTGATCCACGCCTCGGCACTGGCGGTCAGCGCACCCCGCCGTCGCGCTCCACGCTGCATCCCGATGTGTGCCAGCCCTCGCCATCGCGGCTGGCGCTGGCGACGAGCATGGCGGTGCCCGACTTGTTCCCGCCGAACGCGGTGCGCCACGAGAGGCGGACCGACACGCGTGCCGTCACGCGATCGGGGGACTGGTCCACGTCGGCCGCGCCTGCCGATGCGGCGGTGATGCGGCCATCCCGGATCGCGGTGCGCAGGCCGTCGCTCGCGCCGCGCAGGAGGCGTGCCGCATCACCGGCGTCGTTTCCCTCGATGGCCGCGACACAGCGGTGCGCCGCGTCGCGGGCGCGGCGGGCGCCGGCATCCGCGCCGTCGTCCGCGGCCACGCGTGGGCGTGCGGCGGGGGGCGGCGCATCGGCCGGCGGTGTCGCACGCGTGGTTCGCGGTGCGGCTGGCGGCGTGGCAGCGGGTGGAGTCGTCGCGCTGCGGACGGGTTTCGCGGTGCGGGTCGGTGGGGGTGTCGCCGCGGGTCGCACCGGCGCGTCGGTTTCCACCGGCGCCGGACCGGTGCCGGTGCCCACTCCGACACTGCTGCCAACCGTCGATGGCGGCAGTCCAGCCGCCATCGCGACCGGTGTGGCCGAGGCGATGGGTGCGGCAGCAATCACGGCGCCGGGCGTCACCGGGAGCGCGCTCGCCGTATCCACGAGCACGATGTCACGCATCGCGGGGGCGGGCTTCGGGCGCATAGCAGCGGCACCGAATCCCGCGACGATCAGCAGGCAGGCGCCGATCGCATAGATGCGCCAGTCGCGCGGTGCGCGCGCCGCCACGGTGGCGGCCACGGCACGCACCGGCTCCACGGTGAACGCGGCTGCCCCCTGCTCCGCGGCGTCGAGTGCCGCCATGAAGCCGCTGGCCGACTCGTAGCGCTGTGCCGGCCGCTTGGCCATCGCCCGCGCCACCACGGCGTCAACGCTGCGCGGCACGGAGCGCTGCACGCTGCTCGGTGCCGGCGGAGGCTCGTGCAGCTGCTGCATCATGAGGGCGTAGTCGCTGTCGGCCTGGAACGCGACGCGACCGGTGAGCAGCTCGAACAGCAGCGCACCGGCCGCGTAGAGATCGGTGCGGCCGTCCACGTCCTCGCCGCGCAACTGCTCCGGGGCCATGTACGACGGCGTGCCGACGGCCACGCCCGCACGCGTCTGGCGGTTCTCGCCGATCAGGCGCGCGATGCCGAAGTCCATGACCTTCACGGTGCCGTCGGCATCGATCATGACGTTGGCGGGCTTGATGTCGCGGTGCACCACCCCGCGGGCGTGTGCGTGCCCCAGCGCCGCCAGCACGCCGCGCAGCACCGGGCGGGCCTCATCCCAGGCCATGGCGCCGGCGCGATGCAGGCGGGCCTCGAGCGTCTCACCGCTCACGTATTCCATCACCATCACCAGCTCGTCGCCCTGCCGGTCCAGACCGTACAGTGCCGCGATGTTCTCGTGGCGGAGTCGCGCGAGCGCCACCGCCTCGGCACGGAACCGGTCCACCAGCGCAGCCTGCCGCGCCAGCTCCGGCCGCAGCACCTTCAGCGCCACGTCGCGATCGAGCATGGTGTCCACGGCGCGGTAGACGGTGCCCATGCCCCCTTCACCCAGCCGCGACGTGACGCGGTAGTTGCCGAACTCGGTGCCGATCATGCCGTGACCCCGGTGGGCGCGCTGGCACCGGCCGGCGTGCCGCCGACGTGCACGTCGACGATGCAGACCGACACGTTGTCGGGGGCGCCCCGGCCGCGCGCGAAGGCGACCAGCGCCTCGCACGCCGCGTCGGGCGACGCGAGCGACAGTGCGGGCAGGAACTCGTCGTCGTCCGCGAGGTCATGCAGCCCGTCGGAGGAGAGCAGGAACCGGTCCCCGTCGCGGAGCGCCAGCGGTGCGGCCCAGGTGGTGGCGCTGACGTGTTCCGCCGGGCCGAGCGCGCGCAGGATCACGTTCTTGTCCGGGTGGTGGCGCGCCTCCTGGTCCGCGATGGTGCCGTCGCGCACCAGGGCACGCACGTGCGAGTGATCCTCCGTCAGCCGATAGATGCCGCCATCGCGCAGCAGGTACGCGCGGCTGTCGCCCACGTGGGCGCAGAGCGCGGCCTGCCCGTGCAGCCGCAGCACGACGCAGGTGGTGCCCATGCCGGCCAGGGCACTGTCACGCCGGATCGCCTGCCGGATCTGCGCATTGGCGACGTCGATGGCGGCGACGAGGGCGGCGCCGGTGTCGAGCGTGCCGGCGGCGCGCTCGATGGCGCGCACGGCGAGGTCGGCCGCCACCTCGCCGGCCGCGTGCCCGCCCATGCCGTCGCAGAGCGCGGCAACCAGCGCGCCGTCGGCGAGCGAGACGATGCGCACCGCATCCTCGTTCCCCGTGCGCACACATCCCACGTCGGACCGGGATGCTGCCGTGAAGTGGAGTGCCGGTGGTGCGAGTGTCCGCTCGCCGGTGACCGGGACGGCGATGGTGGCGGCGGCGCTGCGCGGCGCGGCGAGTGGCGGCCGGCGGCGGCGCCACCAGCCGAGGAGGCCGAGGAAGGCGGGCGCAACGGGCGCGGTCGGGTCACGCTGCAGCACGAGGGTGTACTCCCGTTGGTTGTCGCTGACGATGAAGGTGACCACCTCGTCGTGGAAGCCGCCGCGCCGCAGGGTGAGCGTGACGCTGGTGCCGACGGGGGCATAGTGTTCGTACGGGGTGCTGCCGACGCGCCGGTCATCGATGAAGACCTCCGCGCGCCCTTCCACGACGCTGATGCGCGTGAGCAGTGCGCCGGGCGGGCGTCGCATCGAGTCGGACGCGAGCACCAGCGACCCGTGCCGGGCGCTGTCCGGTGGCAGCGGGGCGGACGGTCCGCCGTCGCCACCCGGGCGCGCCGCCAGCACGGCGACGCCGGTGACCACCGGCACGGCGATCGTGAGCAGGAGCGCGACGGGTCGGCTGGTGATCGTTCCCGGCAACCGCCGCGACAGCGGCCCCGCCGCGCGGGGCTGGCCGTGCAGTGTGCGCAGGGCGGCGCGGAGGTCCTCCGCCGACTGGAAGCGGCGCGTGCGGTCCCGCTCCAGGCACCGCGCCACCAGCGCATCCACCGCGACGGGCAGTGATGGGACGCGCTGGCTTGGCACCACCCGCGGCCCATGCATGATGGCACTGGCGAGGGCGGCGACGGTGGCACCGGTGAACGGTGGCTCGCCCGTGACCATCTCGTGGAACAGCACGCCGAGCGCCCAGAGATCGGCGCGGGCGTCGACCGGCAGTCCCTCGAACTGTTCCGGCGCGATGGCATGCGGCGAGCCGATGATCATGCCGGTGCGCGTCAGCCGCGGATCGCCGTCGGCGCGCGCGATGCCGAAGTCGAGCAGGACCGGCGTTCGGTCGGGGCGGAGCTTCACGTTCGATGGCTTGATGTCACGGTGGAGCACGCCGCGACGGTGCAGGTAGCCGACGGCGTCGGTGATGCGGGCGAGCAGCGTGATCGCGGCATCGAGCGGCAGGGGGCCGCGTCGGAGTTCGTCCTCGAGCGTGGGCCCGTCGACGAACTCCATCACGATGCACGGCGAGCCGTCGTCCTCGATGAAGTCGTAGAGCTGTGCGATCTGCGGGTGGTTCAGCGTGGCGTGGAGCCGGGCCTCGTTGCGGAAGCGCTCCAGCGGCACGCCGTCGCAGGCGGCATCGGAGAGGCGCTTGATCGCCACGTCGCGACCGAGCACCCGGTGCTGCGCACGCCAGACCATGCCCATGCCACCGGCGCCGAGGAAGCCGGTGATGCGGTACGGGCCGATGGTGGCCCGGGCGGGGGAACCGGTGGCCATGGGATGGCGTCCGTCAGCGCGCGCTGGGCCCGACGTTCATGAGCTCAAGCGCGTACTTGATCGGCACCGCGAACGACACCGAGACGTCGGCCTGGCGGCCGGCGAAGAAGATGCCGATCACGCGGCCCTGCGCGTCGAACATCGGGCCGCCGCTGTTGCCGGAGCCGGTCGTGTTGATGTTGAGCTGGAAGCGGTCGCCTGACGGGGTGTAGAAGTCGGTGTTGCCGCCGCCGTTGTCGCTCGACTTGGTCACCTTGGCGATGGTGCCGGTGGTGAGGGTGACCTCGGGCACGACCTTGGACTGCGACTCCTGGTTGAACGTGTCCTTCGACTTCACCACGGCGTAGGTCACGTCGGACACGCCGGGATAACCCATCACCGTCACCTCCTCACCCTGCCGGACCGACGCGTAGTTGTCGTTGAGCGACAGCGCCGTCAGCGGCCGCGGCACCTTCACCGAGAGCATCGCGACGTCGGCGCGCGGGGAGGTGGCCACTGACTGGGCGTCGATGTAGTTCACGTTGCCCTGGAAGCCGACCTTCAGGTACTCATGGCGTCCCGAGAACCCACCGACGATCCCCTTCGGGCCGGCCTGCCGCGACTCCGACGGGATCCAGTTACCCGGTGGGTCGGTGACGACAGGTGAGCCGTCATCGCGCATCATCATCTCGCCGTTGTTCAGCACGACCCCGACATCACCCTGCTGGAAGTGGTACGGTGCCATCCAGTTGGCCCCGACGTGCCGGTTGGTGATCAGGAAGCCATCGGTGGTGACGACGAAGCCCGTGCCGCTGCCGGCCACGCCGATCGGCCGTCCCTGCCCCTGCGACAGTGTCAGCGCCGGCTCGATCTGGCGCTCACCCACCACCACGTAGGCCGGCACGAACTGCGGCCCGCCGGGCACGATCTGCGCCATTTCGCCGGTCTTCGTCTTGTAGGCGTTCTGCATGTAGCGGTGGAACACGGGCTGCCCGTCGTACTCGAGCTTCCAGCTGAAGTAGACCTGCACGACGGCGGCCCCGAACCGGGCCCCGATGTCGACGGCAGAGACAGGCGCGTTGCGTCCGTCAGCGGCGCGGCGCACGCTGTCGTCGCGCGCGGCAGCCAGCTGCGCGGCCTTCACGGCATCGGTGACGACGGCAGCCTGGTCCACCGGCTTCGGCCGGCTCACGGCCCACACGACACCGGCGCAGACCGCGAGGCCAAGCGCGCCAGCCAGCATGTAGTTCATCGTGCGCGACTTCTGATGCGTGTCGGTGATCATGCGCTCCACCGTCGCCTTGCCGATGCCGCCGGGCGCCGGTGCGGACAGTGGCGCAGTGGTCACCGACATCGCGGGCACGGCGGCGATGCGCGTGGCATCGGCCGACGGACTGGCCGCCATGCCGAGGCGGGTGGCCTTGAGCGTGGGCGCCGGACGCGGCTCGACATCGAACTCGAATTCCGGGCCACCGGCACCGAGCTGCACGACGTCGCCGGGCTGGATGGCGACGCTGCCGCTCACGCGCTGCTTGTTGAGGAAGGTGCCGTTGCGGCTGTCGAGATCCGACAGGGTGAAGGTCGTGGCATCCGCCCCGTCACGCGCGATCCGCGCATGCTGGCGTCCGACGAGATCGTCCTGCGCGGGATCGAAGCGGACGGCCGCAGCAGGGTCACGGCCGATGAGCAGCTCGGAGTACGCGCTCAGGGCAAACGTCTCGGTCTCACCGGCCTTGGAGCCCTTCAGGTGCTTCAGGTGCAGTTTTTCCATCGCGATGGTCCTCGGAGGGGCGCGTGATTGCGGGAGGAGCGAGCAGGTGGAGTGTCCTGCTCACACCACACGCGCAGGACCCTGCGGAATCGGCTCATCACCGCCGGAGGTGTGCGTCGCCCCGCGTCGGTGGACCGACGCATGAGCCGAAGCGCGCCCATCCTGCGCGTGGGGAAGTGCGAGGCCCTGCGCCGCGCATCACACCCGGTCGTTCCCTCCCGCTTCGAGGTCGCACCCCATGTTCCATCGCTCGCTCCCGACGGCGCTGCTCGCCGTCGCCGTCCTTGCCGCGCAGCCGGCAGCCGCCCAGTCCGCGCAGCGCTGGTCGATTCAGGCCTCGGGCATCGCCGTCGGGGCATTCGGCTCCGCATACGAGGGGCTCGCCACGGGCTACGGCGGCGAGCTGCAGGCGCGCCTCACCCCCAGCCTGTGGTCGTACGGCGCCGGCATCCAGTACTCGTCCCACGGGCTCAAGACACTCGACGGGCAGAGCATTGCGCTGCAGGGCGTGTTCTTCGAGCCCCGCCGCGTCTTCGACACCGGCAGCGGGAAGTACGCGCCCTACCTCTCCGGCCGCATCGCCTGGCTGCAGCAGTCAGCAGACATCGATGTCGCTTTTGCCGGCGGGCGCCGCACGGCCCAGGCGCCATCCCTCTCGGTGGCCGCACAGACAGCGTCCGCCACCGGCACCGAGATCACGGCCAGCGGATTCCAGGGCAACATCGGCGGCGGCATCCTCACCCGCCTCTCGCCGCGCGTGAACCTCGACCTGGGCGTGACCCTCGGCGTGATCCGGTTCGGTGATGCGAAGCTCACCGTGAACGGCACCGACGTCGGCACGTTCGGCGGCACCTCCGGCACGGGACAGAACGTGGTGGTGCGCGCCGGCCTCGCGATCGGGCTCGGCAAGGGCAAGTCGGCCCCCCCTGCACCGGCGCCGCGACCGGCGCCCCGCCCGCGGCGCTGAGCCGGCGTCAGTGCCGCCCGCTCGAGGGTGACCGGAGCGCCGTACGGGCCCTGCGGCGCGGGTACTGGAACCCGACGCCGTCGCTCCCGTATTGCCGGTGGTCGCGCCGCGGCGTACTGTGCCCGCGCGGCCCCGATCCCGACCGTCCCCACCCTTCCGCAGCGAGCGTCCACCCATGCGCCGTCTCTCCCGCCTCACGATCCTCACCGCCATCGCGGCGCTCGGCGCCTGTGCGAAGCCGGGCGACCCCGCAGCGGCGGCCAGCGCCACACCCACCGCCACCGCCGCAGCTCCGGCCGCCAGCGCGACCGTGATGGCCGACCTGCTCACCGACGTGGGTGAGGTCGAGAAGAAGATGGTGTCGCTGGCGAAGGCCATCCCGGCGGCCTCGTACGGCTACCGGCCGGCCGCCGGCGTGCGCTCGGTGAACGACGTCGTGATGCACGTCGCGAGCGACAACTACTTCATGCCGGCCTCCGTCGGCACCGCCGCACCGGCGTCCACGGGCATCGTGGCCGGCAATTTCGACGCCGTCACGGCGTTCGAGAAGCGCGCCCTGTCGCCCGATTCCGCCGTGGCGCAGCTCACCGCGTCGTTCACCTTCCTGAAGGATGCGATGAAGGCCCAGACCGCCGCCTCGCTGACGGAGAAGAAGGAGATGTTCGGCGCCGAGTACACCGGCCAGCAGGTGTGGATCATGGCCACCACGCACCTGCACGAGCACCTCGGGCAGCTCATTGCCTACGCGCGGGCGAACAACGTCACCCCGCCGTGGAGCAAGTGACCAACTCGCACCATCGTCGGATGCGGGGTGCGGTGCCGTGACGCCGCGCCCCTGGATGATCGCCGAGACGAACTGGAAGCAGGTGGCGGCGTGCCGGTACGAGGTGGCGGTGCTGCCGTGGGGCGCCACCGAGGCGCACAACTTCCACCTGCCTTACGGCACCGACAACTACCAGAACGAGCACATCGTCGCCGAGGCTGGCCGGCTGGCGTGGGACAGTGGTGCGAAGGTGGGCGTGTTGCCGTCGATCCCGTTCGGCGTGCAGACGGGCCAGCACGACATCCCCTTCTGCATCAACCTCAACCCGAGCACGCAGCACATCATCCTCGGCGACATCATCGCCTCGCTCGCGCGGGCGGGGGTGCCGAAGTTCGTGCTGCTGAACGGCCATGGCGGCAACGAGTTCCGGCAGATGCTGCGCGAGCTGCAGCTGGCACATCCCACCGTGTTCCTGAGCACCGTGTCCTGGTGGCACATCGACGGTGGTGCCGGCACGTTCGACATCGTCGGTGACCACGCCGACGAGCGGGAAACGAGCATGATGCTCCACCTCCACCCGGACCTCGTGCTGCCGCGTGCGGAGTGGGGAGACGGTCGCACGTATCCGTCCCGGCTGCGCGCGATCCGTGAGAAGTGGGCATGGGCGCAGCGAGACTGGCGCCAGGCCACAGCCGACACCGGCGTCGGCGATCCGCAGCACAGCACCGCGTCGAAGGGCGCGGCGTACCTCGAGCGCCTGACGCGGGAGTTCGCCGCCTACCTGGTGGAGCTGGCGGCCGCCGATCCGACGGACCTGTACCAGCGCCCCGCCGACGCCTAGGCGTGCCGCGGCCCGCGCGCCGTGGCGTGTGGGGCGTCGGCTGGCGATATTCCGGCCGCCGCGGATCAGGCCGGCTGGTGGCAACACGTGCCAAACCCGGAACGGCCTGACCTGCCCCACCCCATTCAGCACAGTCATGGCCAACGGATCCGGATTCAGCCTGGGCGGCATCGGCGGACGCATCGTCGCCGCGCTTGCCCTCGTCTTCCTGACGTACAATCCCGAAGGGAAGTCGTTCTACCACTGGGCGCTCGCGCCACTCATCGACGGGCGCAGTTCGTCGGGCCCGCTGTCGGTGAAGTTCCTCGCCGGCCTCGCGCTGGCCGCCGCCTGGGTGGTGTTCCTGAGCGCCACGCGGCGCTCGCTCGGCATCGGCGGCGCGCTGCTCGTCCTGGCCATCTCCGGGGGCCTGGTCTGGATGCTGATGGATTTCGGCATCGTCAGCGCCAATTCCGCACGCAGCGTGACCTACGTGGTCGAGATCTGCACCGCGCTGATGCTCGCGGTGGGCATGAGCTGGTCGCTGATGTCGAAGAAGATCACCGGCCAGGTGGATGTGGACCGCACGGACTGACGTGTCATTCCGCGTCGCGGCGCTGCTGCTGGCGGGCGCACTCACGGGGTGCGTCGGCGCGCGGCCGGTGGTGGTGGCCCCGGCCACCGCGCCGATCGCGACGCTCCCCCGCGGCGTCGCCGACTCGGTCTCGTCCATGCGGCTGCAGGAGGGGCTGGTGCTGCACCACCTGGTGCGCAACGCCGGTCCGCTGCGCATCGACGTGCTGGATGTGGACCTGACCGGCTGCGTCACGCTGCAGGCGCTCAAGGGCGGCAGCACGGCCATCGGTCGCAGGACGACCAGCGCCATGCTCGAGTCTGCGCTGATGCACGACCGGTCTGTCGCCGCCGCCGTCAACGCCGACTTCTTCCTCTTCGCACCACCCGGCGTACCGGTCGGCGCACTGGTCGAGGACTGGCGCATCATCACCGGTCCGATAGAACGCCCGGTGCTCGCGTTCGACGCGCGCAACCTGCCGTTCATCGGGCCGATGGCGGTCGCGACCACCGTGCGGAGCACTCGCGACTCGGTCGTGGCAACGACGTGGAACCGGCCGCGGGCGCAGGCCGTGGGCATCGTGGATGCAGCGTGGGCACAGGCGCTGGACAGCGTCATCCGTCCGACGGCGCGCGTGTTGGTGCCGCTCGGCACCGGTCGCGGCACCAACGCGCGTTACCTCGTGTGGCCACTCCCCGCGGCACATCCCGGCATCGCGCTGGGGGACACGCTCATGCTGACCGGGCGCGGGACGACGGGCCTTGCCGATGGCGACACGGTCACTCTGCAGACCACCTGGTCACCCGTGCGTCCCTGGCAGGCGGTCGGCGGCTTCCCGCTGCTGCTGCGCGACAGCCTGTGGTCGCCCACCCTCGACACCGACGGCGCCGAGGGCTTCCGCGGGCGCAATCCGCGCACGGCGGCCGGCTACACGCGCGACAAGGGTCGGCTCTTCCTGGTGGTGATCGATGGGCGGCAGCCCGGCTACAGCATCGGCACCACCACACGCGAGACCGCCGACGTGCTGCGCTCGCTCGGTGCCGTGGATGCGATCAACCTCGACGGCGGTGGTTCCTCGGTGCTGGTGGTGCGCGACGACCCGGCATCGCCGCGCGCGCGCGTGGTGAGCCGACCGTCGGACGCGGCGGGGGAACGTCCCGTCGGTGATGCGCTGTCGGTGCGGGCGTCGTGCGGTCATGGCGTGCCACCGCGCCGCGCGCCGGCCGGAACCGTGGTGCCGTAAACCTTCGTCGTGGGTGCGGGGTCAGAAGAAGGTCCGCGCATGACCTTCCAGACCAGGAGTCTCCATGAAGTTGCCTCGTCCGACGCTCGCGCTCGCCACGATGGCCGCGCTGTCGATCCTGCCCACGCTGGCCGGCGCCCAGCGCCGCGATGACCGCCGCGAGGAACGACCGGCGCGCAGCCTCCGCATCAGCCTCGAACGGTACGACCGTCGGCCGGACCGCGAGATCTCGATGTCCGTGGGTGCGCTGCGCAGTGACGACGACGACCTGCAGCTGCCGATGGCCGCGCTGCGCACCGACTGGCGCGTGCGACGCTGGCTGCGCTCGGAGCTGGGCGTGTCGTACGCGATCGGCAACACCGAGGCGCAGGCCGGCGGGCTGGTGTCGGCGGCCGCGCGGTCACTGCAGCTCGGCACCGCCACGGTCGGGCTGCGGGCCGAGTGGCCGATGCAGGTCGTGCGTCCCTACGTGGGTATCGCCACCGGCGTCGCGTTTCGTCGCGAGGAGGGGGCCGCCGACTACGTGCGCACGACCACCGCATTCCCGGCCGGCCTGCGCCTGGTGCTCGGCGACCGCGTCTCGCTGCGCGGCGAGGCGCGGTTCCGCTTCGACCAGCGACGGACCGGCGGGCAGAACGTGCTGGTCGAGCAGACGGGTGGGCTGAGCGTCGCGTTCTAGTGGCGTGTAATCGAAGTTCCGGAAGCAGTCGCCGGTCGGGGCATCCCGGCTGGCGGCGTTGAGAATCCTCGCAATACCGCGGGTATTGCTGCGGTGTTCGCCTGGCCATCCAGGCGCCCCATCCGGCTTCGTGCTATCCGAACTTCGATTACACGCCACTAGCGTGGGAACGCGACCAGGCTCTCCTGACCGTTGCGGCCGACGGCGGCCACCCCGAAGAAGTAGTTGTCGATGATCACGTTCTCGAGTGTGTGCCTCGTGACGTTCCCCACGAAGCGGGAGCGCGTCCAGTTCACCTCACTCGGCTTCCGCCAGTAGATCCGGTAGCCGAGCACCTCGGGTGACGGCGAGGCCACCCACGCGAGCGTGGCGGACGGCTGCACGGCGCCGGTGATGCGGACGGAGTCGGGCACCGCCGGCGCCCACGCGAGCGAGATCAGCGTGGCGGCGTCCAGCGCCGTGATCTTCGCGGCGTAGCCGAAGTTCACCCCCTCGATCACGTCACCGTACCGGATGCCGTTCTCGGTGCGCAGGTCCTGGTGCTGGCGCGTGTAGTCCTCGTGTGACTCCATCAGGCGCACGGCGGGCGCGCCTTCGTTGAAGAACGGCGTGTGGTGCCCGCCGCGGCCGTAGCGGTCCAGGCGGTAGATGATCTCGACATCGAGGTTCGGGAAGTAGCGGTCGGCGACGGCGTCGATGTAGCGCGCCAGCTGGCGCGACGGGGTGTCGAGCTCGCCGCCATTGGTGAGGATGCGGCGCAGTTCCGCCGGCGTGGTGCTGGCCGGCATCCCGGGCGCGAAGACGCGTGCCTTCGTGTTCTCCGTCACGCCGTCGATCCCGCTGATGTTGCCGACCATGTCGTTGTTGATGACCGCATCGATGCGCCACCCTTCCTGCTTCGCGATGCGTGCCACGATCTCGCCGCCGAACAGCCCCTGTTCCTCGGCCGAGAGCCCGGCGAAGACCACCGAGGCATTCGGCCGGTGCGCGGAGAGCACACGCGCCGCCTCCAGCACGGCGGCCATGCCGCTGGCGTTGTCGTTGGCGCCCGGAGAATCCGAGGTGGCGTTCATCACGTCACTGACTCGGCTGTCGATGTCGCCGCTGAGCAGCACGAAGCGATTCGGTTCCGTCCGCCCGCGCAGGATCGCGACCACGTTCACGATGTTGACGTCGGTGCGGATGCGTCCCGTCGGCGTGCCCTTCTGGATGTCCGACATGTAGCGGACCTCGAGGCAGTTGCCGCACTGCCGCGAGATCTCCTGGAACTGCGCGAAGATCCAGCGGCGAGCGGCGCCGATGCCGCGGGTGGCCGAGACGGTGTCGGAGAGGGTGTTGCGCGTGCCGAAGCCGACGAGGGTGCGGACGTCGCGTTCGATGCGGGCGGCCGACGTGGCGGCCACGATGGCGTGGATCCGCAGGTCCTCCTGCGAGGGCAGCACCGCGGGCTGCTGTGCGTGCAGGTGGGCGGGGCTGAGCGCTGCGGCGAGGCAGACGAGGCGGAAGAGGCGGAAGCGGCGGACGCGGCGGGGGGGAACGGGCATTGGCGGGGCGGTCGGCGTGAGGGCGGCGATGGCTGGCAACCGGCGTCAAGTTGGCGCATCGCCACACGCCGCGCGACGGCCGTCCCCCACCGTCCCTCGCCAGGGTGCCCAGGTGCCCCGCGCGCGCGGCCGGCACCACTGATATCGTTTCCCGCCACCCCCGCTGGCCCCACCCGCACACGGAGCAGACCATGGCACGCCCCATCGTGTTCTTCGACATCGCCGGACCAGCCGACACCGGACTCCGGGAGTTCTACGCGTCGCTCTTCGAGTGGACCGCCGACGCCGGCGGACGCATCGCGGTGCCGGCCGCCGCCACGCTGTCGGGCGCGTTCCGTGCCGACCCGGCGGAGAAGCGCCTCTACATCGGCGTCGACGACGTGACGGCAACGCTCAACGCGATCGTCGCGGCCGGCGGCAAGGTGCACGTGCCGCGCTTCGAGGTGCCGGGCGTGGTGGTGCTGGGGCTGTTCGCCGACCCGGCGGGCAATCCGATGGGACTGGTGGAGATGGATGGCGACGCACCGAAGATTCCGTAGGGCGTGTGCGTGGCCGCTCTCGTATGACGCGCGTCGAGGGTGCCCACGCGGACGCGGACACCCTCGACGATCGACGCCGGCGCGCGCTGCGGGCCCGACTCAGCCCGCGCGGCGCAACTGCTCGTTCCGGATCTCCTCGTGCACAGCCGGCACGAGCCCCTTGCCGAACTTCGCGAGGCGGTCCAGCTCCTCGCGCGTGATGCCGCCGACCTCACCGCGATGCGCCGCCTTGATGGCGTTCATGCGGTGCTGTGAGGCCAGCATCTCCTGGTGCGTCCCCACGACCAGTGGCGTGACGCCGGGGCGCTCGGCGAGGTGCGCCCTGAGCCGCGCGACGTGCTCCTGGTGCACCTCGTGCACCGACGTGCCGGCGGCGAGGTAGCGGGCCGAGATCAGGGCCGGCAGGTCGATGGCCGCCGCGCTCGCGGCGTTGCTGGTGACCACGAAGGTACCGTCGCTGCACTCCGTCTCCATGTCCACCACGGGCTTCGGCAGCGTGCGCATCACCCAGAGCAGGATGCGCAGCACCAGCTTGCCGATACGCGGATGGTAGAGGGCGGACATGATCGTGCCGTCCTTCGACACGAGCGCGCGGATCAGCACCGGCATCAGCACCGTCCCGGGCGCGTTGGTGATGGTGCGATCCTCGAGGTCGGCGAGGTGGCGGAAGCCCTTTGCCGAGAGCAGGCGCGCCGTGCGTTCGTAGAACTGCAGGTCCAGGTGGCGGAACTTCTGCGGATCCGCGGCCACGTAGTCGTGCACCGGCTTGTAGGTCGCCTCGATGTTGGCGAGGATGGCGAGGGCAGCCTTCTGCGTGGGTTCCATGCGCGGTGTCCGGAGTGTGGATGCCCGTCGCGCCGCTGCGGCGCCGGGCCTCCGGAATGACGTCTGAGGGGAACAGCT
Organism: Gemmatimonadaceae bacterium; assembly: GCA_020851035.1. NCBI lineage: Bacteria > Pseudomonadati > Gemmatimonadota > Gemmatimonadia > Gemmatimonadales > Gemmatimonadaceae > Gemmatimonadaceae bacterium. The sequence goes on along the minus strand of JADZDM010000025.1, from coordinate 315,800 downwards.
GTCACACGCTGGCACGCGGGCGCCGGCGGGGTGCCACCGCGCGGGCACTGGCGGAGGCCGCCGGGTGCCCGCGGAGGGGTGTGGCAGGGCGTGAGCGGCGCTCAGGGAGTCAGCGAGTAAGCGCGGTCTGCCGGATAGGTCGTGAACGCCCCCGTGAACAGCTGGACCGAAAGGCTGTTGTCGGTGGTGCCGTTGCGCCAGCCCCAGTACACGTCGTAGGACGGCGTGGTGGCCTGCACGCTCATCCAGTACTTCACGCCGGCCGCCGCCACGAAAGGCGTCGCGAGCGTGGCGCTGTAGCTGTAGAACGCATAGGTCACGTTCGTGGCACTGCCGCAGCTCAGGTTGGACACATTGCGATCGAAGACCTGGTTCGCCTGGGCCAGGGTCAGTGTGGTCACCTGGATCGGGGCGGCGATGTTCGGGCGACCGCTCGCATCGGGGTAGAACGCCACCGTGAAGGCTGATGCCGTCGGGGCAGGTGCGGCCGCATTGGCCGCCTGCACGCAGTAAATGCCCTGCCACCCCACGGTCCGGATGGTCGAACCGCCCGTGAAGCTGAAATCGTCGAAAAGCTGCGCCGGCGGGGCGCCGTTGGTCACGATCTGCGAGGTCCGGGCCTCGATGTTCGTGCCGCTGCCCACCGGATTCAGGGTCGTGAAGCTCGTCTTCTGGTTGCCCACCGGCGCGGTGGGTCCGCCGGACTTCTTGCTGCAGGCGACGAGGGAGAGCAGGAGGACGGGCAGCATCGGCAACGACAGTCTGGACATGGCAGCCTCACTTGGTGGAATCCGGCGGCGGACAGAAGAGGTGTGGCACCGCTCTTCCCCACACGCGCCGGATCCGGCCGGTGAGGCTCATTCCGACGATCCGGCTCCGATCGCGGCGCGCCCCGCCCTGAAACGGTGCGACGGCGAGGCGCGTACGACGGGGAGGCGCGTGACGGCGCCTCGCCGGCGGCGGGCGCGAGCCGCGGCGCGACCCGAGCCAGCGGAGTTCCGACGCGTGGGCACACTCATCCTCTGGGCCGTCCTGACCAGCGGGATCACCGGTGGCGTCTGGGTTGCCATCGTCCTGCTCGGCAATCACGCCCGGCTGCGGAAGGAGCATGCCGATATCGGGCAGCAGCTCGAGGCGCGGCGCGCCGAACTGGCCCGGATCGAGGCGCGCCTGTCGCAGCTCGAGCAACGACTGCCGAGCGGGCCGGAGTGAGGCCGGCCCGTCGCGGATGCCGGGCTGGCCCCACCCGGTGATCGACACGGAACCGGTCCTGCGCGTATGCTGGCATGGCCACCCACGTCCCTGCCTTCCCCCGCACCGCGCGCCGCCACCGGCCCTTGACGCCGCGCTCGCGCCCCCGGAACGTGCAGGCGCGCCGCCGCACCGTCTCACTGCCCCGCCCTCGCCCTGTGGACCGGACTGACACCGATGTGACCCGGTTGCTCGCCGCCGTCGCGAATGGCGAGTCGCAGGCGATGGCGCAGCTGATGCCGGTGATCTACGACGAATTGAAGCGGCTCGCCGCGGCGCAGCTCCGCCGGGAACGCGGTGAACACACCCTGGGGGCCACGGCACTGGTGCACGAGGCGTGGTTGCGCCTCGCCGACCAGCGCGCCGCGAACTGGCGTGATCGCTCGCACTTCTTCGCCATCGCCGCGCAGGCCATGCGGCGCATCCTCGTCGATCACGCACGACGCCGCGGCGCCGTGAAGCGGTCACGGGACCAGCAGGTCACGCTCGACACCGCCGTGCCGGTGGCCGCCGATGCCGACAGCGACGAGGTCCTCGCCGTGCACGAGGCGCTCGACCGGCTCGCACTCCTCGACGCCCGCCAGGCCCGCCTCGTCGAGCTGCGGTACTTCGCCGGCTTCACACTCGAGGAGAGCGCCGGCCTGCTCGACATCTCACCGGCAACGGCGAATCGCGACTGGGCCGTGGCGCGCGCCTGGCTCCAGCGTGAGCTGAGCCGCGGCGACTGAACCACGGCCTCGGCCCGCAGATGCCCATCGATGCCGCACGCTGGCCGCAGGTCACGGCGCTGTTCGCCGATCTCCTGCCACTCCACGCCGGGGAGCGCGAGGCGGCGCTGCGCCGCGTGGCCGACGCCGAGGTGCAGGCGGAGGTGCGCTCCCTGCTGGCCGCCAGCGACACCGCCGGATCGCGCTTCGAGCGCGCACCGGTGCTCACCGACGGTGCGGAAGCGCCGACCCACGCGCCCCTGCGGCACCGGCACGACCGCGGCGACCGCATCGGCCGCTGGCGGCTGGTGCGACTGCTGGGCGAGGGGGGCATGGGCGCGGTGTACGAGGCCATCAACGACGACGCCGGCTTCACCAAGCGCGCCGCGCTGAAGATGGTCTCGCGCAGCCCCGCCGACGGCACGCTGGTGCCCCGGTTCGAGGCCGAGCGCCGCATCCTCGCGCGCCTCGAGCATCGCAACATCGCGGCCCTGCTCGATGGTGGCGTGGACGATGACGGGCGGCCCTGGTTCGCGCTCGAGTACGTGGACGGCGCGCGCATCGACCAGTGGTGCGACACGCACCGCCTCGACCAGCGCGCCCGCGTGCAGCTCTTCCGGCAGGCCTGCAACGCAGTCCAGTATGCGCACGAGCGGCTCGTCGTGCACCGAGACATCAAGCCCGCGAACATGCTGGTCGCCGCCGACGGCACCGTCAAGCTGCTCGATTTCGGCATCGCCAAGCTCACCGACGACACCGAGCATGCACTGACGGAGTTCGGGGTGTCTCCGATGACCGCTGCCTACGCCAGCCCTGAGCAGCGCGCCGGCACGGCCGTCACCACGGCCACCGACATCTACTCGCTGGGCGTGGTGCTGCACGAGCTGCTGACCGGCCTGCGTCCTGATCGCACCGGCGGATTCGACGCGACACCGGACGTGGCCGCCCGACCGATGGACGCGGAGCTTGATGCGATCGTCCGCATGGCGATGCGACCGGAGCCGGATCGCCGCTACGCCAGCGCGCAGGAGCTTGGCGACGACCTGCAGCGCTGGCTCGACGGACGCGCGGTGCGCGCGCAGCCCGACACACTCGGCTACCGCACGGTGACGTTCGTGCGGCGCAACCGCGTCGCCGTGGCCGGTGCGGCGCTGGCGGTGGCGGCGCTGGTCGCGGCCACGGTGGTGAGTGTGCGCCAGGCGGGCATTGCCCGTGCCGAGCGCGATCGCGCACAGCGCGAGCAGGCTCGCACGGCACGCGTGTCATCGTTCATGCAGGAGGTGCTCGGCCAGGCACGGCCACGCGAGGGCGGACGCGCGCTCACCGTGACCGAGGCCCTGGACCGCGCCATTCCCGCGCTCGACACGGCGTTCGCGCGCGAGCCGGACATCAAGGCTGCGGTGCAGCTCTCGCTGGGCAGCACGCTGCAGGAGCTGCAGCAGTACGCACGGGCACGCGCGCTGCTGGAGGCCGCCTACGGCTACTACCGGACCCACGATGGCCCGACGCCATCACGGCAGCAGACCGACGCGCTCTGGGACCTCGCCTCACTGGCGCAGCAGGACGGCAACGTCACGGAGGCCGAGTCGCTGTACGTGCGGCTGGCCGGTGCGTACCGGAGGCTCCCCGGCTACGATGCCGCCGACCCGACGCGCGCCCTGATCCGCATCGCGGGGTTGCGCCTCGACGCCGGCGACCTGCGCGGCGCGGTGGCGGCGTACGACTCCCTGCTGCCCGGCATGCGACTCGCCACCCGCACCGATTCGCTGGACCGCGCCGCCAACCTCGGCTCGCGCGGCGTGGCGCTTGCCACGCTCGGCAACTTCACGCGGGCCGCTGCCGACTTCGCGGTGGCGCTCGCGATCGATGAGAAGGTGCTGGGCCCGGACAACTTCGCCACCGGGCAGGTGCTGCAGCCCTACGCCGGTGCGATGATGTTCACGGGCCGCCTGGCCGTCGCGGAATCACTGGCCCGGCGGTCGCTTGCGATCGCGACCCGCGCGTTCGGCGCCGAGGCGAGCGGCACCCTCGCGGCGGCACGGATGCTTGGCACGGTGCTGGTTGCCGCCGACCGGTGCACGGACGCCATCCCGGTCTTCACGTCGATCCTGTCGCACCGCGGCCCATCCCTGCCCGACTCCGACCCCAGCGTGGGCTACTCGCTCGCACATCGTGGCTACTGCCGGGCGCGGCGCGGCGACACCGCCGGCGGGATCGCGGACGCGCGCGAGGGGCTGGCCATCAGCCGGCGCGTCCTCGGTGCGCGGCACTACGCGACCCACCTGGCGGAAAGCCTGACGGGTGCGGCGCTCGGCCACGGTCCGCGTGCGCTCCACGCCGAGGCGGGGGCGCTGCTGCGCGCCGGCGCGGAGGGGCTGCGACGCACGCTCGACCCGGCGCATCCCCGCGTGCAGGACGCCGACGCGCGTCTCGCCGCCTTCCTCGGCTCGGAGGCCGATCCGTCGCGCCGGTGAGTCGGCGTCGCGGGGCCGGCGCTCGCGCCGCGCGGCCGGCTCGTCTATGCTGACGCAGCGCCGCACGGCTCGCGTGCCGGCATGCCACCCGCGTCACCGGTGTCCGTCATGATCCGTCGCCTCATCGCCGCTGCGGTGCTCTGCACCGCGACGGCTGCCTGCACCACCCGCACCGCCACGCCGGTCACCACACCGGCCCCCTCCGGCGCCGGCGCGGTGGACGCGGGGTACACCGCCTACTTCTCGGGGAGCGCCGTGGACGCCGTGACCGTGCCGGCCGGCGGCGCGCTCCTCGCCGGCGGTGGCACCGACAGCGACGCGGCGATGACCTGGCTGCTGGCCCAGGGCGGTGCGCGGGCGCCGAAGCGGTACGGTGACGTGGTGGTCCTGCGCACGAGCGGGAGCAACGGCTACAACAAGTACCTCATGTCGCTGGGCGCGAACTCGGTGACGTCGATCGTGATCCGGTCGCCCGACGGCGCCAACAGCGCATACGTGCGGGATGCCATTGCGAAGGCCGAGGTGGTGTTCCTGGCAGGTGGTGACCAGTCCACGTACGTGCAGCGGTGGAGCGGCACGGGGCTGCAGGCCGGCGTCAATGCACGCGTCGCGGCCGGCTTCCCCATCGGCGGCACCAGCGCCGGCCTCGCCGCGATGAGCGAGTACGTCTACTCGGCGCTCAACGTCTCCTCGGTCAGTGCGACGGTGCTGCAGAACCCCTACGACAGCAGCATGACGTTCAGCCGGTCGCTGTTCAGCGTGCCGCTGCTGCGCAACACGATCACCGACACCCACTTCGCCCCGCGCGACCGATTCGGGCGCAGCGTGGCGTTCCTCGCACGCCTCCAGCAGGACGGCCTCGCCACCGCCCCGCGCGGCATCGCGGTGGACGAGGGCTCGTCGGTGGGCGTTGCGGCCAGTGGCGACGGCGTGGTGTTCGGCTCCGCCGGCAGCGGCGGGGCGTGGTTCATGCAGAGCAGCGCCACCGCGACACGCATCTGCGCGCCGTCCACGCCGCTGAGCTTCGCACCCGTCACCGTGTGGCACGTGCCGGTGGGGGGCCGCTTCGACCTCGCAGGCTGGTCCACCCATGACGCCACACCCTACACCGTCACGGCCGTCAAGGGCGTGCTCACCTCGTCCACCGGCAGCATCTACTGAGTGGGCCGCGCGACGCGTCGGTGGCGCGGCCGGGTCACCCCTCGCCGGTCTCGCGGAGCTGTTCCTCCATCACCGCGATCTCCGTGCGCTCAGCCTTGATGGACACACGCAGCCGTCCGTGGATGCCGATGTACTGGTTGGCGACCCAGACGAGCGCGAACCACGCCAGCAGGTAGCCGCGCCAGCCGTCCACCAGCAGGCGGAACTGCGTGAGCCAGAGTGCCGCGAGCGCAACGTAATGGCTGAAGCAGTATTCGCAGGTGAACAGGTAGAAGAACTTCCGCTGCACGAGTGACTGCGCGGACTTGCTGCGTGCGTCGCAGAACTCACGCGGTTCGCGGAACACCTCCTCGTGCGTGACGGTCCAGGCCACGCAGGCCACCGGGATGGCGAGTGTGAAGAGCCAGCCGAGCTGCGTGAGGAGCGGGACCGTGAGCGGTGTCATGCCCCTGAACCGGGCGGCAAGTTCGGGGCCAACCCTCCACCCTGCCGGCGCGGGTGATGTGTCAGGGTGCCTCGCGCACGGATGAGGCAGGGGCGACATTCCCACCCGTCGCCAGGCGCCACTCTCTTCCGCCCCAGAGCCATGCACTTCCGTACCGCGCTGTGCCTCACCTGTCTCGTGCCCAGTCTCCTCGTGGCCCAGCGCACCGTGCCGGCACCGGTGCCCCCGCGCGGCACCGGCCTCGACACCGCGTTCGTGAAGGTGCCGTCGTGGCGCTTCGTCGGGCCCGATGGCAACCGCGTGATCGCGGTGGCCGGCGTGCCGGGTGAGTACCGCACCTACTACGCCGGTGCCGCCAGCGGCGGCCTGTTCAAGAGCACCAACGGTGGCATCCGGTGGGTGCCGGTCACGGACTCGCTGCGGGTTTCGTCGGTGAGTGCGATCGCCGTCGCCGCAAGCGACCCGAATATCGTCTGGTTCGGCACCGGCGAGACCTTCCTGCGCAGCAACATCTCCGTCGGCGACGGCATCTACCGCTCCACCGACGCCGGCCGGCACTGGGAGCGGATGGGGCTGGAGCACACCGGCCGCATCGGCCGCGTGGTGATCCATCCCGCCAACCCCGACATCGTGTACGCGGCGGCGCAGGGCCACGGCTACGGACCGCAGCCGGAACGCGGGCTCTGGCGCACGCTGGATGGTGGCCGCAGCTGGAAGAAGGTGCTGTTCGTGAACGACAGCACCGGCGTGATCGACGTGGCGATGGACCCGTCGAACCCCCGGGTGCTGTTCGCGGCCTCATGGCAGCAGTACATCGTGCCGTGGGACAAGCACTCGGGCGGCAACGGCAGCGGCATCCACATGTCGCGCGACGGCGGCGACACCTGGATCCGGCTGGACGGCCAGGCCGACGGCAACGGCTGGGGCCGGGGACTGCCGAAGGCCGGCACGATGGGCAAGATCGCCGTCGGCGTGGCACGCAGCGACCGCAACCGGCTCTATGCCCTGATCGAGATGAAGGAGCCGGCACTCTACCGCTCCGATGACGGCGGCCGGTCCTGGCGTGTCGTCAACCGCGACCACGACATCCTCGAACGGCCGCAGTACTACACCCGCTTCGGCATCAGCCCCACCGAGGCGGACCGGCTCTACATCGTCGGCGTGCGCTTCGTGGGCAGCAGCGACGGCGGCGTGACCAAGATGCCGAACGCCCCGCGCGCCGGCGGAGACCTGCACGACATCTGGTGGGACCCGTCCGATGCCGACCGGTTCGTGGTGGGTGACGACGGCGGCGTCGGCATCACGATCGACGGCGGCAGGTCGTTCAACCGCATCGCGCTGCCGAACGCGCAGATGTACCACGTCGCCACCGACACGAAGATCCCGTACAACCTCTACGGCAACCGGCAGGACGGCTACTCGTATGGCGGGCCGAGCAACTCGCGCGGGTCGCGGAACATCGGCGTCTGGAGTGCCGTCGGCGGGTGCGAGAGCGGCTGGGCCATCCCCGACACCGTGGACAACCGCACCGTCTGGAGCGGCTGCTACGATGCCGGCCTCGAGCGCTTCGACCTGCAGACGCGGATGGCGCGGGCCGTGGAACCGTGGCCGGAGGCGGGCTACGGCGTGCCACCGAAAGACCTGAAGTACCGCTTCCAGTGGACGTTCCCGATCCACATGTCGCCGCACGACCACAACACGGTGTACGTGGGCAGCCAGTTCGTGCACCGCACCACCAACGGCGGCCAGAGCTGGACGATCATCTCCCCCGACCTCTCCACCAACGACGTCACGAAGCAGGGTTCGTCGGGCGGACTCGTCACCGACAACCTGTTCGTCGAGAACGTGACGGTGCTGTTCGCGATCGCCGAGTCACCACTGCAAAAAGGAGTGATCTGGGCGGGGACGATGGACGGCCTGGTGCACATCACGCGCGACGGCGGCACCACCTGGACCAACCTCACCGCCAACGTCCCCGGGCTGCCGAAGTGGAGCACCATCTCGGCCATCGAGCCGAGCAAGTACGACGCCGGCACCGCATACATGGCGGTGGACGCGCACCTGATCAACGACCGCGACCCGTACATCTACCGCACCACCGACTACGGCCGGACCTGGGTGCGCATCAGCAGCGACATCCCGCGCAGCGTCTTCGCCTACGTGCACGTCGTGCGCGAGGACCCGGTGCGGAAGGGCATGCTCTACGCCGGCACCGAGAACGCGCTGTACGTCTCGCTCAACGACGGTGCCAACTGGATCGAGATCAACGGTGCCCTGCCCCACGCCCCGGTGAGCTGGCTGCAGGTGCAGGGCCACTTCCACGACCTGGTGGTGAGCACGTACGGCCGCGGCTTCTGGATCGCCGACGACATCTCGTACCTGCGCACCCTGGCCGACTCGATCGCCACCAAGCCGGCCGTCCTGCTCCCGCTGCGCGCGGCCTACCGCTTCCGCCGCATCTCCACGCCGACCGGGTCACCCAACTCGCTCGTGAACGGCGAGGACCCGCCGCTGGCCGCGACGATCAACTACACCGTCGCGGCACTGCCGACGGACTCCACCGCGCGGGACGCGGTGCAGTTCCGCGTCTACGATGCCAGCGGCGCGCTGATCCGGCGCTTCCGGGGCGCGCCGGCGAAGCGCGGCCTCAACCGCGCGCTCTGGGACCTGCGCCACGAAGGTCCGCGCAAGGCGAAGCTGCGCGTGGCGCCGCCCGGGAACACCACGCTCAAGGTGGCCGACTCCCGCCCGCTGGTGCCGTGGGACCTGGACCTCGTCGGCGGCCAGGTCGGGCCGCTGGTGGCACCGGGCACCTACACCGTGGCGATGGTCTGGAAGGGCGACACGCTGCGCCGGCAACTCGAGGTGCGCCGTGACCCGAACAGCGAGGGGACCGACGCCGACATCACCGCGCAGGTGGCCCTCGCCCTCCGGATCCGCGAGGCGCTGAACGAGACGGTGGCGCTCATCGACGAGTCGGAGTGGAGCCGGCGCGGCTTCGAGCAGCTGCGCAGCAACGTGCGCGAGCGGCTCCGAGACCTGCGCGAGTACGGCCCGTCGCCGGCCCGCAACCTCTCGATCGCCGATGCCGAGGCGTTCCTGAAGGACATCGACGAGGTCGAGAAGAAGGTGCTCGACATCGAGGCGAAGCTGTACGACGTGGCGCTGACCGGCGCGCGCGAGGATGCGTTCCGCACCCCGAACCAGCTCTACGAGAAGCTGGCATCGGTGGGCAGCGACGTGGCCGCGTCCAGCGCCGACTTCCGGCCCACCGACCAGCACGTCGCGGTCTATGGCATGCTGCGCACGCAGCTCGACGGGCTGAAGCAGCGGTTCGGCGGACTGGTGTCCGGCGACCTCGCCGCTTTCACCGCGAAGGCGGCGAAGCTCGGTGTGACGATGCCGGTGATCTTCTGAGCGCAGCCACGCCCCGCCACCACCCGCACCCACCCCGCACCCGTCCAGCTCCCCGATCCCGTGGCCACTCCTCGCGGCACGCTCGACATCCCGCGCCTGCGCCAGTTCGCCCTGCGCCGCCAGCTCCCCGCGCCCACGACGCTCGGGCGCGCGCTGCGGCGGCTGGGTTTCGTGCAGGCCGATCCCATCCGCGCCCCCGCACGCGCGCAGGACCTCACGCTGCGCCACCGCGTGGTGGACTACCGCGCCGGTGACCTCGAGCGGCGATACCCGAGGCTGGCGGTCGAGGAGGACTTCTTCGTCAACTACGGGTTCGTCACCCGCGACCTGCACGCGCTGATGCATCCCCGCGCCGAGCGCCGGACGTTCACGGCGTCGGAGCGCAAGCGGGCGGCGGCCATCCTCGAGTTCGTGCGCGAGCGCGGCGTGGTGCACCCACGCGAGGTGGACCTCCACTTCGCGCACGGCAAGGCGACCAACTGGTTCGGCGGCACCTCGAACGTGACCACGCAGCTCATGGACGGCATGCATCACCGCGGCATCCTGCGCGTCGCACGCCGCGAGGGAGGCACGCGCCTCTACGCGGCACGCGAGCAGACACCGCCTGCCGCGGACCCGGCCGCAGCCATGGATGCGTTCGTGGACGTGCTGGTGGCGAAGTACGCGCCACTCACCGCCTCGATGCTGACGTCGCTGGTCTCGCGGCTCTGGTACGCCGCGCCGCAGTGGGCGGAGACACGGAAGGATGCCGGTGCCCGCGCGCGGAAACGGCTGCACCACATGCACGTGGATGGTGTGGCGTGGTACTGGCCCGAGGGTGAGTCGCCGGCCACCCGGCGCGTCGTGCCACCCGACACGGTGCGGCTGCTGGCGCCGTTCGATCCGTTCGTCTGGGACCGCCGACGATTCGAGCTGTTCAACGGCTGGGCCTACCGCTTCGAGGCCTACACCCCCGCCCCGAAGCGGGTGCGCGGCTACTACGCCCTGCCGCTCGCCTGGCGCGACACGGTGATCGGCTGGGCGAACCTGGCGGTTCGCGACGGCCAGCTCGTGCCCGACATCGGCTACGTGAGCGGCCGCGCGCCGCGCGACGCAGGATTCCGGCAGGCGCTGGACGAGGAGCTGGACCGGTGCCGCGTCTTCCTGTCACTCTGACCCCGCATTCATCCATGTTCCCGATGCATCACCGCGCACGCGCCATCACGCTGGTTGCCGGCGCCCTGGCGTGCGGCCTGCCTTCCCTGCCGGCGCAGGCGCCGGCACCGCGCCTCACGGCCGGCATTCTCGAGGCGCGCCAGGTCGTGGCGCCCGACACGTCCGTGGTGCTGACGGTGGACGGCCGCGACCTCGTCGCCGAGCTGCGCGTGCCCGCCGGACGCGGCCCGCATCCGGTGGCGATCGTGATCCACGGCGGCTGCTGGGTCACGGAGTTCGCCGACCGGCGCTACATGCGGCCGCTGGCCGAGGCGCTGCGGCAGGACGGCATCGCCACCTGGACCATCTCGTATCGCCGGGCCGATGAAGCGGGGGGTGGGTGGCCCGGCACCTTCCTCGACGTGGCCGCCGAATCAGCGCTGCTGCGCGACCTGGCGCCGCGCTGGCAGCTCGACCTCACGCGACTGCTGGTCACCGGTCACTCGGCCGGCGCGCACCTCGCGCTCTGGCTCGCGGCGCAACCGCGGCTCCCCGCGTCGAGCGGCGTGCGTGCGACAGGGAACGCGCTGCCGGTCGGCGCGGTGGTGGCGCTCGACGGGCCCGGCGACCTCGCCGCCGCGAACGCCGGCGTCACGAGCATCTGCGGCGGTGCCGTTCTGGAGCAGCTGCTGGGCGGCGTGCCATCGTCCAACCCGGAACGCTGGCGACTGGCCTCTCCGTCGGAGTGGCTGCCGCTCGGTGTACCGCAGGCCATGGTGCGCGGTGGACTCGACTGGCGCCTCCCGGCGCTCGGCTCCGGGGCCGGTGCGATGCCCGCCTACGCGGCGCGGGCGCGGGCGGCCGGGGACAGCACCTGGGTGGTCGTGGCCGATTCGACCAACCACTTCACGATGCTCGACCCCGAGCGACCGGCCTTCGCAGTGACGCGGCAGGCCATGCGTGATGCGCTGGCGGCAATGACGTCGCGGCGATGACGTCGCGGCGCGGAGCGCGCCCCGCCCTCACGCCGAGGCGGTGTGTGCATCCGGCTCGACCACGCGCAGTGGCACCGGGCGCCATCCTTCCACGAACGCTGTGACATCCCCCGCCGGCAGCGGACGGCTCACCAGGAACCCCTGGAATGCCGCGCAGCCGCGCTCCCGGAGCATCTCGGCCTCCACCGGGTGCTCCACGCCCTCGGCAATCGTGCGCATGCGCAGGGCGCGCGCCATCGCCAGGATCGTCTCGACGATCACCTGCGCCTCACCATCGCGGGACAGGTCGCGCACGAAGCTGCGGTCGATCTTCAGCGTGTCGAACGGAAAGCGCCGCAGGTAGCCGAGCGCGGAGTAGCCGGTGCCGAAGTCGTCGAGCGCCGTGCGGAAGCCGAGCTGGCGCAGCTTGCGCAACGCGCCCACCGCGCCGTCGGCATCCTCGATCAGCGCCGACTCGGTCACCTCCAGCTCCACGCGCGACGGCTGCAGGTCCCCCGCCGCCGCCGCAACGCGCTCCACGAACCCCTCGCCGGTGAGCTGCGTCGCCGAGACATTGATGCTGACGCTCACCCCGCGCGGCCAGTTCGCCGCCTCGGCGCACGCGGTGCGCAGCACCCAGTCGCCGATCTCGTGCATCATCCCCGTCGCCTCGGCGATCGGCACGAACTCCTCCGGGGACACCGACCCGTGTTCCGCATGCTCCCAGCGCAGCAGCGCCTCGAAGCCGCTGATGTGCTGGTCCTCGGCGTCGATCTGCGGCTGGTAGACGAGCCGGAACTCGTCGCGCTCGATCGCCCCGAGCAGCGCCTGCGACAGTGCCAGGCGACGCCGGCTGGTGTCGGCCAGCGCCGCGTGGAAGAGGCACCAGCGATGGCCGCCCGCGTCCTTCGCCGCGTACAGCGCCAGGTCGGCGTGGTTCAGCAGCGTGTCCACGTCGTGGCCGTCCGCCGGGGCCAGTGCCACGCCGATGCTCACCCGCAGCTGCTCCGGCTGGCCGAGGACGTCGCACGGCTCGTCGAGCGAGGCGAGCAGGCGGTCGAGCAGCGAGCGCACTTCGTCCTCACCAGTCGCACCACGCAGCACCATCGCGAACTCGTCACCGCCCAGTCGCGCCACCGTGTCGCTGCGCCGCGCCGCGGCCAGCAGCCGCTGGCCGAAGATGGCCAGCAGCCGGTCGCCGGCCGCGTGGCCGCGGCTGTCGTTGATGCGCTTGAAGTCGTCGAGGTCGAAGCAGACCACCGCCAGCGGCCCGACCGGGGCGGGCCCCTGCAGCAGCGTCTGGAGCAGCTCGCGGAACTGGTGGCGGTTCACCAGGCCGGTGAGGCTGTCGTTGTTCGCGAGCCAGCTCAGCTTGCGGAAGGCATCGTGCTTGTCGGTGATGTCGGTGGCCACCCCACGCCAGCCGGTGACCTGGCCCAGCTCGTCGAAGAGCGGCCGTGCGCTGAGCGCCCACCAGGTCCGGCGCCCCTCGTGCGTGATCGAGACGTGCAGGTCGCGGAACGCACGGCGGTCCGTCACGTGCGAGCGCAGCGCCGCCCACTGCGTCACACCGGTGTCGTCGTCGGGCATGCGACGGCGCAGCACCGCCCACGCGTGTGCCGTGGCCAGCCGCTCCGCCGTCACGCCGAGCACCTGCGCCAGGCGCACCGAGACGTGCGCGAAGCGTCCCCGCGCATCCAGTTCCCAGAGCAGGTCGCTGGCGTGGTCCTCGAAGTCCTTCAGCAACAGCCCGATCACCTCGTTCTGCCGCTCGGCGTGCGCCTCGGCCACCAGCCGCGCGCCGATCGTCTTCGCCATCGTCCAGACACTGTGGATCACGATGCCGCAGTACGCGAAGAGCAGCAGCGAGAACAGGTGCGCGTACTCGAGCCCCGAGTACCAGAGTGCGATGACGGACCCCACGCCGATGCACACCACGTAGGACGTGGCCGCCACCGGCACGCTGGTGAGCGCGAAGCCGCCGGCGCAGATCATCCCGGTGACCACCAGCCCGACATAGAACTTCGAGTCGATGTCGATCACGGGGAACAGCAGCGCCGGCAGCAGGCCCCACACCGCGCCGAGCAGGCCGGCCTGGATCGCCGCGTGGCGCAGCGCACGCCGCGAGGCCGTGGCCCGTTCCGCCCTGGCACGGCTCTGCACCCAGCCGCGCACGCCCATGTACGCCATGATCAGGATCGTCAGCGACCAGGACGCGATCATCGTCGTCGGCGCCGTGTCCCACACCGAGAAGTCGATCACCACGACGTTGAGCACGTTCACCGCCATCGCCAGCGGCGTGAGGCGCAACAGCGCCTCGAGCTGCCTGGCGCGGAAGCGCCGCGCGTCCGACTCATCGGCCTCGTAGGCGCGGAAGAACCGGCGCACCGTCCCGACGAACCGGGCGGGCAGCAGCGGCAGCGGCAGCGCGGGGCGACGTCGGGACTGGGGCATTGCGGAGGGCGTGCGGTGGAAGAGCCGGTGCGGCGCGGACGACGGCCGGCCTGGGACTGGCCCGCTCCGGCACGGCTCGCGGTGCTCCGGGCATGACGACCCCGCCGCAGCGCGGCAACCCATTCCATGGCACACCGGGCGGCGTTCCGGGGCGCGCCCTTTGACCCCGGCGACACCCGGGACGAGCTTTGCCGGACCCCCCGCCCCGGAGCCCACGCATGACCAGGTGTTTCCCAGCGCCACGCCGCACCATCCTCGCGCTGGCCGCCACACTCGCCTGCCTCGCCACCGCGCCGGGCGCGGCGGCACAGGCGCCTGGCGTGGCCGGCAAGCGGCCGCTGACGATGGAGGACCTCCTCTCGTGGAAGGGGATCCGGTCCCCGGCGCTCTCCAACGACGGGCGATGGATGGCCTACATCCTCGCCCCGAACGAAGGCGATGCCGAGTTCGTGGTCCGGGGCACGGCGGCCGGCGCCACCGAGACGCGCGTGCCCATCGGGGAACCGCCGGCACCGGTGGGGTTCGGCGGCGGGGCGGCGCCGGTCGTCATCTCCGGCAACAACCGGTGGGCGGCGTACACCATCTACGCCAGGGCCGACAGTGCCAAGAAGGCGCGCCGCGACCGCCGCACGCTGCCCACGCGGGTGGGCGTGATCGAGCTGGCCACCGGCGCGAAGCGTGAGTTCGAGCGCGTGCGGAGCTTCCGGTTCGCGGGCGACCGCTCGAACGTGCTTGCCCTGCAACTCGCGCCGCCGGACGCGCCAGCCGGCGCGACACCGACCGCCACGCCCCCAGCCGGGGGCGGCTCGGTGGTGATGCTGGTGGACCTCGCCGGTGGCACGCCGGTCACGCTGGCCGGCGTGGGCGAGTTCAGCTTCGATGAGTCGGGGCAGTTCCTGGCCTGGACCACCGATGCGCGCGACCAGCTCGGCAACGGCGTGCAGGTGCGCGAACTCGCCAGCGGCATCGTGCGTGCGCTGGACGGCGAGAAGGCGCAGTACCGTCGCCTGACGTGGGCCGACAGCGGTGATGCGCTCGCGGTGGTGCGTTCGGTGGCCGACACGGCCGCACGCGACACCATCAGCACGATCCTCGGCTGGACCCACCTCGGCACGCGGGCGCCGGTCAGTGTCACGATCACGGACCGCAGTGCGGGAATGTCGGCGGGGCTGATCGTGAGCGCCGATCGAGCGCCGAAGTGGAATGACCAGCAGACGGTGCTCTACTTCGGGCTCCGCGAACCGCGCCCCGCCCTGCCCCCCACGAACGCGGCGCCGCTGGCAGGTGGCGGGAGCGCGCCCGCGCCGGGTGCCGGGGCCGGCGGGCAGGTGGCGCCGGCGAAGCAGGACGAGGAAACCCCGTCGCTCATCCTCTGGCACTGGAAGGACCCGCGGCTCCAGAGCCAGCAGCAGGTGCAGGAAGCCGCGGACCGCAGCTTCAGCCACCTCGCGGCGTGGCACGTGGCCACCCCGAAGGTCGTGCAACTCAGCGACGCGTCGGTGCGCACGGTGGGCGTGGGCTACGGCGATCGCTGGGCGCTGGGCGCGGACCTCACGCCGTACGAGCGCCAAGCCAGCGTGGACGGACGTCAGCTGCGCGACCTCTATGCCATCGATGTGGTGACCGGCGCCCGCACGGTCGTCGCGAAGGGCATCCAGAACCCCGGCGGCAACCTGGCGCAGCTCATCGCACCGGATGGCCAGCGCGCCGTCTGGTACGACGACGGCAAGTGGAGCGTCCACGAGTTCGCCACGCGCACCTCGCGGGTGGTGACCGCCGCGATCCCCGTGGCCCTCTGGGACGACGAGGATGACCACAACGTCGTGAAGCCTCCGGCGGCCCCGCCGCTCGGCTGGTCCCGCGATGCGCGGTCGGTGTTCCTGCGCGACAACTGGGACGTGTGGCGCGTGCCGGTGAACGGCGGCGCGCCCGTGAACATCACGGGCAATGGCCGGGCCACCGGCACCCGGTATCAGGCCCGCGCGGCCGTGATGCCGCGCGAGCGTGGCATCGACCTGGCGATCCCGCTCTTCCTCGAGACGTATGGTGAACGCACCAAGCAGGAGGGGCTGGTGGCCGTCGATGCCGTGCGCGGCGGCGTGCGGGTGATGTCGCGCGAGGATGCGAAGGTGGACTACCGCCGGGCGCGTGACGCCGACACCTGGGTCTACACGCGCCAGAGCTTCGTGCGCTTCCCCGACTTCTACGCCGCGGACGGCGGGCTGCGCAACGAGCGCCGCCTCACCGATGCCAACCCGCAGCAGGCGGAGGTGGCGTGGAGCGCGGGCGCCCGGCTCGTGAGCTACAAGTGCGACAACGATGGCGACAACCTGCAGGGCGCCCTCTTCCTCCCGGCGGGATACGAGGAGGGCAAGCGCTATCCCACGCTCACCTACATCTACGAGAGGCTGTCGCAGGGCTTCCATGCCTACGCGCAGCCCAACGCCACGCGCTATGCCAACCCCAGCGTGTACACCTCGCGTGGCTACGCGTACTTCATGCCCGACATCACCTACAAGCTGGACGATCCCGGCCGGTCCGCCGTCTGGTGCGTGGTGCCGGCCGTGAAGGCCGCCATCGCCACCGGCATCGTGGACAGCGCGAGCGTCGCGCTGCAGGGGCACAGCTGGGGCGGGTACCAGACCAGCTTCATCGCCACCCAGACCACCCTCTTCAAGACCGCCATCGCCGGCGCGCCGCTGACCGACATGGTCTCGATGTTCAGCTCCGTGTACTGGAACTCCGGCAGCACCAACCAGGGGATCTTCATTTCGAGCCAGGGGCGCTTCCGCTCCAGCTACGCGAAGGACCCCGACGCCTACCTGCGCAACTCACCGAACCGCTTCGCGAACAACCTGAGCATCCCGTTCATGATCCTGCACAACGACCGGGATGGCGCGGTGGACTTCAACCAGGGCATCACCTACTACAACACGCTGCGCGAGCTCGGGAAGGACGTGGTGCTGCTGGAGTACGTGGGCGAGAACCACGGCCTGGCGCGTCCCATCAACCAGAAGGACTACGCCGTGCGCATGCAGGAGTGGTTCGACCACTTCCTGCAGGGCAAGCCGGCACCCGACTGGATGCTGGAGGGCGTGCCGCGCCTGCGCATGGAGGAGCACCTCCGCGCCCGTCGCCCGCTGCTGGACCCGAAGGCGAAGAGCGAGGTGAAGAAGGTCACCATGTGACGGAACGGGGGCGCTGTCTCAGCATCGGGGACACTGTTTTCAGTGTCCCCGATTTGTTTGGGTGCACGACACAACGACGGGGACACCGAATACGGTGTCCCCGTCGTCATGTCCCCGTCGTCATGTCCCCGTCGTCATGTCCCCGTCGTTGTGTCCCCGTCGATGAGTCCCCGTCGTTGTGTCCCTGTTGCTGCAGGCGTCAGAGTGCCGGCCGCTTCGTGTGGACGTCCGTGTGCGACTGGAACTGGTGCGCCACCGAGAGGATCTTGTCGTCGTCGTAGAGCGCACCCACGATCACGGCGCAGATCGGCTGTGGCGCGAGTGCCAGCGGCGCCGGCGCCGCGGCGCCCGCCGGCCGTGCCCCGGCGTTCCCCTGCACCGGCACGCCGATGCGGTACGGCACCACCACGCACGGGTGGCCCGTCTGCGCATTCGCCGCCACGTCGGCGGCCGGCGCCGCGATGAACATGTCGAGGTCCTTCATGAATGCGCCCCACGCACTCACGAGCATGTATCGCCGCCGCTGGTTCTGCAGGAACTCGAAGCCGCGGACCGTGCGCCCGTTCACGAACCGCGGGTTCCAGTCGGCCGGCGCCATCGGGTTCGCCGGTGCCCCTGTTGGCGCAACGGGCGGCGCTGCGACCGGCGCCGTGCCGGGCCGCGGCGGCTCCGGCAGCGCGGTGAGATCGAGGCCGATCTCCGCCGCCTTGCGCTGCACGTACGCATCGAACGCCGCCGCGTACTCCACGTTCAGACCCCCGCCGGCCAGGCCCGCCACCGTCGGCCGCGCACCGATCGGCCGCGGCACCATCCCCAGCGACTTCAGCCGCTCCACGAACTCCACCGGCGCATTCGGGTCGACCCCGATCCGCAGCGAGGCGAGCGCGATGCTGCGGCTGAACTGGAACGGCGTGGTGATCGTCGACGGATCCTTCTCATCCGAGCCGTGGATGGAGTTGAAGACCATCGCGCAGTCCTCCACCGTGCGGCAGATCGGCCCGACACGGTCCTGCGACCACGCCAGCACCATCCCTCCCTGCCGGCTCACCCGGCCGAAGGTGGGACGCAGCGCACTCACACCGCAGCGGATGGCCGGCGAGACGATGGACCCCTGCGTCTCGGTGCCGATGCTGAAGGCGACGCAGCCCGCCGCCGTCGCCGACGCCGGACCCGCCGACGAGCCGCTCGACCCCTGCGCCAGGTTCCACGGATTGTTCGTGCGCCCGCCGAACCACTGGTCGTTCTGCGCGAACAGCCCCGTCGACAGCTTCGCGATCAGCACCGCGCCGGCATTGCGCAGCCGGATCACCACCTCGGCATCCTCGTCGATGATCCGGTCGCGGAAATCCGCCGCCCCCCACGTGGTCGGCGCGCCCCGCGTGCTGAAGAGGTCCTTCACCCCGTACGGCAAGCCGTGCAGCGGACCGCGATACCGGCCGGCACGCAGCTCGGCATCGGCCTGCGCCGCCTCACGCCGTGCCGACTCCTCCATGATCGTCACAGCGCAGCGCAGCGTCGGGTTCAGCCGCTGCAGCCGCGCGAGGTAGTGGTCGGTGAGTGCCACCGACGTGATCCGCCGCTCACGGATCAGCGCCGCGAGGCGATGCGCCGGGAGGAAGCAGATGTCATCGGGAGCGGTGGGCACCGCGCCGGTGAACCGTGGCACCGTGAACAGCGCACGCTCGAAGGCGGCGCGACCACGCTCCCGCACCAGCTTCTCCAGCAGCGCCCCCGTGCCCCCATGGTACGGCTGGAACTGCAGCGCCGGCGCCTCGCCGTTGCCCAGCGCCACGGCCGCCTGCTGCAGACTGAGCGGTGCCATCGCACCCAGCCGCGCGACGCCGCCGGCGGCCAGGGCGCGCTGCGCTTGCACCGCGCTCGCCCCGAAGGTCGACGCCGCAGCCGTCACCAGCGAGTAGAACAGGAACTCGCGCCGGCCGACCCCCGTCCCCTCCTCATCGTGGCCCGCCGCGACGAGGTCGAGGTGCAGCTGGTCGAGCAGTTCTTCCGGTGTCGGCACGGTCGTTCTCCAGGGCGTGGACAGGGACGGCACGCACGCACCCGCACGGATGCGCACACCGCTGACATAACAGGGCCGCCTGCACGCTCGCACCGCGACGACGCGTCCGCCAGACCCTCGTGCCCGTGCCTCGACGGACACCATCGCGCCGGCACCGATCTCCCCGCCGATGCAACCGGCATTCATACCAACGGTCAATATCGCGCGCGCGTCATATGGACCATTCTCAGTCGAGGGTCAGCATCCTGTCCGGGTGCAGCCCGATTCGACAGGTGGTGTCTCGATGCGCGCTGCAGCACGAATGCTGGTCACGGTGGTGCTCCTTGCCGCCACGCCTGCGGTCCCGCTCGCCGCGCAGTCCGCCGTGGCTGTTCGTGCGGGGATGCTGCGTGATCGCTCCACGGTCCCGCTGGCCACACTGGAGGCCACACGATCGGGCACGCGAGACGCGGCGGCTGGTGGCGTGGATCTCGCCACCTCGCTGTCTCGCGCATACGACCGGCGCGGGCATGCGCCGATCTGGCTCCGCCAGGACGCGATCACCGACGAGGCGCGTGCGATGCTGCACGCGATTTCCGGTGTCGCCGCACGCGGCCTCGATCCGGAGCACTACGACAGCGCGTCGCTGGCGACTCTCGTCGCCAGCGGGCTGACCACCGCGGAAGAGCGCGCCGCCTTCGACGCGCTGCTCAGCGCGGCGACACTGCGCCTGCTCCATGAGCTGCGCACCGGGCGCGTGGCGGCGAGTGACGCTCACCTCACGCTGTCGCTCGCCCCGGATTCCACCGACCTCGCTGCCGTCCTCCTCGCGATCGCCGGGTCCACCGCCCCGGAGACGCTCCTCGACGCGCAGGAACCGCCGCACGCGGCCTATCACCTGCTCAAGCAGGCCCTTGCCGGCTACCGCGATCGCGCGAGCCTCGATGCCGCGTCACAGGCGCAGGCCTCGCGCATCGTCCTCGCCATGGAGCGCTGGCGCTGGCTGCCGCGCCGGTTCGCCGCGCCGCCGATCTTCATCAACATCCCCGCGTACCGCCTCGAGGCGTGGCGCACCAGCGAGGACGCCAGCGACGCGCTGGTGATGGATGTGGTGGTCGGTGACGCGCTGCGCCACCGCACGCCTGTGCTCGCCGATTCCGTCAGATTCATCGAGTTCGCACCCTATTGGAACGTGCCGTCGAGCATCGCGAACGAGGAGCTCGTGCCGGTCGGCATGCGCGATCCGTACCTGCTGACGCTGAACCACTACCAGATCCTCGGCGCGCGCGGCCGGTTACTGCCGATGACCCGTGCATCGGTCCAGGCCGTTTCCGCCGGCCGGGCGTCCATCCGTCAGCTCCCCGGCGGCACCAACTCGCTCGGTCGCGTGAAGTTCCTCTTCCCGAACCGCTTCGACGTCTACCTGCACGACACGCCTGTGCAATCCGGCTTCGCACGGATCCGCCGTGACCTCAGCCACGGCTGCATCCGCCTCGCCGATCCGGAAGCACTCGCGCGGCTCGTCCTCCGCGGCGTGGCGGGCTGGGACTCCACCGCCGTGCGCCGCGCCATGGCGGGCCGGACGCCGACGCGCGTCGACCTGGCCGCCCCGGTGCCCGTCTACCTGCTCTACGTCACCGCCGAGGCGCGCGCCGATGGCAGCGTGGCCTTCCACGACGACATCTACGGGTACGACGACGAGCTGCGGGGGCTGATGGTGCGGGGGCGCGCACATGGACCTCCGGCGGTGATCGCGACCGCCCCTGATGGCAGTGGCGCCGAGACGGTCGGCACCGGGCACCCCGCCGGCGGGCTGCCCCCAGGCCACCGCTGAGGCGACGGGGTGGCAGCGGGGTATCTTGTCCCTGACCTGTCACCACGTTCCCCCCGCCGGGAAGAGGGCCCATGCGAGTCGTCAACGTCCTGCTGCTGCTGTCGCTGCTCCCGCCCACGCTGGCCGCCCAGGGCATGGGGGGCATGGGTGGGATGCGCGGCATGCGCGGACCGATCAGCGAGAACACCGGTCGTCGCGGCTTGCCGAAGTTCGCCACCGCCAAGGAACTCGAGCGCTTCAACGCGGCCGATGCCCTGCTGCAGGACGCACGCAAGCTGAAGCTGACCGAGGAGCAGGTGGCACAGCTCACCACGCTCCGCGCCACGCTCTACGAGCGCAATGCCGACCTGCTGGTGCGGTACGACTCAGTCCGTCGCGACTACCACCCGCCGCGCAGCCTCGAGAATCCGAACCAGGGTGGCGGCGGTGAGCCGCCGAGCCAGGAAGAGATGATGCACCTGGGCGACCAGATGCGCGCCATGATGGCTGTCGCCGAGCAGCTCATGCTGCGGCGGCCGGAGCAGATCGCACTGTGCCTGGCACTCGTCGACGAGTCGCAACGTGAGAAGGCGAACAAGGTGCTCGAGGACCAGACCGACGACCTGAAGGACGCCGTGCCGCAGCGTCCCCAGAACGGCCGGCGGCGCTGACCCGCGTCACCGAGGGGGCACAGCGCCGGCCAGGGGCGGATTCAGAGCAGACGGTACTTCTTCCGCTCACCCCACCGGCGCCCGGTGAGTCGCTCGGCCGCGCGGCTCAGCACCATCTTCCAGTCCTTCGCGTTCCAGTCCGATGGCTTGAATACCGGCGTGAACTCCCAGTCCTGCGCGTCCACCAGCGGCCGCATGAGCGCCGGGTGTGAGCCGGTGAACGGGCGCAGGCCGTACATCTGGCGGAACGTGAAGGTGGGATCCTCGGTTTTCTCCTCGGTGGCGCCGTAGTACCAGTAGTGGAAGCGCGCCATCTTGCGCCCCATGCGCTCGGGACGCTTGGCCCAGCCGTAGTGCAGGATCGTGGCACCGCTGCGCACCACGCGCGGCTTGTGGTCCGCCACCATGAAGCTCTGCGCGTCACCGATGCTCCGCGCACCGATGCCGTTGCGGACGATGCGAACCTCGTTGCGGTACCAGTTGTGCGACGTGGCGATCACGCTGAACGACCCGTAGAAGTGCGTGTAGGCGAAGAGCAGCGCCTCCACCCGGGTGTCGTCCTTGAGGCGCTCGCAGGCGGCGCGGATCACCGGCAGGTCGTCCTCGTGCACCACCTCGTCGGCCTGCAGGTAGAAGCACCAGGTGCCGCGGCACATCGCCAGCGCCTCGTTCGTCTTCTCGGCCAGCATGTGGCCGCCGGTGTTCTTCGTGCGGTCCCAGACCGTGTCCACGATGCGGATCTTCGGGTCACCGATCGACGCGATCACCGCCCGCGTGTCGTCCTCGCCCGCGCCCACCGCCACGATGTACTCGTCCACGACCGGCAGGATCGAGCGGATGGCCTCCACCACCGGGTACCCCATCAGCACCGCATTGCGGATGACGGTGAAGCCCGAGACCAGCGGCCGGTCGGTGGTGTCGGGGGCCGTCACAGGTCTCATCGTCAGCTGGCGTTGATGTAGCTGCAGCCCGCTTCCTGCGCGCGCAGCGCCGCGAAGATGCCGTTCGGCTGCAGGATGACTCCCGGCACCAGCAGCGTCCGGGCGCGCTCGCGGGCCGCCGGCATCTCCAGCTTCTCGGCCTTCGCCAGCATCGAGGCCGCGCCGCCGAAGGTCCAGCCGCAGGCGAGCGCGATGCCGCCATCGGCGATGAAGTTCGGGAGCGTGAACCGGGCCTCGGACGGTGTGGCCGCCGCGGCGGCCGCGCCAACGGGGCTGACCTTCGCCCACTTCTTCCCCTGCGCGTCGCGCACCTGCCGTGCCTTCCCCAGGTTCACGACCGACCAGAACTCGTCGTTCATCGCCATGAAGAAGCCGGCGTGCCGCAGCACCACCACCGCAGTCATGTCGCTGCGTGCCACCCCGTAGACCTCCTTGTAGTGCTCGCACCACCAGACCGCGCGGTAGAGTGCCGCCCCGCCACTCAGCTCCGGGGAGTCGAAGACCGCCTTGTAGCGGCCCGTCACGCGTCCGGTCCAGCTCATGTCCCAGGTCTCCGCGACCGGCGGCGCGTGCGGTGTGGCATCCTCAGGCGACGGCGCGCCAGCCGCGAGACGCGACGGCATGCCGGCCAGCAGCGAGGTACCGCCGAGCCAGCTCAGGAAGGTGCGACGGGTGTGCGGCATGGAATGCGCGGCGGGAGTCGTGGATGGAACGCCGGTGACCAGCGCGCAAAATAGCGATGCCTCGGCCACCGGCGACACGGCGGGCTTGGCCGGCCATGCGCGACGCCATGTTCCCGGACGCACAAAAAAAGCGGGGCGCCGCCAAGTGGCGACGCCCCGCTTTCCGTGCGAAGAGACTTAGTGACCCGCGCGGGTCACGTTCTCGGCGGCCGGACCCTTCTGGCCCTGCACCATGTCGAATTCAACCGACTCGCCTTCGGCGAGCGTCTTGAAGCCGTTGCCCTGGATGGCAGAGTGATGCACGAAGCAATCCTTCTGGCCATCGGACGGCGTGATGAAGCCGAAACCCTTCGCATCGTTGAACCACTTGACTGTGCCGGACATGCGCATTGCAATGCTCCTGAAGTTTGTGCGGCTTTCAACCCGGAGCATGGCCTTTACGCCTGTTCCCGACAGATACTCACCACAACTTTCCCGCCAGATCCCTGGCGGATGGGTGCCTCCAACTGGGGGCACGTCCGGAAACATAGTGCAACGCGCGGCGCAATGCTTGGCTTTCCGGAAAATTCCCGGGAATCCCGGAATCCGGGGCGGACCGGCTCGGGGCGCCCCGCACCCGGCACCGTCCGGCCCGCCAGGACTCACCGGCGCCCGGGTTCAGTCCCGCAACGCGCGCAGGGCGTCCGCCAAGGCGGCGCGGACGCGGGCCCGGGCCTGGGCCACAGCATCCGCCGTTTCGGGCGCGGCGCCGCCGACCTCGATGTCCGCAGAAACCTCGAGCGCGCCGTCGTACCAGCCCGCCCAGGTCTCGAGGATGTCGGCCTCCGTGGCCATCGTCGAGCCCGAGGCCAGCGCCGCCCGCCCCTGCAGCGCCTCGGCGGCCAGGCGGGCCGCTGCGGCCTGCCCGACCTCCGCGATGATCCCACGCGCCATCCGGCCATCGGCACTCGTCAGCACCAGCGCACTCACCAGCGCCGACATCCCCACGTTCCGCAGCTCGTCGGCCGAGACCATCCCGATCCGGTCGCCGTCGGTGTGGTAGAACTGGTCGGTGAAGTGCCAGAACAGGAGCCCCGGCTTCTGCGCCTCCAGGAACGGCGTGTGGTCGCTCCCGCCTTCGAAGGGGTTCGCCCGCACCACCCAGCCGTTCGTCGCCGCCTGCTCCAGGCATCGCGCGAGCACGAAGTCGTTGAAGTAGTGCGGCGTGAGCTGCGCCTTCGTGATCGGGCTGCCGCCCCACTCGGTGTGCCGGTCCTCACCACGCGTCCAGATCGCGGAGGGATCGGGCATCTTCTCCACCAGGAAGGTGCCACCCGTCCGCTTCGTGTCCTCGCCGACCATGTCCAGCGAGAGCCCCCAGCGGATGTCACGGGCCCGCACGGAATCCTGCGTGATGTACCGTGCCGTGCTGCGGATCTCCAGGCCCCACAGCATCGTGATGGTGCGTGCGGGATCGATCGCGCCGCGCTGCAGCAACTGCGCGGCGACACGGGCCATCTCCACCTGCGCGCCGACACCGGAGGCGTTGTCGTTCGCCCCGGGCTCCTGCACATGCGCCGAGAACACGAACCGCTCCGCAGGGAGGCGCGCGCCGCGCACCTCCGCCACCACGGCCTGCTCCACGGCATCCGGCGTCCAGGTCACGCGGGTCTTCACGCGCACGCGCACGGCGCCACGCGCGAGGGCACTGCGCAGGCGCTCGTGCGCGGCGTACGAGAGCACGATGCCCCAGCCGCGGGCAACGGTGTCACGCGGCACGCCACCGAACTGGATCGACGTGCGATTCCGCTCCGGCTGCAGGTACGCCGGCAGCGCATACGCCAGCACGCCGACGGCGCCACGCTTCGTCACCGCCTCGGTGAACAGGCGCCCCACCCCGGCACGCGCCAGCACGATCTTCCCGCGGACGTGCAGGGAATCGAGCCGTGCGGCACTGCCGTCGCCCGCATCCACCACCTCCGCCGTCACACCACCGGCGGGTGTGGCCCAGGAGTTCGTTGCCAGCATGTTGCGGTTCGTCTCGAAACGCAGCACCGGCAGGCGCTCGCCGACGATCTCCAGCGAGGCGCCGGTCGGTTCCCAGGCCGGCGCCGCCATCGGGTACCGCTCCACGCGATAGGTGAGCCGGTCACCGGCCGCCGCGCGCGCTTCCGGCACGTATCCCGCGGCCTCGAGTCGCTGGACGATGTGGGCGATGCTGGCATCGAAGCCGCGGTTGCCGGGCCAGCGGACGAAGCGGTCCAGGTAGGCGACCGTCGCGAGCGCGCTCGTGCCGGAATAGGCCTCGCGCACGGCGGGCCAGAATGCCGCCGCCGGTGACACCGATGGGGCCTGGCCCGGCAACGGCAAGGCGCCGGTGAGGAGCGCGACGAGTGGAACGAGGGTGCGGTGTGCGCGCATCCGGTCACCCCTTCCGGGGCGCGCCGGGCCGCGCCGGCACCGTCGCGGCGGGCACCGGCTCCTCACGCTCGATCGGCCCCCAGTCGCGCTTCGCCTCGCCCCGGCGCGGCCCCGCCTTCGCGGGTGTCGGTGTCGCCGGCCTGGACGTGGGCTTCTTCCGGCCTTGGCCTGCCTTGCCACCCTTCATGAAGTGCCCCCCGGAGCGGTGCGTGGTCGTCTGCGCAGCACAGCGCGAAGGATAGCCCGTCGCCGCCCCGCCGGCACGCGCGCCCGCGCGCCACACTCCGTAGTGCTACGTACTGGCATCGCGGCATCCGTAGTCTTCCGAACTTGAGCCACACGCCGGCCATCTGCAGCATTGGCGCACAGGCAATTGCCTGCGAATCCCCTGCCGATCCTGCCGTCGATGACCGTCCTGCGCTCCTCCCTGCTCTGCGCGACCGCCGCGCTCGTCCTCGCCGCCTGTTCCGACTCCGCGGATCCCGTCGCGCCGGGCGCCGTCACGCCACTGGTGCTGAACGAGATCGTCACGGCCGGACCGCTCAACGCCAGTTCCACCGACACGCTCGTCTACTTCAGCTTCGAGTCGCGCACGCTCGTGCCGCGCACGGGTGAATGGGACATCGCCCTCCGCCGATACGAGGTGCGCGTCAACGGCGGCGTCACCGGGACCGGCGGCGTCACGGGCTACGGCCTGGGCAACAACACGACCGCCACTGCCGCCCAGGTGCTGGCCTTCACCAACACCAGCACCCTTGCCGCCTTCGACGCGGTGCGCGACGCGCAGATTCCGGCCGACACCGCCTTCAAGGCCGACCGCCTGATCCCGAACGCCAACGCCTTCCTCAACCTCGGCGCCGGCATTCCCACCGCCAACAGCGCCGCCTACTGGAAGGTGAAGACGGCCGGCGGCGGCTTTGCCCTCGTGCGCGTCACCGGCATCGTGTTCGCGGGCCGCGCGCTCACCTCGGTCAGCGTCGAGGTGCGCCAGCAGGCGGGCGCCACACTCGGCGCGCCGCAGGCGTTCACGATCGCCACCGGCAGCACGCCGGTCGCCATCAACCTGGCCAGCGGCAGCACGGTGACCGCCAACGGCTGCAACTGGGACCTGCAGGTCATCCCGTCGCTGTACGAGATCGTGGTCAACACGGCCTGCGCCGCCGGCACCTATCCCGGCCTCCCGACGCCGGGCTTCGCCGCCACCACCAGCGCCAGCGACGCCCCGCAGTACGCCGCCTACCTCTCCGTGCTCACGGGCCCCGTCCCGAGCTCGATCGAGGACGTGGCCGGGCCGTTCCGCTACGACCTAAATGGCGACCAGCGACTGTCGCCCAGCTTCAACACCTACCTGATCCGCAACGGCACCAGGACGTACAAGATGCAGGTGATCGGCTACTACGGCACGGCCGGCACCGGCGGGTTCCCGACGCTCCGCTACGCACGCATCCGCTGACGGGCGCGGCACATGTCTCAGCCGCGCCACGTCGCGACGCTCACGCTCCTGCTCGCGACGCTCACGGGGGCTCACGCCCTTCGCGCGCAGGTCGTGCGCGGTACGGTGGAAGGACGGGGGGCGCAGGCCACCGCGGTGATCGGCGCCGAGGTGACCGCGATCGCCAGTGGCCTCCGCACGCGCACGGACGAGCGCGGCCGGTTCAGCGTGCTGGCCGGCCCGGGCGACAGCCTCCGGATCCGCGCACTCGGCTTCCGCGAACGGCGCATCGCGGTGACGGGCACCCTGCTGCGCGTCCAGCTCGACGCCGTGCCCGCCATGCTCGACCGCGTCGTCACGACGGTCGGCCAGCGCGAGATCCGCGTCGGTGACTCGCCGGCCAGCGTGGCCGTGCTCACGCGCGCCGACATCGACGTGGCCGCCGCGTCGTCTGCCAACCAGCTGCTCCGCCGCCTGCCGGGACTGCAGGAAATCGCCTCACCGCCGGCGCAGACCTCGATCGCCATCCGCGGGCTCGACCAGTCGCGCGTGCTGGTGCTGGTCGACGGGGAACCGATGGCCGGCGCCATGACCGAGAATCGGGACATCGGCCGCCTCTCCACCCTCGCCGCGGAACGCATCGAGGTGGTGAAGGGCCCCTCGAGCGTGGAGTACGGCAGCGAGGCGCTCGGCGGCGTGATCAACCTCGTCACCGCGGCGCCGTCCGTGACCGGCCGCCTGGACGCCACGGTGCGCACCGGCGGGCTGGGACGCCGCGAGTCGAGCCTCGAGCTGAGCGACACCTATGGGCCCCTCGGTGTCCGGTTCACCGGCGGCTGGCGCGAGAGTGACCGCGTGACGGCCATCGATGCATCGGCCACGACCCTCGACCGCGTGTACGACTTCCGCAGCGACGCGCGGCTCCGCCTTGCCGAGCGCGTGCTGCTGCGCGGCGACCTCTCGTGGTCGCAGCAGCGCCAGCGCTGGCCCGTGGGCGCCGGCTTCAACGGCTTCATCGACAACCGCGCGCTGCAGGGGTTCGTCGAGCTGCAATCGTCCACCCTCGGCGGCCAGTGGCGCGCCCGCGTCTTCAGCCAGGGCTACACCTACCAGTTCCGCGAGGCCCTCGGCCTGCTGCCCGTGCGTGGGTCCGCCGACTCGCTCGAACAGCGGGAGCAGCTCACCCGCGCGCTGCTGGCCTACACCACCGCCATCGGCACGCGCTCGGGCTCGCACACGATCGATGCCGGCGCGCAGCTCTCGCGTCGACGCATCCGCTCACCGGGCAAGATCGATGGCGACGTGGCGGATGATCGCGTGGCCGAGCTCTTCGCCCGCGACGCCTGGGCGCTCGGCAGCGTCGTGCTCACCGCGGGCGCGCGGGCGTCCCGCAGTGGCATGTGGGGGAACGCGTTCTCGCCCAGCACCGGTGCCACCTGGCAGCCCGCACCGTCATGGCGGCTTCGCGCGAACGTGGCGCGCGGGTTCCGTGCGCCGTCGTTCAAGGAACTGCGCTACACCTTCATCAACGGTGCCGCGGGCTACCAGATCACCGGCAACCGCGACCTGCGTCCCGAATCATCGTGGAGCACCAGCACCGGCGTGACCTGGGCCCCGCGCAGTGACGTCACCATCGAGGTCGAGGCGTACCGCAATGCGCTCACGAACCTCATCGCCACGCGGGCCACCGGCGTCAATGCCGCCGGCCTGATCGTCTACCAGAACATCAACGTCGATCGCGCGCGCACGGCGGGGGTGGAGACCGGACTCCGCATCACGCAGGCCACGCGGGAGCTCGTCCTCGGATACGACCACCTCCGCGCCCGTGACCTCGCGACCGGCGCCACGCTCGATGGTCGCGCGCAGCACACCGCCCGCGCCGCCCTGTCGCAGCGGTGGCCGTCGTGGCGTGACCTGACCACCGATCTCGCGGCGCGGTACACCGGCAGCGCGCCACGCGGCACCGAGCGACTCGCGGGCTTCCTCTCGGTCGATGCGCAACTGCGCCTGCCGCTGCCCCGCGCCCTGGAACTGTCACTGGCCGCCACCAACCTGCTCGACGCCCGCCCCGCTGGCTGGACGGCAGCGTGGCAGCGGCAGCTCACGGTGGGGTTGCGCGGGCGCTTCCAGGGGAACTGAGGTCGCCGGCACGCCTGACGGCGAGCGCGCATGCCGGCAACCCGTTGCCGCGGCGTGACAGCGCCGGCATTGCGCGTGCCTTCCCCCCGCCCTAACGTCTGGCCGCTGCGCCAGACATTCACCCGGGGAGACCGATGACGAACACCGCACCGTTGGGCACGATGGAGGTGGCGAAGACGCTGGTCGACCTCTGCCGCCAGGGCCGGAACGACCAGGCGATTGCGCAGCTGTACTCCCCGGACGTCGTCAGTGTCGAGGCCGGGAGCCCCGAGCCCGGGGTTTCCCGCGAAGCGCGCGGCCTCGACGCCGTCGTCGCCAAGGGCACGTGGTGGGTGGAGAACCACATCGTGCACGACTCCAAGGTCGGCGGCCCGTGGCCACACGACGACCGGTTCATCGTCACCTTCACGTACGACATCACGCACAAGCCGTCCGGGCATCGCTTCGTGATGGAGGAGGCAGCGCTCTTCACGGTGGTGAACGGCAAGATCACGCGCGAGGAGTTCTTCTACAGCATGGGGTGACCTGGCTGGCGATGCGATCCCATGCGATGGCACGGGGTGGCACCGACGAGAGGAATACTCTCCGGTGCCGCCCCGTCGGGTGGCACACCACGCGCGGTCAGGGGAACGCCTACCACCGGAGTACGAGCGGCATGGCATCGTTCGCCCTCTGGCCTCGCCACGATGTTGCCAGCCTCCCCGAGCCCCGCCTGCCATGCGCGCCCTGATCCTGAACGCGGCCCCTGGCCCCGATCCGCAGCTCGATGAGCTCACGGCGCGCGTCGCCTCGGATTTCGTCGCCCGCCGCTATGCCGTGGAGACGTTCGCGCTGCGGGACGTGCCGGTGGCCTACTGCCAGGGCTGCTTCGAGTGCTGGACGAAGACCCCCGGCATCTGCAAGATCGACGATGCCGGCCGCGACCTCTCCGCGGCGTTCACCGTGTGCGACGTGGTCGTGCTGGTCACGCCGGTGCTCTTCGGCAGCTACTCCTCCGAGGCGAAGAAGGTGCTCGACCGCACGCTTGGCACGCTGCTGCCGTTCTTCCGGCGCATCGATGGCGAGGTGCACCACGTGCCGCGCTACAAGTACCCGCCGGCCCTCGGCGTGATCGCGGTGCTCGATTCGCCTGACCCGGATGTGGAGCAGGTCGTCCGGGTGCTCGCACTGCGCAATGCGATCAACTTCGGCGCACCGCTCCATTCGGTGGGCGTCGTCCATCGCTCCGGCCAGTCCGGCGCCGGCTTCGCGGCGTGCGACGCGCTCGTCAGCACCCTCACGGCCACGGCCGCCCGCGCCACGATCGAGGAGATCGAGGACGTGGACACGCTGCTGCCGGTGACGCCGCTGGCGCCGGATGCACCGCGGCCGACGCGCGCCATGCTCCTCATCGGCAGCGCGAAGCCACACGGCACCAGCACCTCGGAGTCGCTCGGCAGCGTGCTGCTGGAGCGACTCGCGCTGCACGGGCTGGACGTCTCCATGCGCTACGTCCAACGCGAGGCCCACGACGCGGCGTCACTGCACGCCTTCGCCAGCGCGGTGCGTGCCCACGACCTCCTGATCGTCGCCGCGCCGGTGTACATCGATGCGCTGCCAGCGCTCGTCACGCGGGCACTGGAGGCGATCCTCTCGGATCGCCAAGGTGATGCCGAGCCGCCGCCGCTGACGGTGGCGATGGTGCTCAACTGCGGCTTCCCCGAGTCGCGGCATGCCTCGGTGGCGCGCACGATCGGGGCGCTCTTCGCACGGCGCGCCAGGGCCCGGTGGGCGGGCGCGCTGCAGCTCGGCGGCGGCGGCGCCATCCACGGCGAGAAGCTCTCGGCGGCCGGACGGATCGTGCACCACCTGCCGCCACTGCTCGAGGATGCGGCGGCATCGCTGGCATCGGGGCGGTCGCTCACCGCTGCCGTCCGTGACGGATTCCGGCAGCAGCTCATGCCCACCACCCTCTACATGGCCGCGGGGGATGCGGGCTGGCTCTGGACCGCCTCGCACGAGGGAGCCCTCACGCGGCTCTGGGAACGACCGGCGGGCGCGGCTGGGTGAGCACTTCGTCCCGTCACCCGGGACCCCCTCCGGCGCATGCAGGTCCCGCTGCGCCGAATTAGTATCATGCGTGCGTCACGCCGCCGCGGCTGGCGCGCACTGCCATCCTACCCCCGGGGTCTCCATGCGCCGTCTCCTGCGTCCCGTGCTGCTCGCCGCAACCATCGGCCTCGTCGCGCCGACCACCGCGCGTGCGCAGGTGGTGGTGCAGGATACCCAGCCGCAGCCGGTGAAGAAGCGGCGCGGGGACATGATGCGCCTCACGAAGGAAGACTTCGAGGGCAACGGCAGCACCTTCGTCACCGCCATCGACATCATCCGCACGCTGCGCCCGCGCTGGCTGAACCCCACCATGGGCCGGATGGCCCAGGCCGGCGGCGACGGACAGCCCGGCGGCGGTGCCACCGAGATCATCGTCTACATCGACGGCAACCGGCAGCCATCCCTGAACGAGTTGATCACGCTGCGCGCGGCGCTCGTGCTGGAGATGCGGTACCTCGACCAGAACCGGGCGATCCAGATGCACGGGCCCGGGCATGAGCTTGGCGTGATCGAGGTGAAGACCACCGGCACGCCGCGCTGAGATCGCCATTCGTCCGGTACCCTCGCAGGACGATCGGAAGTCACTCCTCACAGATCGTTGCCCAGATGATCCGACGACGTCACCTCCTCCTCGCAGTGGCAGTCGCAGCCCTCACGCCGGTCGTCGGACACGCGCAAGACACCGCGGCGGCTCCACGGGCGGCACCGGCCAGGAAGAAGCGTGGTGACCTCAATCGCATCACGAGGGACGATCTCGAGGGTTCCATCGGGGCATACGTGAGCGCGCTGGACATCATCCGGGGGCTTCGTCCGCGCTGGCTCACCTCCGGGGGGATGGGGCGGGCGATGCCGGCGAACATCGGCGCCGACCTCCGCTACGGCGCGACCGAGATCGTCTACTACATCGATGGCACGCGCCAGCCATCGGTGAACGAAGTCAGCGTGCTCCCGGCGACCAGTGTCGCGGAAATGCGATTTCACGACCAGAATCGCGCCGTGCAGATGTTCGGGACGGGTCATGAGCTCGGTGTCATCGAGATCACCACGACCGCAAAGGCTCGCTAGCGTCGGCCACTGCGACCCCACCGTACGACGAACGCCCCCGGCAGCCTGCCGGGGGCGTTCGTGCCTGCACACTGCACATCCACCTACTGGTTCGCCGTGTTGTCCAGGAACGGGCGGTTGGTGGCCGTGGCCGAGGTGATGGTGATGTCACCGCGGGCCGAGACGGTGTAGACCTTGCCCGCCGAGAACGACACCGCCGTGCGGGCGATAGCGTTGGTGGACATGCCCGTGAGCCGTGCGGAGATGTCGTACACGCCGCCGGGGATCGCGATGAACGTGCCGGCACCCTTGTAGGCCACCTCGGTGCCGATCGCCGTCTCGGCCAGCGTGGTCGTGTGCTTCACGTACAGCGTGAGCGGCGCCGCGTTCGAGACCGCGTTCACGAAACGGACACGCGCCTGCGTGAAGTCCACCGCCGTGCTGAACGGATCCTCGACGATGAACGCATCCACCGTCTTCGTCGCCGTGCTGTACGGCCCGCTCTGGTAGAACGAGTAGGCCTTGCCGTCCACGAGCGTGGTGGTGAGGCTCGAGATGGCCAGGTCCTTGTCGGTGGCCGCCGCGATCTTGCCGGTGAGTGTGACCTCGCCCGGGTCGACTGAGGAATAGAACCCGCCCGACCCGACGGCACCGTAGGCCACGCCGGTGACAGCCTCAGTGCCCGTGGCCGAGGTGATGGCGGTCATCTTGATCGCGTTGGCGTAGAAGTTCACGCCCGGCGCGCCGAGGCCGAAGTTGTAGAACCGGATCCGTGCCCGCGGCACGGCGGAGGTGAGGTCCTGCACGGCGTTCTTCTCGCACGCGGCGAGGGACACCGCCCCGAGGAGCATCACCAGGGATCTGAAGAGTTTCATGGCAGTGCGCTCAGGGGAGGGTGATCCACATCGGCTTCGTGTGGTAGTCCAGCGCGAGCGCCCCGATGGTGCCGAGGCTGGCGCTGTTCCACACGTACTCGGAGTTGAAGCGCGGACGGATCCGCTGCACGATCTTCCCGCCGTTGTCGGGATAGAGGTTCGTCGGCGGCGCGAAGCCGGGGTAGACCTGTGCCGCACCGGCCGGATCGAGGTCGGTGTAGTGGTGGCGGCGCATGTCCATCCAGAGCTCGTTGTGGCCCCAGCCCCACTGCGCGATGTACTTCTGCGACATGATCTGCGTGAGCGTCAGGTCGCCCGGCGCCAGCGGCACGATCACCGGGTTGCCGAGGAAGGCCGCCTTCTCGGTGGCCGTGATCTGCGTGGGCGACTGGTTGTTGTCCAGGTTCCGCGCATTCACGAAGTCGAGGTGCGACGAGACGCCGTTGCGGTAGGCGAGCAGCGCCGTGGCCAGGTCACCCTTCCGGTACGCCGCCTCGGCCTTGATGAACTGCAGCTGCGCGTAGGTCATGGCCGGCATCTTCGCCTTGTCGTCGAAGAAGTAGCGGCCCGGCTGCTGCAGGCCACCCGTGCCGGGGAACCCGTAGAAGTTGTTCGGCTGCTGCGCGGTGGTGAGCGCCCCGACCCCGACGACGTTGATGTCGAGGCCGCGGTACACGCCGTCCGGCGCGGCCGGCAGCATCCGGCTCAGGCGCGGATCCACCACCCCGCCCAGCGCGGTGCCGTTCAGCAGGCCGACCACGAACTGCGTGGGCCGGTAGTTCTGCATGTTGGCACGCGTGCGGCCGAAGAAATTCATGTCGTCGTTCTGCGTCGCCGGGTAGGTCAGCAGCGCATCGTCCGCGTTGCTGGCGAACGCCAGGTCCACCAGCTTGATCACGCTGTCGGGGTTGTACGACGCCTTGTTCGAGTAGTGGTTCAGGTTCAGCGCCAGCATGCCGTAGGCGAGCTTGAGCCACTTCGCACGGTCACCGTTGTAGATCTTGTCGGTGCGGGCGAGGTAGGCCTGGTCCACCGCCCCGTCGGCGCGCTGGAGGTTCTTGATCGCCTCGCCCAGCAGCCGCTGGATCTCCTGGTACGCGAACTCCTGCGTGTCGTAGTTGAACACGAACTTCGACTGGTCGATGGCCTCCTTGACGATGATCTCGCCGTGGAGGTCGGTGGTGACCTGCCAGCCCCACGCCTTCAGGACCTGGCCCACGCCCAGCAGGTCCCAGCGCTGCTCGGCCTCGGCCTTCGTGTTCATGTCCACCAGGTTCTGGCCCAGGCTCCAGTACACGTCACGCCACTGCTGCGCGCCGTTGTCGCTGGACGGGTCGTAGCCCATCCGGTCCCAGGTGGAGAGCGACGTACCCGGCAGCGACCACTGCTGCGTGTAGCGCCCCACGAACCGGGCATCGAGCTGGGGGGACGTCACGAACCAGTGCAGCATCGGCGCCAGGTACAGGTTCGCCGAGACCACCTGCGGCCCGTTCGGGTTGGTGTTGACGTCGAGGAAGTCCTTGCAGCCGGCGGTGACCACCAGCAGGCTGGCGACTGCCGCCGTCCGGGTGGCCTTCCCCAGCGTCCGTCCCATGCGATTGGCGCGCGTCACGCGCACTCCCGTGGCTTCAGTGATGGATGACATGGCTCAGTACCTCACCGTCAGCCCGAACGCGAGGCCGCGCGGGATCGGGAAGTTGCCGTAGTCGATGCCCGACGCCCCGGAGCCGCCCACGGCAGCCGTGTTGCCGTTCACGATCGGGTCGAGGCCGGTGTAGTTGGTGAACACGAACAGGTCGGTGCCCGTCACGAAGACACTCGCGTCGCGCGCCATCAGGTACTTGCCGGGCATGCTGAAGCGCAGCGTCACGTCGCGCAGGCGCACCCAGTTGATGTTCCGCTCGATGAACAGCTCCTCGCTGATGTTCTCGTAGTACGCCGTCTGCGACGACGGCAGCACCACGATGTTGTTGGCGGTGGGCGTGGCGGAGTTCTCCTTGCCGTCGCGCAGCACGCCATCGATCACCCGGGCCTGGTCGCGGTCCAGCGTCCGGTTGCTCAGGCCACGCGATGTCAGGAACTGCTCGGTGGCGTTGAACACGTCCCCGCCCTTCCGGATGTCCACCAGGAAGTTCAGCGAGAAGCGCTTGTACCGGAACGTGTTCGTCAGGCCGATGGTGAAGTCGGGCTGGCGATCGTAGCCGGCATCGACGAACGCCGTCGAGCGCAGCGGCAACCCGGTGGTCGGGTCGATCAGCAGCTTGCCGGCGGTGTTCCGCAGGTAGAACTGGCCCGTCAGCGAGCGTGTCGAGAGGCCCGGCGCGGTGCCGTTGCGGATGTTGCCGAACAGCCAGGTGTCCGACACGTACGACTCCGGCAGCGCGTTCGGCAGCCGGAGCACCTTGCCCCAGGCATGCTCGAAGTTCGCCAGCACGTCCCACGTGAACCCGCGCTTCACCACCGGGCGGGCGCGGAGCGTGATCTCGGTGCCCTCGTTGCGCGTCACCGCCCCGTTCAGGTTGAACAGGATGAAGCCGGTCGCGTAGCTGCCGCGGATGTCGTTCACGATCTGGTCACGCGTCTGCTTGCGGTACCAGGTCACGTCCAGGCCCAGCCGGTCCTGCAGGAAGCTCAGCTCGGCGCCGAACTCGTACGACCGCGCGAACTCCGGCTTGAGCGCCAGGTTCGGGCCGGTGAAGCCGTAGCCATAGCCGCCGTTGGCCGTCGTCTTGCTCTCCAGCGACGGGCGGTACGCATACGGACGTGCGTCCTTGCCCACCTCGGCGTACGCCGCGCGCAGCTTGCCGGTCACGTACTTCGCCACCGACGGGAAGGCATCCGAGAACACGAAGCTGCTCGAGACCGAGGGATAGAAGAAGCTGTTCCGCTCGGTGGGGATCGTCGACGTCCAGTCGTTGCGCCCCGTCACGTTCACGAACATGTAGTCCCGGAACGACAGCGTCGCCTGCCCGTAGGCACTCACCAGCCGGCGCTGCGCCAGCGTCGTGCGGTTGGTCCGCAGCACCGTGTTGTTGATCGACACGAAGTTCGGGTCCAGGAAGTCCTGGCCCTTGAGCGCGTTGGCCTGTGAACGCAGGTCCGAGATCGAGTTCCCCACCAGGCCGCTGATCGAGAAGTCACCCACGAGCTTGCGGCTGTGCAGGTTCAGGATCGTCTGCGAGTTCAGGTTGCGCGTCACGTCGGTCGCGAGGTCCAGCACACCGTTGTAGGTGTTGCCGTACACGCTCTCCGGGTGCCGCAGGATCTGGTTCTCGTTGGTGTAGCCGTCGGAGCCGAACGTGGCGCGGATGTCGCCCCAGGAGAACGGCGTCAGCACGAGGCCGAAGTTCGCGATCAGGCGCCCGTTGGTGCTGGTGATCGCATTCCGATCGACGTTGAAGTACGGGTTGTCGGTCTCGGTGCTCGCGGCGAGGTTCGTGATCCGGCGGCGGGTGCCGGCCGGCGTCAGGTAGTCGCTGGCGTTGTCCGTCTGCGGCCACAGCAGCAGGCCGATCAGCGGGCCGTTGGTGCCCTTGTACACCTGCGAGTTGTCCGACTGCGCGTACTGGATCGACAGGTCGGCCTTGAGCCAGCTGGTGACCTGCGCCTGCGTCGCGCCGCTGAGATTCACCTTGCGGTAGTCCGAGTTCGGCACCACGCTGCCCTGGTTATCCGCCGACACCGAGATGCGGTAGTTCAGCCGGCTGTCCGCCGAGGCGCCGCTGAAGGCCAGGTTGTGGTGCTGAGTCATCGCCGGCTGGAAGAAGCCGTCGATGTTGTCGTAGAACGTGGTGCCGGCCGAGTACGGCGCGCCGAAGTACGAGAAGGCGCCGAGGGTGCCCCCAGAGATCGTCGACGGGCCGTAGGTGCGCTGGAGCGTGGGCCGCGCGCGCGTCTGGTCGACGCGGAACCGGTTGCTGTACTCCAGGCCACCACCCACCCGCCCGCGCTTGGTCGTGATCACGATCGCGCCGTTGGCGGCGTCGATGCCGTAGAGCGCGGAGGCCTCGGGCCCCTTCAGCACCACCATCGACTCGATGTTCTCCGGGTCGATGTCGGCGGCGCGGTTGGTGAAGTCCAGGCCGCGGTTGTTGAACGCGGTCACCGAGCCCGGCGCGTCCGACGCCAGCACGTTGGTGTTCAGCGTCTTGTTGTCCATCGGCAGTCCGTCGATCACCATCAGCGGCTGGTTGCTGGAGCTGATCGAGCTCACGCCGCGGATCGTGATCGACGACGAGGCGCCCGGCACGCCGGAGGTGCTCGTCACCTCCACGCCCGCCACGCGGCCCTGCAGCGAGTTCACGAAGTTCTCGCGGCCGGTCTGCGCGATGTCGGCACCGGCCACCGTCTGCTGCGAGGTGCCCAGGTTGCGCTGCACCGTGGTCTGGCCGAGGGCGGTCACCACCACCTGGTCGAGGGCGGCCGCCGTGTTCTCGAGGATCACGCGGATGGTGTTCTCGGCCCCCACGGTCCGCTCGCGCGGCAGGTAGCCGATCCGCCGGAAGCTGAGCACCTGCCCCACCTCGGCGCGGATCGAGAAGTCGCCCGCATTGTTGGTCATGGTGCCCTGCCCGGTGCCCTTCACGGTCACCGCGACACCCGCCAGCGGGATGCCTCCCTCACGTGACACGTTGCCGGTCACCGTCTTCTGCTGCGCGAGGGCCTGCGTCGCGAGCAGGGCGGTGCCGAGCAGTGCCGTGAGCACTTGTCTCATCTTCATTCCCTGTACCGGGTTGTGGTGGTCAGCGCGGGATGGCGGATTGCCAGGGGCATGCATCGCGTTGCGCTGAGCGCACTGCCTGACTGCTGGTACGACACCTGCATGGGTTGACCTGCATGGAGTGACCGACGTGCGATGTGAGCCGTGCGATGCGGGCCAGCAGACACGCACAGGCGCGTGCGAGGGCGACCGGGTCACCGGGAACGCCGCAGGCAGCCGATCCGCCGCGCTGGCGCACCGACCTGCGTCCGCTGGAATACCACGCACCGCGCCGCGCGCGACGCATGCGTGCT
This sequence comes from Gemmatimonadaceae bacterium, assembly GCA_020851035.1. Classification (NCBI taxonomy): domain Bacteria; kingdom Pseudomonadati; phylum Gemmatimonadota; class Gemmatimonadia; order Gemmatimonadales; family Gemmatimonadaceae; species Gemmatimonadaceae bacterium. The sequence goes on along the minus strand of JADZDM010000025.1, from coordinate 277,494 downwards.
GGCACGCTGCGTGGGAGGTCAACCTGCAACCATTCGTGGGCGCAGCGGTCAGTGCGCGATAGGCTACCGCACGTGCACGATGCTGTCAAATCGCACGGTCACCGCGCACGCATCGACACCGTGCACACCGCGCGCCATTGACACACCGGTCACCCGTCCTTCAGGCCCGCGCGCCGCACGACACGGCGTGAATCCTTCGCGGCGGTTTCGGGCTCTCCTGCATGCACGCCACGATGCACGCCACGATGCAGCCCGACCGAACCCGTCACGGAGCACACATGACTCATTCCCGACCGATCCTGTTCCTTTTCGCTGCCGCGATCGTCGCGATGCCGGCCGCCACACACGCCCAGGCCGCGGCGGCGCTGTCCGGTGACGTCGCGATCGCCAGCACCGCCGGTGGCCCGCGCCTCGACGCCGCTTCGGTGACGGCGCAGCGGGTGGAGTCCGGCGCGCTGCGCGAGGTCGCCGCGCCGCGCCGCGACAACGGCTTCGCGTCGAGCGGGTTCGCCCAGTTCATGTCCAGCCCTGCCGGCCGCATCCTGCGCGTCGTCGCCGGCGCCGGCATGATCGGTGGCGGCATCGCGGCCGACAGCAAGGCCGGCACCACCGTCGCCGTCATCGGCGCCGTGCCCCTGCTGGCGGGTACGTTCGACTTCTGCATCCTGTCGCCGCTCTTCGGCGGGCCGCTCAAGGGCCGCGACATCCGCGCTGCCGCCTCGAAGTAACCGCGGCACCCGCACCCATCGCCGTCAGGAGGCCGCGCGCCCAGCCTGGCGGCGATGGTGCCGCGTGGACGGAATGCCGGCACGCGGTCGGCCGGTGCTGACCCGGGAGCGGACAGGAATCCGCGGTCCGAGCCCGCGGTGCGGCACACTCAGGCGCCACGCTCGGCGGTGAGTTCGCGCACCAGCGCCGCGATGTCTGCCGGTGTCGTGCGACAGCAGCCGCCGAAGATCGTCGCCCCGGCGTCACGCCAGACCGGCGCGCCACTGGCCAGCGAGAGGCCGTCGCGATCCGCCGTCCAGCGACGCTCGGCCGCCAGCCAGCACTCGCCGGAGTTCGGATAGACGAGGATCGGGGTGGCCGTCACCGCGCGGGCCGCGCGCACGAGTGACTCCACATGCGCGGGCGCCGTGCAGTTGATCCCCACCGCCGCCACCTGCGGGTCACCGTCGCACTCCGCCACCACCTCGGCGAAGCGTTCGCCGCTCGGCAGGCGTGCGCCATCCTGCGCCGTGAAGCTGAACCAGGCCTGCACCCCGGGCACCTCGTGCAGCAGCCGGCGCAGGGCGCGCGCCTCGGCCGCACACGGGATCGTCTCGCACGCCAGCAGGTCGGCCCCCGATGACGCCAGCAGGTGGAAGCGTGCCCGGTGCCACTCGACCAGTCCCTCCTCGTCGAGGGCGTAGTCGCCGCGGTACTCCGACCCGTCGGCGAGGAAGGCGCCATACGGACCCACCGACGCCGCCACCAGCGGACGTGCACGTCCCGTGCGGTTCGCCGCCACCGCCCAGAAGGCGTCGCGCGACTCGACGGCGAGCTGCACCGCGCGCCGCATCAGCGCGGCGGCGGCGCCGGCATCCAGCCCCCGCCGCCCCAGCCCCTCGAAGGTGGCCTGGTACGTGGACGTGATCGCGATGTCGGCCCCGGCCGCGACGTAGTCGTCGTGCACGGCGCGGATCAGCGCCGGCTGTTCCAGCAGCACCCGCGCCGACCAGAGCGCGTCTGAGAGATCGGCACCGCGACGCTCCAGTTCCGTGGCCAGCGCGCCATCCACGATCACCACGCCGCGCGCGGCGAGGAACGGGGCGAACAGGGCCCCTGCCGTCACGGCGTCACGCGTGTCACGGCAGTTCGTCGGTGGAGCGGATGCTGCCGGTCATCACGCGCGGTGCGCGCGAGCGCCGCACCCGTCGCACGACGTACGCGATCACGCCGAACACCAGCAGCGCGCCCACCCCGGTCACCGTGGCCGCCGTCGCGAAGTCCCCGTTGCCGGTGCCACCGTGCTTGCTGGCGTACTCCATGAACATCGCGCCGCAGAACGAGAGCACGAGCCCGATCGCACCGGTGATGAACAGGGCGATCCCCACCAGGATCCGCTTCACGACGGGCTCCGCGGTGTCACCTGGTACAGTGCCTCCACCTCGCCACGCCGCTCGGCCAGCAATGCGCGCCGGTCGTCGCGGTACAGCAGGTTGAACGACTCGAAGGGAATGATCCGCCCGTCCGGCTGCACGATGTGGACGCAGCTCTTCTTCATCGCGCGCACGTCGAACGCCGTCGCGTCCATGAAGGCCATGATCAGCACGCGGAAGACGCTGTCGTAGCCGATGCCCGGCGCGTCCACCGCCGGCAGGCAGCAGAGCAGTGAGGCGAGGTGCGTCGCCTGCGACTCCGGCGAGTGGTTGGTGGCGAAGAGCCGGAACACCTGGTCCTTGAGCGCCGGGTCCTGCTCGAAGACGATCGTGTTGCGGTCGCCCGCCAGCAGCACCTCGGGGGGCAGGAAGCGCGTGAGGGGCACGATGCCCGCCGGCGTGCGCAGGGCGTAGCCCATCGCCAGCGCATCGGCGTTGCACGGCACCGGGATCACGTCGTCGGGCTGGAAGATCGGACACTGGTCGAGCAGGCGCTGGCGCACCTCCGTCAGCGTCAGCCGCGCGGTGGTGCCCGGCACGCCGTCCAGCCGGCCGGCGAACTGGATCGGCTGCAGCGTGACGCCCCGGATGCACGGATGCTGCGTGGCCCACTGCACCACGTCGCCGATCTCCTGGTCGTTCACGCCGGCGGCCACGGTCATCACCAGCGTGGTGGAAAGCCCCACCCGGTCCAGGGCGGCCACGGCATCCTCGCGGATGCGGCGCAGGTCGGCCCCGCGCAGCGTCATCAGCGCGTCACGCTGCAGCGAGTCGAACTGCAGGTACACCTCGAATCCCGGCGCATACGTCGCCAGCCGCTCCGCGAACCCCGGTTCGGTCGCGATGCGGATGCCGTTGGTGTTCAGCATCAGGTGGTGGATCGGGCGCCGCTTCGCGGCATCGAGGATCGCGAAGAAGTCCGGGTGCGTGGTCGGCTCGCCGCCGGAGATCTGCACCACGTCGGGCGTCCCCTCGTTGGCCACGATCGCGTCCAGCATCCGCTCGATCGTCGCCAGGTCGCGCCGCTCCGTGCGGTGCGGGCCGCTGGCCGCATAACACACGGGGCACGACAGGTTGCAGTGGTCCGTGACCTCGAGGATGGTGAGGCAGGAGTGCTGCATGTGGTCGGGACAGAGCCCGCAGTCGTACGGACAGCCCCACGCCATCGGGGTGTTGAAGCGCTCCGGCATCTCGGGCGGCTTCATGTACACCTCGCGTCCCAGCCGCCAGAACTTCTCGTCCGACGCCACCAGCACCTTCGCGTGCCCGTGCGCCGGACACCACTTGTGCATCCACACCGCACCGTCACGGATGACGAGCTTGCCCTCGATGCGCCGCAGGCAGTGATCGCAGAGCGACACCACCTGGTCGTAGTACAGGAACGGCCGGGTCCGGGGCATCGGTCAGGGTGCAGGGAGCACAGCAGGCAGCGGCGCACCCGCACGCCGCGCACGGAACAGCCAGACAAACCACGTCACGCCACCCAGCGCGGCCCACTGGATCGCGGTCAGCCCCGCGTAGCGCGCCACCGGCAGCGTGCCGGTCGCGACCGGCCCGAAGGGCGGCTTGAGGAACTCGAGCACGAATCGCAGCACGCAGTACCCGAGCAGCAGCGCTGCAAATCGCGCGCCCGTGGTGGCCGTCCACCGCCGCCGGATCGCCACGAACAGCAACGTAACGGCGAGCATCTCGTACAGCGCGACGGGGTGCCGCGACAGGCCATCCCCGTAGTCCCAGCCCCATGGCAGCGTGGTGACGGTGCCGTACGTCTGGTCCCAGAGCCCCGAGAGCTGGCAGCCCATCCGCCCGATCACGAGCCCCGCCGTGATGGGCGCCACCCACGCATCGCCGGTCGGCACGCGCCAGTCGATCAGCCGCTTCCCCACCTCCACCGCCACGGTGCCGCCAAGGAAGCCGCCCAGCACCGACTTGCCCGCGAGGAAGAGCCGGGTGTCGTCCTGGGCCAGCAGCGCCGGCAGGTGTTCGAGCACATGCAGCACCTTCGACCCCACGGCGGCCCCGAACACCGCGCACCCCAGCAGCAGGAAGCGGTCGCGCGCCGGCGGCTGCAGGCCCGCACTCCGTTCGCGCCAGTAGAGCCGGCCGGCCACGAAGTAGGCAAGTGCCTCGAGCACGAGGTGCGGGAGCGTCGAGGTGGCGGACACATCCCAAAGCTGGGCAGGACGCACCCGGTCCGGCACCTCCCCGACGGTGCGGGGCTACAGTGCCCGCGCCACCGCAGCTATCGTCCCGTCACTGCAGCGGACCGCACCGACGGGATCGCCGTCGCGTCGTCCGAGCCCCCCCGCCATGCCGAATGGCTCGACACGCCAGCACCGAGGCCATGATGATGCACCACGCGCTGTCATTCCTGACGGACGGCGTACGCGCCGGCATCCGGGGAATCCGATGACACCGCCGCCGAGGCTCGATCCCGAGGCCGGCGGGTTTCCCAGGGGCATCTCGCAGCCCGCCCTGCGCGCACTGGCCGGCGTGAACGTCACGCAGGTCGAGCAGCTCGCGACCTGGACCGAGGCGGAGATCGCGCTCCTGCACGGCATGGGTCCGAAAGGCGTGCGGATCCTGCGAGATGCCCTGGCGCTCCGCGGGTTGAGCTTCCGCACCTGACACCCGCCCGCGGGACAGGACACACCTTCACGATCCGGAGCGCGACATGACATCAGGAAGCCACCCGATCCGACGGGTGTCCGGCGTGGCGATGGCCGCCCTGCTCCTCGCCGGCCGCGCGGGGGCACCCGGCGCGCAGCCCGCACCGGCCGGCACCCTGGTCGTGACCAACAAGGGGCCTGCGACCGCAACCATCATCGACATCGCGAGCGGCACCGTCCTCGCGACGCTGCCCACCGGCCAGGGGCCACACGAGGTCGTGATCACCCGCGCCGGCGGCACCGCCGTGGTGTCCGACTACGGGGCGCAGGTGGGCGGCAGCACGCTGACGGTGATCGACGTGGCGCAGCGGCGTGTGGCGCGCACGATCAGCCTCGGCGAGTACCGTCGCCCGCACGGCCTGGTCATGCTGCCCGGTGATTCCGCCGTGGCTGTCACCTCCGAGGCGAACCGGGTGGTGCTGGTGGTGCACATCGCGCGCGGCGAGATCCTGCGCGCCGTGCCGACGCAGCAGGCCGGCTCGCACATGGTGGGGGTCGCCGCGGACGGCCGGCGCGCATGGACCGGCAACATCGGCAGCCACAGCATCTCCGAACTCGACCTCGTGGCCGGTACCTTCGTGCGGAGCATCTCCGTGCCGGCGCAGCCGGAGGCGATCAACGTCACCCCCGACGGACGCGAGGTGTGGGTCGGCAGCAACGCGACGGGCGTGGTGAGTGTGGTCGACGTCACGACCGGCGCCGTCACCCCCGCCGCAACGGGGCTCGGCTGGCCGTACCGCGTGGCCTACACACCCGACACCGCAGTCGCGCTGGTGCCCGACCTGCGCGGCGAGGTGCTGCGCTTCATCGACCGGCGCACCCATGCGGAGCTCGCGCGCCTCGCCCTGGCGGGCACCGCACCCCAGGGGATCGTGGTCGCGCCGGACGGCCGGTTCGCGTACCTCTCGCTGAGCGCGAAGGGCACGGTGGCGGTGATCGACCTCGCGACACGGCGCATCGTGCGCGAGATCGCGGCCGGCGAGACGCCGGATGGCGTGGCGTATGCAGCGCCGCGGATGTCCAGTCGCTAGGTGCCGCCCCGCTCCGTCGCCACCAGCGCCCTCAACCCGTCCAGCATCGCCGCCACGTCCAGCGATTCCGCCTCGCTGATGCCGTTCCACTCCGCGCCCCGCACGTAGCCCGCGAACGCCTCTGCCTCCGCGCGGAAGCCGTTCATCCGTGCCACCTCGATCTCCTCCCACGCGTCGCGCCGACCCGTGCCGCGCCTGATCCGGATCACCGGCGGTGGACCCAGGTCGGAGTGGTTGGCGAACGTGGTCTCGATCGACCCCGCATCACCCGCGATGAGCGCCTGGCGGTGCACCGCCGTCTCGAAGCTGCACGCCGCCTGCGCCAGCATTCCATCCGCGAACTGCAGCGACACGATCGCCGCGCGATCCACGTCGAGCGCGTCCCAGTGCCCGAGCGCCTGCATGGCCACGGGTGCGGCGCCACTGATCATGCGGATGAGGCTCAGCGGATAACTCCCCAGGTCCATCAGCGCACCACCGGCTAGCTCCGCATCGAAGCGGATGTCGGTGCGGTCCACGAGCGGGAACCCGAAGCTGGCCTGCACGAGCTGCACCCTGCCGATCGCCCCCTCCGCCAGCAGCTCCTGCAACCGCAGCGTCTGCGGCTGCGAGCGGTACGGGTATGCCTCGACCAGCCGCACCCCGCACGCGCGGGCGGTGTCGTACATCGCCATCGCCTCGGTCACGGTGGCAGCGAGCGGCTTCTCGCACAGCACGTGCTTCCCCGCCTCCATCGCCCGGATCGACCACGCGCCGTGCAGCCCGTTCGGCAGCGGCACGTACACGGCGTCCACGTCGTCGTCGGCCAGCAGCGCGTCATACGACGCGTGCACCACGAGCGCCGTGCCGGTGTCGCGCACGAAGGCACGCGCCCGCGCCACCTCGCGGCTCGCGATGGCCGTCACCGCTACGGCCGGCGAGCCCGCCACGCCGGCCACGAAGCCGCGTGCGATGCGCGCCGCGCCAAGGATGCCGAGGCGGAGTGGGGCGGCGCGCCGCGGTGTCATCGCAGCCGCGCGAGCAGGTCGGCCACCGCCGCGTCGAGCTGCGAGTCACGCGCCGTGTACGACTCGCCCACCGGACGCACCACCAGCCGGTCCACCGGCCGCGGCACCAGCTCCATGTCCGCGCCATCCGCACCCTGGATCCGGATGAACGGCATCCGCAGGGTCGTGCCATCCACCAGCGTCGCACCCGAGGTGTAGATGATCCATCCCGACGTCGGCTCACCCACCACCGTCCCGAGCTTGAGCGCGCGCCACCCTTCCGTGAAGTCTTCGGCGTCGGACAGCGAGTGCTGGTTCACGACCAGCACCGCCGGCCGGTCGAACGAGCGCTGCCCGAGCTGCAGCCGCGCCGGCGCGCTGGGCGAGTCGCGGCGCGTCATCGTGAGGTACGGCCGCCGCGCGAACACGTCCAGTGCGTAGGCATTCACGAAGCCGCCGTTGTTGTTGCGCACGTCCACCACGATCCCGTCGCGGCCCTGGTTCTCGGCATCGATGTCGAGGAACAGCTGGTCCAGCGACCCCTGGCCCATGTCGAAGAGGTGCACATACCCCAGGCGTCCGTTGCTGGCCTGCGCCACGTAGGCGCGCCGTTCTTCCACCCACTGCCGGTACGCCAGCCCCTTGTCGGTGGCGGCATTCACCGGCCGGAGCGTCACGTCACGCTCGACACCCGCCGGCGTCGCGAGCCGCAACGTGGTGCGGCGGTCGATGCTGTGGGCCAGCAGCGAGTCCAGGTTCATGCCGCGCGTGATGCGGGTGCCGTTCACCGACACCAGCACCTCGCCCACGCGGGCATCGGTGGCGGTCGCGAGCGGGGAGAGTGGCGTGATGTCCGCGATCACCAGCCGGCCGCCGGCCTCGTAGGCCGCGCGCGCGAACCGGGCCCCGATGCGGCCCGTCGAGGGGGGCTGCGACGGTGGGCCGCCAGCACCCGAGTGCGACGCGTTGAGCTCGCCGACCATGAGGTTGAGCAGGCGCCGGAACTCGTCGGCCGTGCGTGCCCCGCGCACCTGCGGCGCGAAGGTCGCGCGCACGGCGTTCCAGTCGGCACCATGCATCTTCGGATCGTAGAACCCGTCACGCTGGTACGACCACGCCTCGTCGAACGCCGCCAGCCGCTCGGCCGCCACGTCGACATCCATCTCACCGCGGACGCTCACCGTGCGTGCGGCGCGCGTCTCCACCACCACCGACGTGATGCGGCCCGCCTCGGTGAACCACGCCTCGCGCCCGTCCGCGGCGTACTGCACCGACGACTTTCCACCGGGCGTGGTGGTGAGCTGGCGCGGCGCGGGCGGCTCGGCCGCGAGCGGGTCCAACGAGTAGATGTAGAGCGCCGGCGGCCCCGCGAACTGCCCCACCAGCAGCAGCGTCCGGCCATCCGGTGACAGGTCGCCCAGCGAGAACCCGGTGAGCACGACACTCGCGCGCCGGCGGATCCCGTCGAAGGCGATCGTGGTCCGCGGGGCCGGCCGCGGCGCGGTGCGGGCGCTGTCGCGTGACGTGGAATCGCGCGCCGCCGGTGGACGCGCCGTGTCGCGGACGGGCACGGTGGTGAAGAGGTCGCGGAACTGGTCTTCGCGGAACCGGGGCGTGCGCGGCACGAGGTCGATGCGCACGATCGCCGTGGCCTCGGTGCGCTGGCTCGTGTCGTAGAGCAGGAACTGCCCGTCGCGGCTCCACACGATCGAGCCGGCGAAGGCGTTGGCGAGGAAGCTGACGGCCCGCTTCGCACCACCGGCGGTGGGCACCACCCAGGCATTGGTGAAGCCGCGGTCCTCGGTGCTCAGGAACGCCACCCACGCATCATCCGGCGACCACGCGATGTCACCCGATCCCGCCAGCGGCGGCTTGCCGAAGTGGCCGGTGGTGAGCTCGCGATCGTCCGTGCCGTCCACGCCGACCACGCGGAGGCTGCGGCCGTTGTGGTGGTACGCGATGCGTCGCCCGTCGTGCGAGCGCACCGGCGAGACATCCACGCCGCCACGCGTGAGCACGAGTTCCTCGCGCGTCACGACGTCGGTGCGGACCAGTCGCCACTCGTCCCCGCGCTTGCTGCTGTAGACGAGCCGACGGCTGTCGGGGAGCCACACCGGTTCGTCGTCGGGCCCCGGGTTGGCCGAGATCCGCACCGCCTCCCCGCCCTCCTTCGCGCCGGTCACCCAGACCTCACCCCGCGCCACGAACGCCACCTTCCGTCCGTCGGGCGACACCGCGAGTGCGCTCGCACCGGTGGTGACGGTGGCGCGATCCGCATCCGCGACGGCCGGCGCCCCGCGCAGCGTGACCGGCACCTCACGCGTCTGGCCGCTGGCGATGTCATGGCGCCAGATCGTGAAGTTCCGCTCGAACACGATGGCCGACCCGTCGGCGCTGATCGATGGCCAGAGCACGCGGCCGCTGGTGAAGGCCGTCACACGGCGCGGCGCACCGCCTGCCACGCCGCGCTGCCAGAGGTTCTCCACACCGGCGGTGTCGCGCACGTAGAACAGCGACTGTTCGTCAGCGCTCCACATCGGCCACTGGTCCTTGCCGTCGCCGCCGCGGCTCACGGCGGTGTACGTGGGCACATCGCCGGACAGCGTCACGATCCAGAGCTCGCTCTCGTCCAGGTGCGAGTGTCCGCGCCGCCACCACTGCGCGGCGGTGGTCCCGCGCGCCGTGATCGCCACCCGCCGGCCATCGCGTGACGGCGCGGGCCAGTACTCGCTGGCGTACCGGTCGCCCGCCACGATCATCGGCGTCCCGCCGCCACTCGGAACGCGGAACACGTCGTTCATGCCCGCGATGTCGCGGCTCGACGAATGGAACCAGAGCCACTGCCCATCCCGCGACCAGGCACCCAGCACATCGGGCGCATCATCGAAGGTGATGCGTTGCAGTGCGCCGCTGGCGAGGGTGAGGACGTAGATGTCCCCGTTGCCACTGCGGGTGCTGGTGAACGCCAGACGCGTGCCGTCAGGCGACCAGAGCGGCCGGCCCTCCGTGGCGGGGTGTGACACGAGCAGGCGTGCGTCGCCGCCGGCCGCCGGCACCGTCCACAGGTCGCCACCCGAGGCGAAGACCAGCTCGCGGCCATCCGGCGACAGTGACGGCTCGATGAGCGTGGGGCGCGGCGCCTGCGCGTGCAGAGCACCGGCGGCAGCGGTGGCGAGCAGCAAGGCACGGATCATCATGGGGGCGTCGCGGTGGGAGGGCGTCGGGTCATCGGCGCAGAGGCGGGGTGGCGCGGTGCCGAGGCCAGCGCGCAATATGTGGTGGCGCCTGCCAGCGCTGCCGCGGCTCGTTGCCGACGGCCCGGCACTGCCGTTCCTGTCTTTCCACCTGGATCAATGCGCGCCGACCGCAGCAGTGTCACCCGCTTCGAGCAGATCCCGAACGTCGGCCGGGCCACGGCGGGCGACTTCGAGACGCTCGGCCTCTCGTCGCCCGCAGCGCTGGTCGGGATGGATCCCTTGGCGCTCTATGACAGGCTCTGCCATGTGACCGGTCAGCGACACGACCCCTGCTGCATCGACGTCTTCATCGCGGCTGTCCGGTACATGGAAGGGGGGCCGTCGACGCCCTGGTGGCACTACACGGCGGAGCGGAAGGCGCAGGTGGCCGCACGTGCGGCGCATCGCGGGCGTGCCACGGAGTGACGACCTCATCCGCTGGAACCGGAAACTGAGGCGCGGGACAGACGTCGCCCCGCGCGGCAGCCGATCCCGGAACGGAGGGGTGACAGGACAGACGCACGCGGAGACCGGCCGCGCGTCATGTCCCGGGCGTGTCGAGGGAGTCCGCAGCGTTTCTGGCAGACTGGACTGCACCGAATGGGACCGGGCACTGCCATCGCGTACCGACGGTTGATGATCATTGCGTGGCCGCGATCCGACACCCCCCACGCAGGGACTGAGGTCTTGCGACTGCCCCGGCCGAGCTCGACCGGATAACTTTCCGAAAGGGTTTGCCTGACAGGATGTGAGGCGTCCCAACGTTTCGGCCGCCGATCTGGCGGGATACTCTCCACGATTGCGGCGGTGGCCAACTTGGTCAGCGCGCCACCCGAATGCCATTTCTCATGTCTGTGACGTCTGCACTTCCGAGCATCATTCAGGGTGGCATGGGTATCGCCGTCTCGAACTGGGTCCTGGCGCGCGCCGTTGCATTGCGCGGCCAGCTCGGAGTGGTGTCGGGAACGGCGATCGACACGGTCCTCGTGCGCCGATTGCAGGATGGTGACGAAGGGGGCCACATCCGCCGCGCCATGCAGCGCTTCCCGCTGCCGAAGGTGGCCGAGGACGTGCTGGCGAAGTACTTCGTGCCCGGCGGCCGACCGGCCGAGGAGCCGTATCGCCTGCTGCCCGTGTACCGCCAGAAGGTCTCCGACGCACGCCAGCAGGTGACGATGCTGGCCGCGTTCGTCGAGGTCTGGCTCGCCAAGGAAGGGCACGAGGGCAAGGTCGGCATGAACCTGCTCACGAAGATCCAGATGCCCACGCTGCCGCTGCTGTACGGTGCGATGCTCGCCGGCGTGGACGTGATCCTGATGGGTGCGGGTATCCCGCGCGAGATTCCCGGCGCGCTCGATGCGCTGGCCCGCCACGAGGCCACGCAGATCCGCTTCGACGTCGCCGGCCTGGCCTCGGGCGAGTCCGAGTACCTCAAGTTCGACCCGCGCGCGGTGAACCCGATCGCGGATGCGCCGCTCCCGCGCCCGCTGTTCTTCCCCATTGTCTCCGCGGCATCGCTGGCGCAGACGCTGGCGCGCAAGGCGAACGGCCGCGTCGATGGCTTCATCGTCGAGGGCCCCACGGCCGGCGGCCACAACGCGCCGCCCCGCGGCACGCTCACGCTGGATGCGAGGGGCGAGCCGATCTACGGAGAGCGTGACGTGGTGGACCTTTCCAAGATGCGCGAGATCGGCCTGCCGTTCTGGCTCGCCGGTGGCTCCGGGTCACCGGCGGCGCTGGCGCACGCACTGGCCGAGGGCGCCGCGGGCATCCAGGTCGGGACATTGTTCGCGTTCAGCAACGAATCCGGCTTCACCGCCGCGATCAAGCGCGACACCATCGACGGGGCACTCGCCGGCGAGTTGAGCGTGCGGACCGACATCCGCGCCTCGCCCACGGGCTTCCCGTTCAAGCTGATCGAGCGCCGTGGCGTGGCGAACGAGGACAAGCGGGCGCGCATCTGCGACCTGGGCTACCTGCGCGAGGCGTACAGGCGCGAGGATGGCCGCGTGGACTACCGCTGCGCCTCCGAGCCGGTCGACACGTACGTGAAGAAGGGTGGCCTGGTGGAGGACACCATCGACCGGCGCTGTCTCTGCAATGCGCTCGAGGCGTGCATCGGCCAGCCGCAGGTCACCGAGGACGGCGGCGAGGAGCCGGTGCTCGTCACCAGCGGTGACGATGTCGTGCACCTCGCGAAGTTCCTCAACGGCCGCACGAGCTACAGCGCGGACGACGTGCTGGACTTCCTGCTGTCCACGCCCGCACCGACCGCCGCCTGTGCAACCGATGCGGCCGTGAACACCGGCGCCACCGCCGCCGTCTGACCGGCGCGCGGGGACCCACGTCGCACCGGGGTGCGGCCCAGGGACACGGGCCGCACCCCGTCGTGTCTCCGCCGTCAGCCCCGCCAGATCTCCGTCAGCACATGGCGGGCATTGTCGCCCAGCACGCCGCGGATGTTGCCGTCGGACCAGCGTCGGCGGATCAACCCCTCCGCCACATCGAACATCCGCTTCGGGTGGTCCAGCCCGGCCACCGTCAGCATCCGCTCGCCGTTCGCATCGACATGCATCCGGTAGCGGTCGAAGTTGGGCGTCGGTGGCACGCTCAGCGTGGCCCCGTTCACCGGGTTCGGATTGCCCACCACGTCCATGTCGCTGCCGATGGCCACGTGCTCCACACCCACCAGCTTCGCCACGTGGTCGAAGTGGTCGAACACATGCTCCACGGTGACCGGCTCGTCCGCGCGCACCATCATGCGCAGGAACGGGATGCCCATCACGCCGCCGCTGCGCGCCATCTTGCGGATCATCTCGTCGGTCTTGCAGCGCAGGTGCCCCGGCACCAATGCGCGGCAGCTCGCATGCGAGAACACCACCGGCCGCTTCGCGGCATCCAGCGCATCCAGCGTCGTGCGGTCACCGCAGTGCGACAGGTCCACCGCCATCCCCACCGCGTTCATCCGCTCCACCACCTGGTGCCCGAACACCGTCAGGCCGCCGTCGTTCGTCTCGAGGAAGCCCGAGCCCAGGCGGTTCTGGTAGTTGTACGTGAGCTGCGAGAGCCGCTGCCCCATCGCGTGGAACGTGTTCACGTCGTCCAGCGTCCGGAAATGGTCGGAGTTCTGGAAGGTGATCATGATCCCGACCTTCCCTGCCGCCGTCACCGCATCGAAGTCCGCGGCGTCGTCGATCCGCATGAACCACTCGGGATAGCCGGCGATGAACCCGTTCCAGTCGGCGAAGAAGCGCACGCCGCTCTCGTAGCTGTCCGGGCCGTGGCCCAGGCAGATCACGCGGTAGCCGGAGGTGCGATAGACCTCGAAGTCCTCGCGCGTCATGGACCGGGGCTTCGTCAGCCAGAGCGTGCTCCGCGGCGGCTTCTCCGCGAAGTCGGCGAAGCGGAACTGGTTGAGCAGGTCCAGCACCAGCGACTCCTGCACCAGCCGGATCGCGCGGGCGGAGTACTCCGTCGGCACGTCGGCAGCCAGCCGGTAGCGGCCGCGGAGGATCGCCGGGGCGGTGATCGCGACGGCCGCCAGGCGCTGGACGGCGTCCCGGCGCGAGATGGCGGGAGACCGGGGGCAGGAGTCAGGCATGGACGGAGTGTGTGGGAAGCGGGCGCCGGGCCGGCACCCGGGGATCGTATCCGTCGCCCCGGTGCCCGCAAGACGGCGCCGCACGGCCCTCCCGCGCCACGCGACGCGGCGCGTAGCTTGCCGCGATGGGCGCCAGCGCACCGCACACCATCGTCAACGTCGGCTACAAGTCCACGAACTTCTGGGTCATCAGCGCGGGCACGCGGCGCCTCTTGCTGGACCTGGGCTGGCCCGGCACGATGGGCCAGATGCGCGCTGCCCTCGACCGCGCCGGCGTGCCGCTGCGCGAGATCGGGCACGGCCTCGCCACGCACTACCACCTGGACCATGCTGGCCTGGCGCAGGAGCTGAAGGCCGCCGGCATGCGCCTGCTGGTGGCCGACGTGCAGGTGCCCTGGGTGCAACACCTGGGCGATCACGCCAAGCCGGCCGACCGCCTCGTCCCGGTGGACCCACGCGACAACCTCGTCTTCCCGCTCCAGGCCAGTCGGGCGCTGCTGGCCGGCCTCGGGCTCGCCGGCGAGGTGCTGCACACCCCGGGGCACTCGCCGGACAGCGTCTCGCTGCTGCTGGACGACGGCGCCGTCTTCACTGGCGACCTCACGCATCCGCTGTTCATGACCGAGGCCGAGGCGCCCATCACCGGCGCGAGCTGGGCCCTCCTGCGTGAGCGGGGTGCCCGCACCGTGTATGCCGGACACGGGCCGGTGCGCCCGATGCCCGAGCTCTGGTGACCGCAGTGGCGGGCCCCGGCCGTGAGTGGCACGATTCACGCGGCCGCAGCGATCTTTCCACCGCAGCACTGCAACACCCCCGTGCCACCCTCCCCGCCCGCATTCCGATGAAGATCAAGCTTGTGTCGCTCATGGTCGACGACCAGGACAAGGCGCTCCGCTTCTACACGAGCGTCCTCGGCTTCGAGCCCTGCGCCGATGTGCCGATGGGACCGTACCGCTGGATGACCGTCACCTCGCCCGACGGCATCGACGGCGTGGAGCTGGTGCTGGAGCCGATGTCGTTTCCGCCGGCAAAGGTCTACCAGGCCGCGCTGTTCAACGCGGGGATCCCGGCGACGGCCTTCATCAGCCAGGACATCCACCGCGACTACGCACGGTTGAAGAGCCTCGGCGTGATCTTCCGCGGCGAGCCGAAGAACCTCGGACCGGTGACCACCTGCCTGTTCGAGGACACCTGCGGGAACCTCATCAACCTCGCGCAGCCGTCCTGAGGCGCCGCACGGCCCCGCCGCCCCACCCGCCGCCCAACCCGCCGCCCCCATCCCGCCGGATCGCGAGGCGGCCGGCAGCGGACCGGGCTGGGCTGTTACGAGCCCTCCGTGGCGTCGTCTCCCAGTGTACGCCGGGTGCATCCCCCCGCGATCGCGGGGCAAGGCCGGGCGCAGACGGGAGGGAGAACGCGATGCCGCGTATTCACTTGGGTCGGGTCACCGGGGCGATCGCCGCCCTTGCGCTGGCCACAGGTCTCGCGAACTGGGGCGTCGTCTCGGCCATGCCGACAACCCAGCATCCTCCGCTCGCGACGCGCGACACCGCATCCGCCGCGGACCTGCGCACCCCGGCGAAGGACGTCTTCCGCTACTCCCGCCACGGCAGCACCACGCCGCAGCCGGCCTCGGCGTGCGCCTTCGACTGGCACAGCCGCCGCCGCATGTGCGTCGCGCCTGCGGTGACGGACACGCTGCCCGCACCGCCGCGCTGAGGCTGTTCCCTGCGTCAGCGCGCGGCTGCGATGCGGTAGTTCCCTGCGCTGGAGGCGGTGCGCTGCGTGAGCGCAGGACCGCTCAGCGACTCTGTACCACCGGGCCGGCGTCGGCGCCGAGCAGTGAGCCGACGCGCTGGATCCACCCCTGCCGGATCAGGCCTGCGGACTCGAACGTGCCGCGCGGCTGCACCTTGCGCCATTCGCCGAACGCGCGATCCGGACCGTCGATGATCGCCCGTGCCCGCGCGCTGCCGGTGCGCGCGAAGTGCAGCCGCAGCAGCAGGTCGAGCAGCACCTCGTCGTCGTCATCCAGACCACCCAGCAGCACCATCTCGTGGTTCACGCGGCTGGCGAACGTGCCCGCCTCGTCGAGCACGTAGGCCAGTCCGTTCGACATGCCGGCGCCGAAGTTGCGGCCCGCGCGTCCCAGCACCGCCACCACGCCTCCGGTCATGTACTCGCAGGCGTGGTTGCCCACCCCCTCCACCACCGCGCAGGCGCCGGAATTGCGCACCGCGAAGCGGTCACCCGCCTGCCCGGCCGCCAGCAGCAGGCCGTCGGTGGCGCCGTACAGGCAGGTGTTGCCCACGATCATGTTCAGGTGGCTGGCACCCACGTAACGCGCGTTGCGGAACGGCCGCACGCTGATCTCGGCGCCGTTCAGTCCCTTCCCCACGTAGTCGTTCGCCTCGCCCTCGAGGTCCATGCGCATGCCGCGGATGGCGAACGCGCCGAAGCTCTGGCCGGCCGTGCCCTTGAAGTGCGTGGTGAGCGTGCCGGGTGGCAGGCCCGCGTCGCCGTGCACCTCCGCGATCATGCCGGCCACCCGCGCCCCCACGGCGAGGTGGTGGTTCCGGATCAGGTACGAACCTTCCGCCGGTTCCGACTGCTTGATCGCGTCACCGGCGTCGCGGATGATCATGTCGTCGAGCACGATCACGCCGGGCCGGATGTTGCGGGCCACACTGCGGCGGCGCGGCTCACCCTCGCGCACGGCGGGCGTCAGCAGCAGCGACAGGTCGAGCATGGCCGACCGTGGCACCTCCGGTCGGTCGGCCCGCTGCAGGCGCTCGGCACCACCGACGATCTCGTCGATGCTGCGGACCCCGATCGAGGCCAGGATCTCGCGCACCTGCTGCGCGACGAACGTGAAGTACGCCACCACCTGGTCGGGGTTGCCGCGGAACTTCGCGCGCAGCTCCGCGCGCTGCGTGGCGATGCCCGTGGGACAGGTGTTGAGGTGGCACTGGCGCGCCATGTCGCACCCCATCGCCACCAGCGGTCCGGTGCCGAACCCGTACGATTCCGCGCCGAGCAGCGCGGCGATCACCACGTCGCGCCCGGTGCGGAAGCCACCGTCCACGCGCACCTCCACGCGATGCCGCAGCCCGTTGCTCACCAGCACATGCTGCGCCTCAGCCAGCCCCAGCTCCCAGGGCGCGCCGGCGTGCTTGATGCTCGAGAGCGGGCTGGCGCCGGTGCCACCGGCGTGGCCGGCCACCAGCACGTAGTCGGCGAACGCCTTTGCCACCCCCGCCGCGACGTTCCCGATGCCGCTCGACGAGACCAGCTTCACGCCGATGCGGGCGCGCGGGTTCACGGCCTTGAGGTCCAGCACCAGCTGGGCCAGGTCCTCGATGCTGTAGATGTCGTGGTGCGGTGGCGGGGAGATGAGCTGCACGCCGGGCGTCGCATGCCGGAGTCGCGCGATCAGCTCCGTCACCTTGTGCGCGGGCAGCTGTCCGCCCTCGCCGGGCTTCGCCCCCTGCACGATCTTGATCTCGATCTCGTCGGCACGCACGAGGTACTCCGTGGTCACGCCGAAGCGCGCCGAGGCCACCTGCTTGATGCGGCTGTCGCGCCGGTCGCCATCGGTGTGCCGGTAGTGCGCCGGATCCTCGCCGCCCTCACCCGAGTTCGAGCGCGCCGACATCCGGTTCATCGCGATGGAGATCGTCTCGTGCGCCTCCGGCGACAGCGAGCCGAGCGACATCGCGCTCGACACGAAGCGTGCGCGGATCGCCTCCACCGGCTCCACCTCGTCGATCGGCACCGGTGTGGCCTCGCGGAACGAGAGCAGGTCGCGCACGGCCGTCGGTGCACTCGCCTCCGTGCGCGCCACGAACGCCCGCCAGGCCTCGTCACCGGTGGCCGTCACGCGCGACGAGCGCGCGCTGCCCACCGACTGCTGCAGGGCCAGCACCGTCTGCGGCGCCCAGGCGTGCGTCTCGCCATCCTTGCGGAAGCGGATGCGCCCCTCGTCGGGGAGGCTGGTGCTGGCCGCCGACTCGGGGCCGTACGCCGCGCGATGCCGCGCCAGCACGTCCTCCGCCAGCTCGCGGAACCCGATGCCGCCCATCGGCGACGCGGTGCCGGCGAAGCAGCGGTCGATCACGTCGGCGCCGAGGCCGAGCGACTCGAACACCTGCGAGCCGCAGTACGACGAGAGGGTGGAGATGCCCATCTTCGCCAGCACCTTCAGCAGTCCCTTCTCCATCGCCATGCGGTAGCGCGACTGCGCCACGGCCGGCAGCGGGCGCTCGACGTCACTGTCGGCCTTGCCGTGCACCGCCTCGGTGAACAGCGTCGCGATCGTCTCCAGCGCGAGCCACGGGTACACCGCCTCGGCCCCGTAACCCACGAGCGTCGCCACGTGGTGTTGCTCCACCACGTCCCCCGCTTCCACCACGATGCCGACCTTGGCGCGCAGGCTGGTGCGCACGAGGTGCTGCCGGATCGCGCCGAGTGCCAGCAGCGCCGGGATCGGCACCCGCTCGGCGCCGGCCTTCCGGTCGCTGATGATGAGCAGCCGGGCACCCTTCTGCGCGGCGGCCTCGGCGCGCCGGCAGAGGCTGTCGAGGGCCGCCTCCAGCGCCTCCGGGCGCGACCGGGCGGGCCAGGTGGCGTCGAGCGTGACCGCCTTGAACCCCGGGAAGTTGCGCAGCTGCTCCATCTCTTCCGGCAGCAGCACCGGGTGCTCCACGCGCAGCATGCGCGCGTAGGTGGACTTCTCCTCGAGCGGCGACCCGCGCTGGCCCAGGTGCATGCGCAGTGACATCACCATCGACTCACGCAGCGAGTCGATCGGCGGGTTGGTCACCTGTGCGAAGCGCTGGCGCAGGAAGTCGTAGAGCGGCGGCATCCTGTGGGAGAGCACGGCCAGCGGCGTGTCGTCACCCATGCTCCACACCACCTCGGCCGCGCTGGTGGCCATCGGCTCGAGGATCATGCGCAGGTCCTCGTGCCCGTAGCCGAATGCGAGCTGCACCGGGCGCAGCAGGTCGCTCGACTTCACCAGCGGTTCCACGCCGTCCTGCGGCGCGAGCGTCGCCATGTACTGCTGGATCCAGCGGGCGTACGGGCGGCGCGTGGCCACCTCACGCTTGGCGGCCAGGTTGCGCACGATGCGGCGGCCCGCCGTGTCCACCAGCAGCACGCCACCCGGCCCCAGCTTGCCGCTCTCCACCACGTCACGCGGGTCGAAGTCGACGATCCCCACCTCGGAGCCCGCGACCACCATGCCGTCGGCGCGGATCTTGTACCGGCACGGGCGCAGGCCGTTGCGGTCCAGCGAGACCGCCACCTGCACGCCATCGCTGTACGCGAGCGCCGCGGGACCATCCCACGGCTCGATCACGCACTGGTGGTACTCGTAGAACGCCTTCACCGCCGGCTCCACGTCGGGATACTTCTCCCACGCCTGCGGCACCAGCATCATCACCGAGTGCACCGGGCTGCGGCCGGCGCGCACCAGCAGCTCCATCGCGTTGTCCAGGCTCGCCGAGTCGCTGCCGCGCGGGCGGATCGTGTCGCGGAGCCGCACGCCGTTGGTGCCGAACTGCGGCGAATCCAGCAGCCCGGAGCGCATCGCCATCGCATTCCGGTTGCCCCAGAGTGTGTTGATCTCGCCGTTGTGCCCGAGCATGCGGAACGGCTGCGCCAGTTCCCAGCGCGGGAGCGTGTTGGTGGCGTAACGCTCGTGGAACACCGCGATCGCCGACTCGAAGGCCGGATCGAGCAGGTCGGGATAGAATTCGGCCAGCTGTCCGCCGGTGAAGAGTCCCTTGTACACGACGGTGCGGCAGGAGAACGAGCAGAAGTAGAACGGCGTGAGCCCCAGGGCCTCGGCGCGATGCTCCATCTCGCGCCGCGCGAGGTACAGCAGCCGCTCCCACGCATCGTCGTCGGTGGCGGCCGTGGGGCGACCCACGATCACCTGCCGGATGCGCGGCATGGCATCACGCGCCGACTTGCCGAGGATCTCCGGCCGCACCGGCACGTCACGCCAGCCGATGAGCGGGATGCCGTCGGTGGCCAGCACCTCCTCGATCACGCGTACCGAGAGGCGCATGCCGTCGGCATCGGTGGGCAGGAAGCACATGCCGATGGCGAAGGCCGCGTCGGCGCTGAGGTTCAGCCCCTGCCGCGAGCCGGCGAGGATGAAGAGGCGACGCGGGATCTGGGTCAGCACGCCGGCGCCGTCGGCCGACTTGTCGGTGCCGGTCGCGCCGCGATGGGCAAGACGCGCCGAGGCCTCGAGCGCCAGCTTCACCACCTCGTGCGTGCGCTCACCGCTCTGCCGGGCAATGAAGCCCACGCCGCAGGCATCACGCGGGGCATAGGGGGATCCCGTCTCGTCGTCCGTGAAGCTGCCGCGCCGCTCGTGCACTGGGTCCACGTCCGTCCCCGCCTGTCGAGTGTGATGCCCGCAGTACAGCCCCCTGCGCATCATAGCGAGTTCCGGGGATGGTGCAATCAGGGCGAAACGGCGAGATTTCCCGCCGCAGCGCTGCTGTGGGGAGGGTTGGCAGAATGGCTATTGCACCGGTCTTGAAAACCGGCGTCCGCAAGGACATCAGGGTTCGAATCCCTGGCCCTCCGTGTTTCCGGCGGCGCCGTGGCCGACGGACGGCGCTGCCGCAGATGCCGTCCCGCGCGCCAGGCGTCGCGGGCCGTGCACACCGAGCATCGGCGCGTTCCCGGCGTCCGCGCTGACTCGCTGGCCCCCCCACGCTGAGGGCGCTCAGCGGGGGGCGGTACGTGTGAACGTGTACTCGTCAGCCCCGTCGAGGCGCAGCTCGATCATCGTCCCGTCGAGTCCCAGCCGGAACACGAGGTAGTTGTACCCACCGCGCCCATCGCCGAGCGCCACGCGGAAGGTGTCCTGGTGCCAGTGCTCCATCCGTCCGCGCATCTGCGGATCGGTGCCCATGCGCACGGCCAGCGCGTCACCCTCCTGCGTCACGACCACGTCGCCCCACGCCGCGTGCGCGTAGGTGCCGGCGTAGGCAGCCAGCGGGAGCGTCGGCTTCGTGCCCGCCACGCGCTTCTGCTCGAACGCCGCCTGTGCCGCCTTCCCCTCGGCCGCCAGCCCCGCGTAGAGCGGCAGGAACTCCGCACTCCAGTCGCGCGGCGCCCCGCCGTTGGTGCCGGCGAAGATGTCCAGCGCCTGCAGCATCAGCGCGTGCCGGAACTCGGCGTGGTCCAGGTTCCCGCCGATGAAGATGCCGGTGCGCGCATCCGGCAACAGCCCGACGATCGCCGTGCGACCCGACAGGCTGCCGGTGTGGAACGCCAGGAAGCGGCCACGATAGTCCTGCTCGAACCAGCCAAGCCCGTACGTCATCCAGTGCGGCTTCGTGATCCGCGCCGTGGGGTAGAACTCCGCCTCCGACACGAACGACTGCGGCTTGAGCAGCGCGCGGAACCCCGCCTCGCTCACCAGCCGCTTCCCGCCCACGCGGCCGCTGTCCAGCAGGAAGCGCAGCCACTTCCCCATGTCGGTGGAATTCGACCAGATCGCGCCCGCCGCCGGCAGCACGTCCACCGCCTCGTCGGCGATCACCCGGATCGTGTCGCGCAGGCGGAAGTGTGGCTCCGACTGGTTCGCACCGGCCGCCGCGCGCATCGCACCGTACGACGTGTACGACTGCGACATGCCGAGCGGCTCGAAGATGCGCGTGCGGGTGAAGTCCTCCCACGACATCCCCGACACCCGCGCCACCAGCTCGCCGGCCGCGCCGTACATCACGTTCTGGTAGGTGAACCCGCCGCGCAGGGAATAGGCCGCCGGCAGGTACCGCACGCGCCGGAGGATCTCGGCCCGTGTGAGGTCACCACGCGCCCACATCAGGTCGGCGTTGCCCATCCCGATGTTGTGCGTGAGCAGGTCCTTCACCGTCGCCTCACGGGTCAGGAACGGGTCCTGGAAGGCGAACTCCGGCAGGTGCTTCGTGATCGGGTCGGTCCACGACACCTTGCCCTCGTCCACCAGCATCGCCATCGCCAGCGCGGTGAAGGCCTTGGTGGTGCTCATGATGCCGAACTGCGTCTGCACGTCCACCGCACCGGCTGCCCCCAGGCGCCGCACACCGTAGCCCTGCGCGAACACCACCGAGTCGTTCCGCACCACGGTCACGGTGAGGCCGGGAATCTCCCAGTCGCGCACCCCCTTTCGGATGACGGCATCGAGCTCGCGCACCTGCGCCGCCGTGCTGCGGACCTGGGCCGGCAACGCGGGCATGGCGACGAGGGTGAGGACGGCCAGGAACCGCAGGCGGACCGGGAGGCGTGTCATGGATCGGGGAGGCAGGAGTGACGGGATCGCGGCGCCGGCGCCGCTGCGAGGGAGCTTAACGACAGTCAGAGTTCGTCGAGTGACCGCGGCCAGTCGTCCTTCAGCAGCCGCGACATCGCGCGGTCCGCCAGCAACCGGCCCCCGGTCTGGCAGCGCGCGCAGTAGTTGGTCTCGTTCTCCGCATACCGGATGCGCTGCACCGGCGCAGCGCAGTCGGGACAGGGCTGCCGGAACCGGCCGTGCACCGCCATCTCGGGCCGGAACGCGGTCACCTTCTCCGGCCAGCCGCTGCCCATCTCGGTGCGGAAGAGGTCGATCCAGTGCGCCAGCGTCGACCGGATCGCGAGCACCAGCCGCAGCGCATCGTCGTCCCGGAGATTCGCGGAGAGCTGCAGCGGCGAGAGGCGCGCGGCATGCAGGATCTCGTCGGAGTAGGCGTTGCCGATGCCATCGAACAGTCGCGGGTCGGTGAGCGTGCGCTTGAGTGTGTGGTTCTCGCTCCGCAGCCGCGCGACCATCGCCGCGTCGGTCGAGGTCATCACGTCCAGGCCGCCGCGGTCCATCGCGGCCAGCGCCGCGCGACCGGCCACGGCCGTCAGCGACGCGCGACGCTTCGTGCCCGCCTCCGTCAGCACCAGGGTCCCGGTGTCGAAGGTGATGCAGGCCAGCCCGGCCTTCGGCGGCGGCTTCTTCGACGCCGACACCCACTTGAGCCGGCCGGCGATCATGAGGTGGATCACGAGGAACATCTCCCCCTCGCACACCAGCACGATCCGCTTCCCGAGTCGCTCGATGCCGGTGACGCGCCGCTCCGTGAACGCCGACAGCGGCGGCTCCACGGAACGCAGCACGAATGGGCTGCCCACCCGCACGTCGCGCAGCACGGCGCCCGTGGTGCGGGCCGCCAGCGCCTCGCGGTAGACGGTGATGTCCGGAAGCTCAGGCACGGCGTGACGCTAGCGCGCCGACCGCCGCCGGGCCAGTGAACCCGTCCGGGGCGCGGTGGCACTCCGCCCCGCGCGGCCGTATGCTCCGCGACGTGGCACCGCGTCCCGCACCGTGCCCGCGCTGCCCCACGCCCCGGAGCCCCGATGTCCCTCTCCCGCCGCACGTTCCTCGCCTCCTCCGCCACCCTCGGCGGTGCCCTCTCGCTGGGGCTCCCGTCACTGGTGCACGCCCTCGAGTCGGCGCCGGCGACGATGGGCCGCGGCCGGCGCGCCGGCGCCCCGCTGCGCATCCTGATCCTGGGCGGCACCGGCTTCATCGGCCCATACCAGGTGCAGTACGCCATCGACCGCGGCCACTCGGTGACGCTGTTCAATCGCGGTGTCACGAACGCCGGCCTCTTCCCCGGCGTGCCGCGGCTGGTCGGCGACCGGAACCTGCCCGATGGGCACAAGGCGCTCGAGGGCGGCGAGTGGGACGTCGTCATCGACAACCCGACCGCGAACCCGAAGTGGGTGCGCGACGCCGGCCGCGCGCTGAAGGGGCGCACGAAGCACTACCTCTTCGTCTCGACGATCTCCGTCTTCGCGGAGCTCGCGACCCCGATCGACGAAGGCGGCACGCTGCTGCCGCCGGCGGACATCGACGCACCATATGACGCGAAGCTCTACGGCCAGAACAAGGTGCGCAGCGAGATCGAGGCGCGGGCGCAGTTCGGGTCCGCCGTCACGATCGTGCGGCCCGGGCTCATCGTCGGCCCCGGCGACCTGTCCGATCGCTTCTCGTACTGGCCGGTGCGCATCGACCGCGGCGGCGAGGTGCTCGCGCCCGGCACGCCGAACGACCCGGTGCAGTACGTGGATGCGCGTGACCTCTCCGAGTGGATCGTGCGACTGGCCGAGTCGCGGGTGCTCGGCACCTTCAATGCCACCGGCCCACGGACGCCGACGACCATCGCCGAGATGCTGCACGGCATCAAGGCCGTCACGACGAGTGGCGCACAGTTCACGTGGGTGCCGGCCGCGTTCCTGGCCGCGAACCAGGTGCGCGCCTGGAGCGACATGCCGGTCTGGGTGCCGCCGGAAGGCCGCACGGCGGGGTTCGCGCGCGTGATCTGCCGCAAGGCGTACGACGCCGGCCTGACCTTCCGCCCGCTCGCGGAGACTGCGGCGGCCACCCTCGCCTGGTACAAGACACGGCCCGCGGCCGAGCAGGAGAAGGCGCGCGCGGGGCTCGCGCCGGAGCGTGAGGTCTCGGTACTGGCGGCGTGGCACGCCACCGGCGCGAAATGACCGCCGCCGACGGCGCGGCACTCCTCCGCACCGCCTTCGATCCCGCCGGGTTCCGGCAGCAGGGCGACCGCATGCTCGACACGCTGGCCGGATTCCTCGCCGCCGAGCTCGAGGGACGCACGCCCGTGCTGCCCTGGGTCGATCCCCGTGCGATGCACGCGTCGTGGGATGTCGACTTCGCCGACGCGCGAACCCGCGACACGTCGTCACCGGCCGCGATCCTCGAGGCGCTCACCGCGAAGATGCTGGCCGGCGCCACCCGCCTGCACCACGCCGGCTTCGTGGGACACCAGGTGGCGCCCCCGCTGCCCCTCGCGGCACTTTGCGACCTCGCGGCCGACCTCCTGAACAATGGCCAGGCCGTGTACGAGATGGGTCAGGGTGGCACGGTGATGGAGATGCACGTGATCCGCTGGATGTGCGACACCATCGGCCTCGGCGACATGGCCGGTGGGGTGCTCACGTCCGGCGGCACGCTCGCCACGCTCAATGCCCTGCTCGCGATGCGGCAGGCCAAGGCCGGCTGGGACGTCTGGACACATGGCGCGGTGGGTGGACCGATTCCCGCGGTGCTGGTGAGCGAGCAGGCGCACTACTGCGCCGACCGCGCCGTGCGCATCATGGGCTGGGGCGCGGATGGCCTGGTGAAGGTGCCCGTGGACGCGCAGTTCCGCATGCGGACGGACCTGCTGGCCGACGGCCTGGCGTCGGCGACGGCGTCCGGGCGGCGTGTCATCGGCGTGATCGCGAGTGCGTGCAGCACGGCCACCGGAGCCTTCGACCCGCTCGGGCCGATCGCAGACTTCTGCGCGGCGCACGACCTGTGGATGCATGTCGACGGGGCGCACGGCGCCGCGCTCGCGCTGTCACCACGCCACCGTCACGTGCTGGACGGCATCGCGCGCGCCGACTCCGTGGTCTGGGACGCGCACAAGATGCTGCTGCAGCCGGCGCTGGTCACCGCCGTGTTGTTCCGCGATCAGCGGCACGCCGCCGGCGCGTTCGCGCAGGACGCCTCCTACCTGCTCGACGCCGCGAACGACGACGCCTGGTTCGACCTCGCATCGCGCACCTTCGAGTGCACGAAGCGCATGATGAGCTTCAAGCTCTACGCCACGCTCGCAGTCTACGGCCCGGGGCTGCTCGCGGCCTACGTGACCCGGGTGGTGGACCTCGCGCGCGAGTTCGCGGCCCTGCTGCGTGCACAGCCCGACTTCGAGCTCGCGGTGGAGCCCGAGTGCAACATCGTCTGCTTCCGCCACCGCCCCGCCGGCTTCGACGGCGACGCGGGCGCCCTGGATGCGCTGCAGGCCGAGTTGCGCCGGCGGGTCATCCGCGGCGGGCACTTCTACCCCGTGCAGACCCGCCTCCGCGGCAGCCTCTGGCTGCGCACCACGCTCATGGGCCCGTTCACCAGCATCGACGACCTGCAGCGCCTGCTGCACGAGCTCCGCCGCGCGGCGGCGTGACGGGCGTCGGCGCCCGCGGCGCGGTGCGCACCGACGGCACGCCTACTTCCGCTCGAACACCGTGCGGCCACCCACCACCGTGCGCATCACGCGCACGTCGCGGATCTGCTCCGGCGGGATGCGGGTGATGTCGCGTTCGAGCAGGGCGAAGTCGGCCAGCATGCCCAGTTGCAGCGTGCCGCGGTTCGCCTCGTCGAAGCCGGCGAACGCCCCGCCCCGCGTGTGGGCGCGCAGCGCCTGCTCGACGGTGATCTTCTGCGCGGGGTACCAGCCGGCCGGTGTGCGGTCGTCCAGCGTGCGTCGCGTCACGGCGGCGTAGATCGCCTCGAGCGGCCGCGGCGGGGCCACGAACCAGTCCGACCCGAACGCCACCGCCGCGCCGGCGTCGAGCAGCGACTTGAACGCGTAGGTGCGCGACGACCGGTCGGTGCCGATCACCCGGTCCGCCCAGCGGCCGTCATCGATGGCATGGTACGGCTGCATCGACGGGATCACTCCAAGGGACCTGAACCGACCGAAGTCGCGCGCGGCGATGTGCTGCGCATGCTCGATCCGGAAGCGCCGGTCGCGCGCGCCGTTCTCGCGCGCCACGCGGGCGAAGATGTCGAGCTGCGTGGCGATGGCGCGGTCACCGATGGCGTGCACCATCACCTGCAACCCCGCACGGTCCGCCCCCGACACGCGAGCATATAGTGACTCGGGGGCCGTCACGAACAGCCCGCGGTCGCCCGGCTTGTCCGTGAAGTCTTCGAACATCGCCGCCGTGTGCGACCCGAGCGAACCGTCCACGAACCCTTTCAGGCCCCCGATGCGCAGCCAGTCATCGCCCCGCCCGCGCACGGCGACGGTGTCGCGCAGCCGCGTCCACTCGGCCAGTGGTGTCATGGCGTAGATGCGCGTGCGCTGTCGCGCGGTGCCGTGCGCACGCCGGAAGATGGTGAGGTCGTGCCAGCTGCCCATGCTGTGCACGCTGGTGACGCCGTACGACGCCACGTGGGCCATCGCCGTGTCCAGTGCGCGGTCCTCCACCGCCACCGGCGGGGTCCGCATCGCTCCCGCCACCAGGTCCTGCGCATTGTCCTTGAAGATGCCGGTGAGCTCACCGGCGGCGTCGCGCACGATCTCACCCCCCGCCACGTCGGCGGTGCCCCGCGTGAGGCGTGCGGCCTGCAGCGTGAGCGTGTTGGCGAGGTTCATGTGACCGTCCAGCCGGTTGATCCACACCGGGTTGTCGGGTGTCACGCTGTCGATCCAGTCCCGCCGCGGCAGCTCGCCGCCCCAGTTCTGGTGGTCCCAGTCCCCGTTGGTGACCCAGGCGCCCTTCGGCAGCGTGCGCGCGTGGTCACGGATGCGGCGGATGAACTCCTCCTTCGTGCGCGCGTCACGCAGCCGCACCGAGGCCAGGCCGAAGCCCCCCTCGATGAAGTGGACATGTGTGTCCACGAACCCCGGCACCACCATCTGGCCCTTGGCATCGATCACCGTGCCCGCGCCAAGCTGGCCGACCATCCGGCTGCTGCCGATCGCCGTGATCCGGCCCGCGCTGTCGACCGCCAGCGCTTCCGCCCACGGCCGCGCCTCGACGCCGGTCCAGATGCGGGCGTTCACCACCGCCAGCACCGGCCGCGGACCAAGGGAGGAGAAACTCGCGCAGGAGACGAGGATGACGGGCGTGGCGACGGCCAGGCACGCGGCGACGAGCCGACGGATGGTCAGGGGACGCATGGCGGATCGACGGGAGGAAGGGGGTGACGGTGCGTGGTGCTCAACGGCGCGCCAGCGCCTCGGCGATCGCGGCCTCGGCCAGGGTCGCCATGATCCGGTAGCCTGCCTCGTTCGGGTGCACGCCGTCGTCACCGAGGCCGGCACGCAGTCCGTCGCGATCATCACGCATCGCCGTGTGGTAGTCGAGGTACACCGCCCCGACGCGCGCCGCATACGCCTTCATCCAGGCATTCAGCGCCACGATCTTCGGTGCCGGCGTGAGGCCGGGCTTCCATGGGTAGTCGAACACCGGCAGCACCGACGACAGCACCACCCGGATCCCGTTCGCCTGCGCGATCTCGGTCATGCCGGCGAGGTTGTCCTCGATCATCCCGAGCGTCGACGGGCCCGTGTTGCCGGCGATGTCGTTCGTGCCGGCGAGGATCACCACCACCGATGGCTTCAGCGCCACCACGTCGGCCCGGAAGCGCACCAGCATCTGCGGCGTCGTCTGGCCACCGATACCGCGCCCCACGTACGGCTTGCCGGGGAACATCACCGGGAAGTGTCGCGCCCAGCCGTCGGTGATCGAGTTGCCCATGAACACCACCCGACGCTCGCCGGCGGCCGGTGCACCGAGGGCCGCGTTCGCGTCGCGGTAGCGCGCGAAGTTGGCGTAGTCGTTGCGGAAGGCGAGGTTCTCGGCGCGCTGGCGGGCCATGGCGGCGGTGTCGGGGGTCGGGGCCGCCGCGTCGGGCGATCCTGCGCGCGGGCCGCAGGCGACGAGCAGGAGCAGCGCGGCAGCGGTGCGCGCGCGGGCGACGGGGGCAGGCAGCATGCGAGAGGCCGGGAGCAGGGGGACGCCAGCCGTCGCCGGATCGGCGCCGACGGGTGATGTCGCGCGGGGCACGACGACCGCCGTGCTGCCTCATATGCTAGCCACCGGGGGACGGCGACGCCCGGGGGCGCCGTGGCGCCACTCCTGCCCGCGATCCAACTTCCCCACCGCCCTGCCGCACGGCAGGATCGGAACCGGCTTGCGAGGGGAGGATGCGGTGGCGGATACCTGGGATGCGATCGTGGTGGGCTCCGGCATCGCCGGTGGCTGGGCGGCGAAGGAGCTGACCGAGAGGGGGCTGCGGGTGCTGTTGCTCGAGCGTGGACGCAACGTGGAGCACATCAAGGACTATCCGAACGCCACCAAGGCCCCGTGGGAGTACCCGCACCGCGGCGGCAACACGAACGCGCTCCGCGCGACGCACCCGGTGCTGGAGCGCAGCCGGTTCGCGTGCAACGAGAAGAACCCCGACTTCTGGGTCAATGAGCAGGAGGCCCCGTACACCGAGGTGAAGCGCTTCGACTGGTATCGCGGCTACCAGGTCGGCGGCCGCTCGCTGATGTGGGGGCGGTGCAGCTTCCGCTGGAGTGACCTGGACTACGAGGCGAACGCGAAGGAAGGCGTGGGCACCGACTGGCCCATCCGCTACGCCGAGATGGCCCCGTGGTACAGCCACGTCGAGCAGTTCGCGGGCATCGCCGGGTCGATCGAGAACCTGCCGCAGCTCCCCGATGGTGACTTCCAGCCGGCGATGCCGCTCAACTGCGCCGAGGAGTGGTTCGCCGGCCAGCTGAAGGGGATGTACGGGGGCAACCGGCGCATGATCTCCAGCCGCACCGCCAACCTCACCGTGCCACTGCCGGGCCGCGGCGCGTGCCAGTCACGCGATGCCTGCTGGCTGGGGTGTCCGTACGGTGCCTACTTCAGCACCCAGTCGTCCACGCTGCCGGCGGCGCTGCGGACCGGGCGCCTCACGCTCAAGCCGCACGCGATCGTGAGCGAGATCGTGTACGACAAGGATCGCAGGCGTGCCACCGGCGTGCGTGTCGTCGACGCGCTCACCAGCGCGACGGTCGAGTACGACGCGAAGGTGATCTTCCTCTGCGCATCGACGCTGAACTCGACCTGGCTGCTCCTGCGGTCCGCCACCGAGGTCTGGCCGGGTGGCCTCGGCAGCAGTTCGGGGGAGCTCGGCCACAACCTGATGGACCATCACTTCAGGCTCGGTGCCGAGGGGCGCCTGCCGGGCATGTTCCTCGACAGGATCCAGGTGGGCCAGCGCCCCAACCCGAGCTACATCCCGCGGTACCGCAACCTGTTCGGCGACAAGCGCAACTACCTGCGTGGCTTCGGCTACGAAGGGGGCGCCAGCCGGCAGGGGTGGGCCCGTGCGGTCGGCGAACTCGGGATCGGGGGTGACATGAAGGACCAGGCCACCGAGCCGGGGGAATGGACCATCGGCGGCACGGCGTTCGGCGAGATCCTGCCGAACCACGCCAACCGTGTGCGTCTCGACGAGACGCGGAAGGACAAGTGGGGACTGCCGGTGCTCGCGATCGAGTGTGACATCGGCGAGAATGAGCGCAACATGCGCGTCGACATGATGCACGACATGGCCGAGATGCTGAGCG
This sequence comes from Gemmatimonadaceae bacterium, assembly GCA_020851035.1. Taxonomy (NCBI): domain Bacteria; kingdom Pseudomonadati; phylum Gemmatimonadota; class Gemmatimonadia; order Gemmatimonadales; family Gemmatimonadaceae; species Gemmatimonadaceae bacterium. The sequence goes on along the minus strand of JADZDM010000025.1, from coordinate 247,652 downwards.
CCGCTGGCGTGAAGGACGTGAAGACCTTCGACTACGGCTATGCCATGGGCCAGGGAATCCACGAGATGGGGACGGCGCGCATGGGCACGGCACCGACGAACTCGGTGCTCAACAAGCACAACCAGGTGTGGGATGCGCCGAACGTGTTCGTCACCGACGGCGCCTGCATGACCTCGGCCGCGTGCCAGAACCCGTCGCTGTCGTACATGGCCTTCTCGGCCCGCGCGGCGGAGTTCGCGGTCTCGGAGTTGAACAAGCGGAACCTCTGAAGTCGTCGCTGAGGCGGACCGTTTTCAAGGGGACGGGGATCTTGAATGTGAGTTCAAGATCCCCGTCCCCTTGAACCGGCGCGCAAGGAACGGCGCCGGCCCTGAAATCCAGAACCGGCGACGCACCTGCCACGACGTCGGGACTACTTCTTGATCGTCAGGTTGTTCACCACCGTGTACTCCGGCGCCTTCGACTTCGCCACCTGCTCCGCCAGCACCCGGTCGGAATCCGACGGTACCGTGCCGTTCAGCGTCACCGTCTTCGTGTCCTTGTTCGTGTCCACGTTGATGCCGGTGGCCTTGATGCGCGTGTCGGCCAGCAGCGCCGTCTTCACGTCCGCAGTCTCCATCGCCGCACCCATGCTCGCGCCGGCGTTCTCGGTCGCGTTGGCCGTCGCATTCGCTGCGCGATCGGTGGTCTCGGCCGCCTTCTCGCCCGCATTCTCCGCATCTTCCTTCACGCCCTTCGCCGTGTTGCTGCAGGCGGTGCCAACGGCGAGCAGGGCGGCAAGCGCCATGGTGTTGAATCGCGTCATCCTTGCGTCTCCTGTCCAGCAATGTGAGCGCACGTCGTCACGCCATCAGGCGAACTGAGGTGCGGTGATGTTCCATGCAAGCGTCGCCGTGCCATCGTACGCATGCTCGAAGGGCAAGAAGCGTGCACGCATTGCGATCCGTGACACATCACCCCGCGCCACACTCGAGCTTCGTGCGGTGGTTCGGGATCGTGAACGGCGCCAACGCAAAGTCGCAAAGAACGCGAAGGGATTGGAGCACGCGGCACCGGCCAGCGCGCACGAGACGCATCGCATTCGAGGGGAACAGCGGTTGCGGTTGCAGTTCCAACAGCTATGCGATGCCCCGCTCCGCGTGGAAGGCGGCCGCATGCGCCGGACGCTTTGCGTCCTTCGCGTCTTTGCGTTGCAGCCGTTCAGGATGCAGGCACGGCATCGATGATGGCCCCCGACAGGCGCTCCCCGCCCGGCCGGCCCCGGAACCGCCCGAAAGCCGGCCGGGACGTTGTGCCGCCCCACGGACGAGGGTACGTTTGGGGGCTGTTGGAGCGATGGCCGAGAGGCTGAAGGCACCGGTTTGCTAAACCGGCATAGTGGGAAACTGCTATCGAGGGTTCGAATCCCTCTCGCTCCGTGCCAACGGGCCCATCATCTGTCGGTGGGCCCGTTTTCATATGGCCCCCAGATGAGCGCCCCCCGCCGCCGAGTCCTGCATGACCGCGCCCCGCCTCCGCTTCGCCCCCTCCCCCACCGGCTACCTCCACGTCGGCGGCGCCCGGACGGCGCTGTTCAACTGGCTCTGGGCGCGGAAGACCGGCGGCAAGTTCCTCCTCCGCATCGAGGACACCGACAAGGCCCGCAGCACCGAGGAGAGCACCGCCGCCATCTTCCGCGGCCTCGAGTGGCTCGGCCTCGACTGGGACGAGGACGTCGTCTACCAGGGCGCCAACGTGGAGCGACACAAGGCCGACGCCGAGCGCCTCGTTGCCAACGGCACCGCCTACCGCGACTTCACCACCGTCGCCCAGCTCGAGGCCCTTCGCGCCGAGGCCGACAGCCGCAAGGAGCCGTTCCGCTTCGACCGGCGCCTCGCCCAGTGGTCCGACGCCGAGATCGCGCAGAAGCTCGCCGCCGGTGAGCCCTACACCATCCGCTTCCGTGTCCCCGACGGCACCACCGCCTGGGAAGACATCGTCCACGGCCGCATTGCGTTCGAGAACAAGGAGATCGAGGACTTCATCATCCTCCGCTCCGACGGCACGCCGATCTACAACCTCGCCGTCGTCTCCGACGACATCGCGATGGGCATCACGATCGTGATGCGCGGCGATGACCACATCTCCAACACACCGAAGCAGATCCTGCTCTATCACGCGCTCGGCGCCGCACTGCCGCAGTTCGCACACGTCCCCATGATCCACGGCACCGACGGCAAGAAGCTCAGCAAGCGGCGCGATGCCGCCGCCGTGGGCGACTGGGAGTACAAGGGCATCCTCCCCACCGCGATGGCGAACTTCCTCGCGCTGCTGGGCTGGAGCCCGGGCGACGACCTCGAGGTGATGATGCCGGATGAGATGCTCCAGCACTTCACGCTCGACCGCCTGCACAAGAAGGCGGCGATCTTCGACACCCAGAAGCTCGAGTGGATGAACGGCCAGCACCTCTCCCGGCGCCCGCTCGAGGAAGTGCTGCCCCGCGTGACCGACGCCCTCGTCCGGCACGAGGTCGCGACCCCGGAACGCCTCGCGGCCGACCCGGCCTGGACCGCGCACCTGGTGGACCAGCTCCGCGTCCGCGCCCGCACGGTCGAGGAGATCGTGAAACAGGCACGACCGTATCTCCTGGACGAGGTCGAGTACGACGCCGAGGCCGTCGCCAAGGCCCTGCTGAAGGATCGGGCACAGAGTGCCGACATTCTCTCCGCGACACGGGACGCACTCGTGAACGCTCCGGCCTGGACGGCGGAGGCGCTCGAGCCGGCCCTGCGAACACTCGCGGAATCGCGGGGACTCGCCGCGGGAAGGATCTTCACCCCGCTGCGCGTCGCCGTCACCGGACTCTCCGTCAGCCCCGGCATCTTCGATGTCCTCACGCTGATCGGCCGCGACCGGTGCCTCGAGCGTCTCGCGCGCACGCTGGACATGCTGGCGACGACGGCGTAGGGCCCACCTCCGGGCTCCCTGCGCACCGGATCGCAGGGGAGCCCCATGAGTGACGTTCTGACGCCGGTCGAAGAGAAGGTCTACCAGTACCTCATCGAGTTCCTCGCAGCCAACAGCTACCAGCCGAGCATCCGCGAGATCGGCCGCGAGTTCGACATCAAGTCGACCAAGACGGTGTCCGACGTGCTCGGCAGCCTGGCCCGGAAGGGCTACATCCAGCGCAACCAGGCCCGCTCGCGAGGGCTGCGCATCCTCGGCGCACAGGCCGGCGCCACCCGCACCGTCCCGTTCTACGCCCGCGTCTCCGCCGCCGGCCCGGCCATCACGCCCGAACTCCGCAGCGACGCGATCGTCGTGGACCGCCGCCTCGTGCCGGGCGACAACGCCTTCTTCGTGCGCGTCGTGGACGATGGCATGCTGCGGTGCGGCATCCGCCGCGACGACACCGTCCTCGTGAACCCCGACTACGCCGCCCTCGACGGCGACCTGGTGGCCGTGCGCATCGGCGATGAGGCCACTGTGCGCACCGTCGAACAGCGCGGGGCGGAGACGGTGCTGGTGGCGATGGGCGATGCGGCACCGGCAATCACCGTCGCTGCGGGCGACACGCACACGGTGCTGGGCGTGGTCAGCGGGATCTTCCGCGCGCAGTTGCAGGTCGAGGCCGAGGGCCCCGACGCCGAAGCCGCCGCCTGATCAGCGATCCGGCTGCGGTGGTGCCGCCTGCTGGATCGGCTGCTGGATCGGCTGCTGCACGGACGGTTGCCCCTCGCGCGCCTCGCGACGCTCGCGGTCACGGCGCTCGCGGATGCGCTTCACCCGCTCGTTGAACGTCTCGGCGTTCAGTGCCACCTGGGCACCGGCCTGGATCTGGTTCCGCATCTGCGTCGGGAACTCGCCACGCATCAGCGCTGACGGGTTGCCACCGATGTTGTTGAGTGGCAGCAGCGCCAGCAGCGGCGCAGGCAGCGTGTACTTGCCGAGCACGATGCCCTTCCGCGTCCAGCCGTAGGTCCGCCCGCCACGCTTGAACGTGAGGTCGGCACGCCCGTCCTGCGTCACATTGCTCTGCGGCGCGTTGGCAAGGCTGTCCTCGTACTGCGCGAACCGCTCGGCGATCACGCTGTCCAGGCGCTCCTTCGGCGTCAGCGCCTCGCGCGGCGGCGCTTCCGGCGAGCCCGGATAGAGGCGAGGGTCGTACCCGGGCACGATGCCCCGGGCAACGCCGGACCCGGTGCCGCGGCCATAGCCGTTGCCGGTGCCTCCCCCCGCCCCGCCGCGGCCTCCGGCGGCATCTGGCGCCGCGGTCGGCGCGGCCGATGGGGCCACCAGCGGCCCGGGAGCACGCGAGACGCTGGGCCGGATGGTCGCGCTCTCCGCGGCCCCGCCCGCTGCCGAGTTTCCTCGCGGCGGCGTCACGGCCACCACCACCACCCTCTCGCTCTGCGCCCGCCCCTCGGGGCCCACCAGCCACTCGGCGATGCCGTTGTGGCCGAGCACCACCCGCAGCAGCCCCACCCCCAGCACGAGGTGCAGCGCGACCGAGATGGCGATCGCGCCGGGCGAACGCTGCTCGGGGGGGCGACGGGAGAAGATCATGCGACGGGGGCAGCGAAGGAGGCGAGCACGCGACCAGCCCGCACCGCCGCCTCGCGAAGCCGGTCCGGCGTGGTGATGAAGCTGATGCGGTAGAATCCTTCACCCCCCGGACCGAATCCGGTTCCCGGCATCACCACCACGCCCTCGTCCTCCAGCAGCCGCTCCGCGAAACGTTCCGACGGGATGCCCTCCGGCAGCGGGATCCAGAGGTACATCGTGGCCTGCGGCACCGCGCAGGCGAACCCGGCCGCGCGGAACGCCTCCACCGCCGCGTCCCGGCGCGCCTGGAACACCGCGGTGTTCCCCGGCACGAAGTCGGCCCAGCTCCCGATCGCCGCCGCACCGGCCTGCTGCACGGCCATGAAGTGCCCGGTGTCCACGTAGCTCTTGATCTTGGCCAGGGTCGCCATGACATCGGGACGCCCGCATGCCCAGCCGCACCGCCAGCCGGTCATGTTGTACGTCTTCGAGAGCGAGTGGAACTCGATCGCCACGTCGCGGGCACCATCCGTCTCGAAGATGCTCGGCGGCACGTAGCCGTCGAACCCCATCTCGGAGTACGCGTTGTCGTACACCAGCAGCAGGTCCAGCTCGCGGCACCGCGCCACCACCCGCGACAGGTAGTCCGGCGGCGCAATCGCGGCGGTGGGATTGTTCGGGTAGTTCAGGTAGAGCAGTCGCGCGCGCCGCAGCACGTCGGCCGGGATGGCGTCCAGGTCCACCAGGAAGTCGTTCTCCGGACGCAACGCCACCTTGTACGGCTCGCCATCGCTGAGCAGCGTGCCGCCGGTGTACGGGCTGTAGCCGGGCTCGGGGATGATGGTGACGTCACCGCGGTCCACGTAGCCGAGTGCCAGGTGCGACAGCCCCTCCTTGCTCCCGAGCAACGGCACGATCTCGGTGGTGGGGTTGAACCGCACGCCGAACCGGCGCTCCATCCACCCGCTGATCGCGTCACGATAGGCCGGGTTGCCGAGTCCGAAGCCGTAGCGGTTCATCGCGGGCACGCGCGAGGCGTCGGCCAGCGCCTGCACCGCCGCGGCGGGCGGCGCGAGGTCGGCATCGCCGGCACCGAGGTCGATCACGTCCACGCCACGCGCCAGCAGTTCCCGCTTCCTGATCGGAATCAGGGCCAGCGGGTACTCGGGGAGCGACTCGAACCGGCGCGAGCGGGGAGGCATCAGCTTTCGGCGACGACAGGGTTTGACACGGTGCTCAGTCCGACCACTTCGACCTCCACCACATCCCCGGGCGCGAGCGGGCCCACACCCGCCGGCGTGCCGGTGGCCACGATGTCCCCCGGCTCCAGCGTCATGACCTGGGAAATGTAGGCCAGCAGCACCGGCACGGAAAACACCATCTCGGCCCCGGTGCCCCGCTGGCGGACGACACCGTTGACCCGGCAGACCACCTCGAGGGCGGCGAAATCGGGGATGCCGGCCCATTCCGGGCCGATCGGGCAGAAGGTGTCGAACCCCTTGCCGCGGGTCCATTGGGGGTCGGACTTCTGGATGTCGCGGGCGGTGACGTCGTTCAGGGCGACGATCCCGCGCACCGCGGCCAGCGCCTGAGCCTCGGTGGCCCGCCTGATGGGACGGCCGATGACGACGCCGATCTCGCCCTCGTGCTCGACCTGGCGGGAGAGCGCCGGCGACACGATCGCCTCGCCGGAGTGGATGATCGACGAGGACGGCTTCAGGAACAGCAGCGGCTGCGACGGCACGGCATTGCCGAGTTCCTTCGCATGCTCGCGATAGTTGCGGCCGACGCAGACGATCTTGCCGGGGCGCTCGAGGGACATGGGCAACTCTGGGACAGGAGGGTGGGCGGCGGAGGCTCAGGTACTGCCGACGGCGGCGGGAGGAACGGCATAGAACGCGGCGATGCTCCGCTCCGCCTCGGCCCACGGCGCCAGCACCCGCCGCGCCGGCGGCAGTGCGTCCAGCACCCCGCGCCCGTACCGCTTCGTCACGACACGCACGTCGTCCAGCACGATCACGCCACGGTCACTCGCGGTGCGGATGAGGCGACCGACGCCCTGCTTCAGGCGCAGCGTGGCGTGCGGCAGCATGTACTCCATGAAGGGATCGCCGCCGCGCGACTCGATCGCCTCGCACTGCGCCGCCACCATCGGCTCGGTGGGCACGCGGAACGGCAGCTTCGTGATGACCAGCCCGCGCAGTGCATGGCCGGGCACATCCACCCCCTCCCAGAACGTCGCGGTGCCGATGAGGATCGCCCGTCCCGATTCCCGGAAGCGGCGGAGCTGCGTGTCGCGACCGTCCTCACCGTGCACCAGCAGCGGCCAGCCGTTGGCGATGCACGCCTCACGCAGCGCGTTCGCCAGCGACTTCACGTCCCGATGGCTCGTCGCGAGCACGAACAGCCCACCGTCACTCGCCTCCGCCACGTCCAGCACGTGCGTCACCACAGCCCGCTGGTGCCCCGCCGGGTCCACGTTCGGCGCCGGCGTGTCACTCGGCACCACCAGCAGCGCGTTGGCGCGATAGTCGAACGGTGACGGGAACAGCGCCGTCTCGACGTGCGCATCGGTGTCGGACAGCCCGAGCCGCCCCATCAGGAACCCGAAGTTCGCGTCGGCGGTGAGCGTGGCGCTGGTCACGACGGTGCTGCTCAGCCGGCCGAACAGGTCCTCGCGCAGGATCGGCGCGAGATCCAGCGGGACGCTGTAGAGCAGCACCGTGGGCGAGGCCAGGGTGCCCCGCGCCGTGAACATCGCGCTGTTGCCGCGCAGCTCGGCCCATCGCACGTAGCCTGGCGCACCGTCGGTGGGATCGAGCGTGGCACGCAGGGCGTCACGCTGCGCCGCCGTCCGCGACCCGACCGCGCGCAGCTCGGCGAGCAGCTGCAGCAGCGCATCGTCACGTTCATCCTCGGTCTCGAGGCGTTCGCGGATCAGCCGCAGGTTCTCGCCGATGGTCTCGAGCGCGTTCACGAGGTTGCCGAGGGCGATGGCCAGCCCGTCGCGCCACACCGCCTCGCCATGCAGCGCCGGTGTCAGCCGCACTGTGGCCACCTTCCCTTCCTGCATCCAGAGGGCCACCCGGTCGAACAGCATGCCGGCATCGCCGCGTGCCACCTCCACCGCGGGGCGCAGGCGCGCGCGCAACAGGTCGAGGCTCGCCACGCTGAGCAGGTCACCGCGCGCCATGAGGCGCGTCTCGAGCGTGGGCAGCAGCCCCTTCGGCTCGCGGCCGCCGCGTCGCTCGAGCCGGTTCAGCAGCTTGGTGATCGCGCGGTTCGACACGCTGCTGCCGAGGTGGTTCGCGGCGGCATCCTCCAGGTGGTGCCCCTCGTCCACCACGAGGTGCGAATAGGCCGGCAGCACCGCCGCCTCGGCCCAGTTCTGCGACTGGCGGCGCACGGCCACGTCGGCGAGCAGCAGCGAGTGGTTCACCACCACCACGTCGGCGGTGGCCGCGGCCCGGCGCGCCTTGAACACGAAGCAGGTGTCGAAGTGCGGGCACTTGAGCCGCGTGCAGAGGTCGCCCTCCGCGGCCACCTCGTCCCACACGTCCGGGCGCGGTGGCGTGGGCAGGTCGCTCACCGACCCGTCCGCGGTGACGCGCGCCCACGCCGAGAGCATGGCGAGTTCCTCGCGCTGCGGTGCCTCGAACAGCGAGGCACTCCCCGCCTCCGCCTGAACCAGGCGCGAGAGGCAGAGATAGTTCCGCCAGCCCTTCAGCAACGCGAACCGCACCGGCTGGTCGCTGAGCAGGTCGGCCAGCAGCGGCAGGTCCTTGCCGACGAGTTGCTCCTGCAGCGTGATGGTGTTGGTGCTGACGACCGTGCGCTCTTTGTTGGCCGCCGCCCAGCGCAGCGCCGGCACCAGGTACGCCATCGACTTGCCGACGCCGGTGCCCGCCTCCAGCAACGCCACGCCACCATCGGCATACGTCCGGGCGATGGTGGTGGCCATGTCGCGCTGCCCGTCGCGGGCCTCGTACGCGGCGAACCCCTTCGCCAGTGGACCGTCGGCGCTGAAGTCTTTCTCCATCACCGCGCCCGGCACCACTACCCGGGGTGCCACCCGTGGCACCTCAGTCACGACGTACAGGTCGGTGACGTCGTTGTCGCAGATGCCGAAGCCGATGCCGTCGTCGTGCAGGCGGGCCGCGATGTGCAGGTCGGCGTCGCTGGGCTCGAGCCATCCCGAGGGATGGTTGTGCACCAGCATCTCACCGCGCTGCGCGACGTTCGGAAGCGCCAGCACCTGCGCCGCGGTGCCACGCGCCACGGCCCGGGCCGAGACCAGCATGCCGTCGCCATCCACCGCGCACACGAAGCACACCTCGCGGCCACCGGCCAGCCGGATGGCGACGCGCATCGCCCCGGCAGCGGCCGCGGCGATGCGGAAGTCCGGCAGTGTCTCCTCCGCCCGTGCGGCCCTGACTCGGCGCGTCATCGCGGGAATGTACGCACTTTCGGGCGTGTTCGGGCGCGTCCCCCGCTGCCGGGACGGGTGGACATGGCGGATGAGACGATTCTGCTCGCTCCTGCGCGTGGATGATGACAGGACCGTCACTCGCCACGGTGCCGGCCTGCGTTCCCCGACTGCCCGGCACCACGCCGCGCGCGGGGATCCCTCACCCTCTCGAATGGAGTGTGCACGATGAAGTCGCTTTTCCGCAGGATTGTGGTCGCGGGACTGGCCGTCACGATGCCGCATGCGGCTGACGCACAGTTGCTCGTGAGCACCGGCGCGAGCCAGGCCGGCGGGCTCGATTCCCGCTGGCAGGTCTCCACCAACCCGCTGGCGGGAACGCCGACCTGGAACGCCGCCTCCATCGTCGTCACGCCGCCCGGGCAGTGGACCGGCGGCGCACCGGGCGGCACGTGGATCGCCGCAACCCCGACCGGCACGGGCGGCGGCGGCAGCTACGCCATCCGGTCACTCTTCACGCTGGCCACCGGTGACGCATTCTCGCTGCAGCTGCGGTGTGCCGCGGACAACGGTCCAGTCTCGATGTTCATCAACGGCGCCGCCGTCGCCGGCGGCAGTCCCTGCCCCAACATCTGGCAATGGGGATCGTTCGTCACCCTGACGGAGGCGGCCTTCCAGTCCGGCGCCAACAGCATCGAGTTTCGCTGGACGGGTGACAACGTGACCGACGGCATGGCCGTGGAGATCGCAAGCCTCACGTTCACGCCGGGCGGGCCTGGCAGTCCGAGCGTCGTGCCGGAGCCGGCCTCGGTGGTTCTCATGGGTACGGGCCTGGCCGGCGTCGGGCTGGTCGCACGCCGTCGCCGCGTGCGCTGAGGCGGCGCTGACGCAGGCGGAACGCTGTACCACGCCCCCGTCGCGATGCGCGCGCGGCGGGGGCGGTCGTCGAGTGGCCGGAGCACCGCATCACCCCCGGCGCCGCTCACCCGCTCACGTCTTGCGCGGCTTCTTCTGCGCGGCCGGGAACAGCACGTTGTTCAGGATCAGGCGGTACCCTGGCGATGACGGGTACAGCGACAGGTCCGTCGGTGCGGCCCCCACCTCGTGCTGCGGGTCCTCGGGATCGTGCCCGCCCAGGAAGGTCCAGGCACCCTTGCCGTAGCTGCCGTGGATGTACTTCGCCAGCGGCATTCCATCCTCGTTCGCCAGCACCCGCGTGCCCGGCTTGAGCGTCGTCTTGGTGAAGCTCGTGGTCACGCCGTAGAAGTCCTGCAGCACCGAGCGATGGTCCTGCGTGAGCATGGTCGGCACCGGGTCGAGCTTGGCCGAGAACGCGAACAGGCTGAAGGTCCCCAGCGGCCGGCGGCGGCCCGGCACGTTCACCTGGTGCCCGTCGATGTCGCTCATGCTGTTGATCAGCGGGCTGGGCTCGATGTGCGCATTCTGCACCGCGAAGGCACGGGACCAGTCCATCTTCTGGTCGGCGTCGGCGTCCATCGGCGTGCCGTCGGCGAAGCTGCTCGAGATGTCCACCGTGGCGCCGGCGATGGCCAGCTCCAGCGTCTCGGTGGCCCCGCACATCGCGAACAGGAAGCCGCCGTTCTCCACGTACGCGCGCATCCGTTCCGCCACCGCCTTCTTCAGCGCCGGCACATTGCTGAACCCGAGCTGCCGCGCCTGCGCCACCGTGCGGTTCACCTGCGTGATGAACCACGGGCTGCCGCGGTACGAGATGTAGAACTTGTTGTACTGCCCCGTGAAGTCCTCGTGGTGCAGGTGCAGCCACTCGTACTTCGTGAGGTCACCCGCCATCACCTCGGGGTCCCACACCTTCGTGTACGGGATCCCCGCGTAGTCGAGGGCGATTGTCACCGCGTCGTCCCACGGGTTCGCGCTCGGCGGCGAGTAGATCGCCACCTTCGGCGCCCGTTCCAGCGGCACGGCGTCGAAGTTGCCACCCGCCATCTCGGTGCGGATCGCCGCCAGCGCATTGTCGTCCAGCGACGTCACCGACACCCCGTCGATCCCGGCGCGACGCCGCGTGGCCGGCGTGTCGAGCAGCAGGAACGAGCCGCCACGGTAGTTCAGCAGCCACTCCGCCTTCTCCGTGCGCTGCAGCGCCGCGTACGTGAGGCCGTAGGCCTTGAGGTGGTTCCGCTGCTCGTCGTCCATGGCCACCAGCAGGTGCTGCGCGTCCGCTGGAACGGATGTGACCAGCGCCAGCAGCGCCGTGAGGCCCCAGCGACGGGTCACGAGGTCCCCGCCAGTCGACGCGCGGCGTCCAGTTCGCGGCGGGCCTGCGGGGCGAGCGCGCTCGTCGGATAGGTCAGCAGGAGGTGCTCCAGTCGGGTGATGGCGGTGGTGCCGTCGCGCGCCCGGATGGCCGCGCGTGCCCATTCGAGGTCCCCCTCGGGGGCCTCGGGGCTGGTGCTATAGTCCGTCACGATCCGCGTCCACAGCGGCACCGCGCGGGCGTCGTCACTGCTGGCCGTGAGCAGCCGCGCCGACATCGCGAGCACCAGCGGCGCCGCATCACCCACCTCCGCCGCGGTGCCCAGCAGCTGCGTCAGCGCCTCCGCCGTGTCACGCCGCGCCAGCGCCGCGAATGCCGCACCCAGCGCCGGTGACGACGGCAGCGAGGTGCGCGACAGCAGGGCACGCGGCAGCAGCAGCAGCGTGTTGGACGCGTCCGCGTTGCGCAGCGCCGTGCGCGCCCGGTCCAGGTCCCCGTCGTAGATCGCCAGCAGCGCGGTGGCCTCGTCCTCGTCGAGCCGCGCCACGAACGGCCGCGCCCGCGTCGCGTCGCCCACCCGCAGCCACGCCCACATCAGCTCCCGCTCCAGCAGCTGCAGCTGGATCGGCACCACCTTCGGGCGCACGGAATCCACCAGCGCCAGCGCCTCGGTGGCCTTGCCCAGCGCCGCCAGGGCCCGCAGCCGCAGCGGCACGGCATCACGCAGGCCGAGCTGTGGCGTCAGCCGGCCCTGTGCCGACGACGCGAGCTGCAGCGCGCTCGACGCCTCACCACTGGTCAGCGCCGCATCGGCGGCACGCAACCCCGTCGCGGCATCACTGGTCTTCGCGTACACCGCCGCCCACGCCTCGCGCGACGCCACCGGCATCGCCCGCGCGTCGGCGTCCTCACCGAACTCCTTCCACGCCGCCAGGACCTCGGCGTCGGGCTTCAACCCGCTGAACGCCTGCCACGCCTGTCGCGGACGGCCCCAGATCAGCTCCAGCGACGCCAGCACGCGGCGCGACGGCAGCCACACGGGTTCCGCCAGCAGGGCCGTGCGGATCGAGTCGCGGCCGGCGCAGGACGCCGTGCCCAGCGCGAAGACGGCCGCCTGGTGCAGCTGCGGCGTCTGCGTGAGCGTCTCGCGCCAGCGGCGCGCGGCCTCGTTCCACATCCGCTGCGCCGATGCCACCTGCGCCAGCTCGCTGCTGAAGTCGCGCGGGTCGCGCACCATCCGCGACGCCGTCTGGAGCACCGAGTCGGCCGCCGCCGAGCGTCCCGCCTCGAGCAGGATGCGCGCATACTCCTTGAACGGCGCCGCCTCACCCGGCACGGCGCGCACCCAGTCACGGAACGCCGCCGTCAGGTCGTCGTCGCGCTGCAGCGCCGTGAGCGTCCGCAGCTGCACCGAGCGCACCACGCCGTTGCGCGGCTCGCTGCGGATGGCCTGGCGCACCAGCGGCACCAGCGAGTCCACCATGCCGAGGTTGGTGTACACCCGCTCCAGGCCAAGCAGCGCCGGCACCATCGCCTCGCCGGCGAAGGCGCGCCGGTAGAGCGCCGCGGCGTCGCGGGGCTTGCTCTCCTCGAGGTCCAGCGCACGCAGCACGAGCGAGTCAGCGGTGCTCGTCCCCATCTCCTGCGCGCGCGCCGGCGCCGCCAGCAGCAGGATCGTCACCGCCAGGGCACACGCCTGCCGCCGCGCCGGTGGGTGCCTCCTCACGGCTTGGCCCCGGTCTTGTTCAGGCGCTCGAAGTACTGCAGCACGGCGCGGCGTTCGTCGTCGCGCAGGCCACGCAGTTCCTCCCACGAGGGTGGCGTAACGCGCGACGCCGGCGCGCCGACCGCCTGGATCGCGGGCGGCGCGAAGGCCGCGGTGCCGATGCCGGGCTTCGATTCGCGCGGCCCTTCCTTTTCCTGGTCCTCACGCCGCAGCGTGCGACCGGCGTCCAGCAGCCGCTGCAGGAACTGCTCACGCCGCGCCGCCGTCTCGGGATCGCTGGCGGCCCGTTCCATCGCGTCGGCGAGACGCTTTGCTTCCTTCGCGAGCGCGTCGGCGCGGCCACTCTGGTCGCCGGTGCCCACGTCGTCCAGCCGCTGCGCGATCTGCCGCTGGCGGCGTGCGATCTGCTGCGCGAGCTGCTGCGCCTGGGCCCCCGACTCGCCGCCAGGCATCATCGACATGCCCTGCGCCTGCCCGTTCACCTGCTGTTGCTGGCGGGCGAGCTGCTGCATCTCCTCCATCATCTCCGGCAGTCCCGATGCCGAGCGCGCGCGGCTCGCCCGCTCGCGATCACGCACCAGGCTGGACGCGGCACGCTCCATTGCGGCGGCCGCATCCCGCATCGCGGCGGCCGATTGCTCGCCGTTCTGCTGGCCCTGCTGCCCGCGCTGCGCCTGCTGCGTGGCTTCCTGCGCCCGCTGCAGCGCCTCCTGCATCGCACGCTGCGATCCCTGCGACACATGCTGCGACCGCCGCGCCGCCTCCTGCAGTCGCTGCGCCGCCTGCTGGACGCCGTTCTGCACCGTCGCCTGCTCAGCGGCCATCTGCTGCTGGGCGTTCTGCTGGCCCTGCTGGCCCTGTTGCGGCTGGCCCTGCGGGTTCTGCTGCCCCTGCTGGCCCTGCTGCTGCTGCCCCTGTTGTTGCTGTTGTTGCTGTTGTTGCTGTTGTTGCTGTTGTTGCTGGCCCTGCTGGCCCTGCTGCCCCTGCGGCTGTTGCTGCTGCGCGCGCTGCTGGGCGGCGTCTGCCATCTGCCGCTCCTGCTGGCTCAGCTGCATCATCTCCTGGATCGACTGGTCCAGCTCCGACGTGGTCTCCCGCTTCCAGTCGTTCACCTGCTCCTGCCGCGCCTGCGCCAGCTGGTCCGCGGCCTGCTGCATGGACTGCGAGGCACGCTGGGCGCTCTGCTGCGCCGACTGCGGGTCGCGCGCCGCCTCCTGCATCTGCCGGTTCGCCGCCTCGCTGTTCTGGCGCGCCTGCTCGCTGCGCTGCGCGCCGCGCTGGGCATCGTTGTCACGCAGGCGCTTGGTCAGGTCGTTGATCTGCCGCGTGAGCGCCTCGTTCTGCCGCGCCAGCCGCTCGGCCTGCTGCGCGCGCTGCGCCGCCGTCGCGCCGCCCGATGAATCCGCCAGCTGGCGCTGCGCCCGCGACAGGTCCTGGGCCTCGTCGCGCAGCGTCTCCATGCTGCCCTCCAGCGCGGCACGCTTCAGCATCTCGGCGTTGCGCTCGAGCTGTTCGCGCAAGGCCTGCTGCTGCTTCGCGAGGTCGTCCAGCGACTGGCGCGTGGCAGCCTGGTCGAGCCGCTGCGCCGACTGCTCGAGCTGCTGCAGTCGCTGCATCATCTGCGGCGCCATCGCCTCCTGCATCATCCGCTGCGCCTCCGCGATGCGGCCGGCCAGGGCGGAGTCCAGCGCACCGGCCCCCTTGAGCTGGTCGGCGAGCTGCTTCGCCTGCTGCTGGAGCTGCTGCGCCTGCTGCTGCAGTGCACGCTGCTGCTGCGCCATCTGTGACGCCTTCTCCCGGGCATCGAACGACATCGGCTGCCCGTTCTCCCCCCCGGCCCGGGCGCGGCGTGCGGCATCCGACGTCTGCTGCGCAAGCTGCTGCTGCTGCTGCGCCAGCGACGAGGCACCCGCCGCCACGCTGTCCGCCGTCGCGCGCGCCTGCTCGCGTCGCTCTGTCACGCCGGCACGACGCAACACGAGCGTGCGGCTCCGTCCCACCTGGTGCCACGGTGACGCATCCGTGGCCGTCACGTCCACCCGCAGCGCGCCGTCGTCACCCCGGAGCCCCAGCGCATCCAGGTCCAGCGGCACGCTGCCCTCGAAGGCGGGGCCGCGCACCGACATGATCTCGCGACGCGCCACCACCGTCTCACCGGACCGCACCGTGAGCATCACGCTCGCCAGCGCGTGGTCGTCGCTGGCCAGCACCGTCACCGTGGCCGACGCACCGGCCAGCAGCAGCGTGTCGCTCGTGCTCGCGATCTGCACCTGCGGCGCCGAGTCCGCCCGGATGTCGAGTGCGAACGAGGGCGGCAGCTCCTGCAGTGGTGTCGCCGACTGCGCCGCCCAGGTCCAGCGTGCACTGCGCTCGGCCACCAGCCGCCCATCCACGGCGTCGCCACTGACCGTCAGGGGCACGCTCGCGCCCTCGTCACTCCGCAGCGTCACCGTCGTCAGTGGCACCGACGCGTGTCCACGCAGCGTGAGCACGGTGCCGCGGGGCAGCACCAGCACGCCGGCCAGCGCCACGTCCTCGTCCACCCGGCCGAGATAGGCCGGATAGCTCGCCTGCGCCACCACGTCGCCCAGGTACGGCTTGTCCGTCACGCGGATGCGGTGCGGCGCGGAGGTGGCGCGGCCATCGCTCACCGTGAGCACCACGTCCGCGTCGAGCACCGGCAGCACGCGCGTGCCGACCTCGTCACGCAGCACCAGTCGCTCCGTGACCACCGTGCCATCGCTCTTCTGCATCGCCACCGCCACCGCCGCACGCCCGCGCCCCGTCACGCGGATCGACGGCGCACTCCCGCGCAACGCCACCACCGGCGCGTCGAGGACCAACTCTGGCAGCAGCGTGCCGTTCCACGCGCCGACCGGGTTGCCGAGCGCCTCGGCGCCGTCGGTCCACGTGAACCCGGCGGCGACCAGCGCCAGCAGCGCGGCGCCAGCCCAGAGCACGGCGCGCTGCCGCACCGCGCGCAATGCGCCGAACGCCTGCGGCGCGCGCGGCAGCGTCGTGCCGGCCAGCGCTCGCGAGGTGCTGAGCGCCGCATGCGCCCCCAGCGGGCCGCTCGTCGCCACTTCCTGTGCGACGCGAATCGCGCCCCGTCGCAGAAGCTGCTCCTGCTCGATGGACTCCGCCACCGCATCCGCCGTCGTCACGCGACCGTCCTCGGCGCGACGCAGGCGCCACGCCCACACCGCCGCACCGATGCCCGCCGCCCAGAACACGAACGGCAGCACGCGGGGCAGCTCCAGCCACCGACCGCTGCCCAGCACCGCCACGCCCACGGTTCCGGCCGCGAGCAACGGCAGCACCGTGGTGGCGAGACGCGTCTGGCTGGCGAGGGCGAGCCGCGCGCTGCGTTCGTCGCGGACGATCGCCTCGAGCTGGCCGAGGGCGCCCTGCGGCATCGGGGGGGCGGTCATGGCTGCAGGCGGCTGGTGACGGCGTAGGTGACGAGGTTCACGCCCATGCGAAGGGCCTGTTCGTGCAGTTCCGGCGGATCGGTGGGATAGGTCCCCACGTCCTCCCAGCCGTTCCCGAGGTCCGTCTGGTACGTGTAGTAGAGCGCCAGCCGGTCACCGATGAAGATGCCCATGCCGCGCGCGGGCTTCGCGTCATGTTCGTGGATCTTCGGGACGCCCCGCGGGAACGGGTACACCAGCCGGTAGATCGGGTGGTTCAGCGGCACGTCCACCAGCGGGCGGTCGGGGAAGAGCTGCCGCACCACGATGCGGAAGCTGCTGTCGAGCCCATAGTTGTCGTCCACGTGCATGAAGCCGCCGCGCAGCAGGTAGGCGCGCAGGCGCGTCACCTCGTCGGGCTGCATCGTCATCGTGCCGTGCCCGGTGACGTGCAGGAACTGGTAGTCGGCCAGTTGCGGGTCGCGGAAGGTGACGACGTGCTCCTCGCGGTCGATCGGCAGCGAGGTCCGCTCGGCCACGGCCCGGATCAGGTTCTTCAGGCTCGACGCGTTGGCGTACCAGTCCCCGCCCCCCTCGTAGTGCACCCGGGCGATGCGGACACGCGCACCGACATCCGGCGCCTTCGCGGCGTGCGCGGCCGCAGGGCCACGCGCGAGCACACCGGCGAGCAGCGCCGCCATCACCACGCCGCCGAACGACAGGGCCCGCCTCATGCGTCCTGCGCCAGCCTGTAGGCCTCGTTTCGCGACACGCCGAACTCCTCCTGCAGGTGACGGACGGTGTCACGGACCGACTGGCCACCGGCCCGCAGTGACTGTGCGCGCCGGGCGGCACCCTCCTGGTCCGGCACCACGGGGGGCGCCCCATCGATCAGCACGACGACCTCACCCCGTGGTGGGGTCGCTTCGTAGTACGCAGCGAGTTCCGACACCGTTCCGCGACGGAACTCCTCGTGGAGCTTGGTGAGCTCCCGCGCCACGACCGCCCGTCGCGCCCCGCCGCCGGCGGCGGCGAGCGTGGCGAGGAGGTCGCCGACGCGGGGCGGGGCCTCGTAGAGTATGGCCGTGTGGGGAAGGGCCAGCGCCGCCGACGCGGCCGCGGCCCGCTCCGTGGCCGGCCGCGGCAGGAACCCCAGGAAGGTGAAGGCAGTGGCCGGCAGCCCGCTGCCCACGAGCGCGGCGAGGATCGCCGAGGCCCCGGGCACAGGCACCACCGGCACGCCGGCGGCGATCGCGGCGTCCACCAGCCGCGCGCCAGGGTCCGACACGAGCGGGGTCCCGGCATCGCTGATCAGCGCGACGTCGTCCCCCGCCACCAACCGTTCCACCAGCCGCGGGGCCTGCTCCGCCTCGTTGTGCGCGTGATAGCTGCGCACCGGCGTCGAGACGCCGGCCCACGCCAGGAGCGGCGCGCTGTGCCTCGTGTCCTCGGCCACGATCAGCGTCGCCGCCTGCAGGACCGATATCGCCCGCGGCGTGAGGTCGGCGCGGTTGCCGATGGGTGTTGCGACGATGAAGAGCGTGCCGGTCATGGACTCACAAGATGCACCTGCGCAGAGCTACGTGGCACCGCGGCGGTGCGTGGCGCTGCACCGCTGGCACCGCCGCGCGGGGAACGGGGCGCGGGCGCACAGGCTTCGCACCGGATGCGAGCCTTCCTCACGGCGCAGTGGCGCGACCTCCTGATGGTGAACTACGCGGTCGATCCCGCCCTCCTCCTTCCCCACGTGCCACGTGGCACGACGCTCGACCCCTGGCGGGGCGATGCACTCGTGAGCGTGGTCGGCTTCCGCTTCGTGGACACGCGGCTGCTCGGCGTCCCGGTGCCGTTTCACCGCACGTTCGACGAGGTCAACCTGCGCTTCTACGTGCGGCGCGAGACGCCCACCGGCGTGCGACGCGCCGTCGTGTTCGTGAGCGAGCTGGTGCCGCGTCGCGCCATCGCGTGGACCGCCCGCCTCGCGTACAACGAGCCGTACCGCGCGCTGCCGATGCGTCACGCGATCACCGGCGGAGACGGGTCGCGGCAGCTCCGCTACGAGTGGCGCGTGGGGCCACGGTGGACCCACGTTGCCGCGCGCACACGCGGACCGTGCGCACCACTCGAACCCGGGTCCGATGCCGAGTTCATCACCGAGCACTACTGGGGATACACCCGCCAGCGGGATGGCGGCACCGTGGAGTACCAGGTGGCGCACGCACCGTGGCGGGTCTGGGCCGCCGATTCGGTGGAACTGGCCGGCGACCTCACCGGCACCTACGGGCCGGAGTTCGCCGCGGTGCTGTCGGGCACACCGCACTCGGCCTTCGTGGCGGAGGGGTCGCCCGTGACGGTGTTCCGGCCGGTGCGGCTACGCTGAAACGCCGCGCCGCCGTTCCGCGGGGGAACGGCAGCGCGGCGTGGACCGTCCCGGAGGACGGCGCGTCAGACGTGCTTTTCGAAGTACGTCTGGAGCTGCGCCTTCGGCATCGCGCCGACGACCTGGTCCACGACCTTTCCATCCTTCACGAACAGCAGTGTCGGGATCGAACGGACGTTGAAGCTCGCGGCCGTCTTCTGGTTGGCATCCACGTCCAGCTTGGTGATCTTCACCTTGCCGGCGTATTCAGTCGCCAGCTGGTCGAGGATCGGCGCCACCATGCGGCAGGGGCCGCACCAGACCGCCCAGAAGTCCACGACCGCCAGGCCCTGATGGTCGAGCACCTCGTTCTGGAAATCGCCGTCGGTGACGGCCGTCACGTTCGCCATGTCTCTCACCTGTCGTGGGCGACCGATCGCGCAGCCGCCCCGCTAGAGTTCTCATCATCATGACAGATACCGCACCACGCGGCACCCGTATCGCCCACATCGGCCTTGCCGTGCCGGCGCTCGAGCAGGTCCTGCCCTTCTACCGCGACATCCTCGGCATGCCCGAGGTACCCCTCGACGACTCCGATGGTGCCCGGATCGCCGGCGTGGCCGCCGGCGAATCCCTCGTGGAGCTCCTCGAGGCCGACAGCCCCGACTCCCCCATCGGAAAGTTCGTCGCGAAGCGCGGCCCCGGCATCCACCACATCTGTTTCTCCGTCGACGACCTCGATGCAACGCTCGAGCGGTGCCGGACGTTCGGCATCCGGCTCATCGATCAGGTCCCCCGGCTGGGTGCCGAGGGCAAGCGCATCGCCTTCCTCCATCCCGCCGGCACCGCCGGCGTCCTCATCGAACTGTCGGAACACTAGTGGCGTGTGATCGAAGTTCGGATAGCACACAGCCGGATGGGGCGCCTGGATGGCCAGGCGAACACAGCAGCAAGACCAGCGGTATTGCGAGGATGTTCAACGCCGCCAGCCGGGATGCCCCGACCGGCGACTGCGTCCGGAACTTCGATCACACGCCACTAGCCCTGCCGATCCCCCGCCTAGCGACGCGGCTCCAGCGGCTGGCTGGTGCAGAAACCGCGCATCGGGGCCAGGTCCGTGTTCTCGATGTACCACCGCTGGTTGGGCCCGGGCGTGGCCGTCATCGTGGTCTGGGCCACGAGCTGGCCGCGCCGGACCTCGAGCTTCAGGTTCCGCTTCGCCCCGTCACCCGGCAATTCGGAGAGGATACGGTAGCTGTCGTGGCTCAGGTTGCACTGCATGACCAGGATTCGCTTCTCGAGGTCGCCACGATTCGAGATCAGCTCGCGGGCCGGACCCTTGGCGCTGCCCCAGATGATCGAGGTCGCCTGGATGTCCTCGGCCTTGATCGAGGCCATGAACTGGGCCACCGCCTGCCGCGGCCCATCCGCCCCCACCTGTCCGGCCGGCGTGCGCGAGCCTCCCGAGCGGCAGGCTCCCAGCACCAGCATCAGTGCCACTATCGTCCGACGCATCACGTTTTCACTCCATAAGTCCGATTGAACATGCCGAGCGAAGGTAATCCCGGGGTGGACCAGCCACCACGCACTGCACCCTACCAGCGGCTGTATGTGAACATCGACCATGTCGCGACCTTGCGGCAGGCGCGGCGCGGCAGCATGCCGGACCCGGTCGAGGCCGCCCGCTGGTGCGAGGACGCGGGCGCCGACGGCATCACGGTCCACCTGCGCGAGGACCGGCGCCACATCCAGGACGCGGATGTGGAGACCCTGTCGCGCACCGTCCGTTCCTACCTCAACCTCGAGATGGCCTGCACCGACGAGATGCTGGCCATCGCCCTCCGCCTCGCGCCGCAGCAGGTGACCATCGTCCCGGAGCGGCGCGAGGAGATCACCACCGAGGGGGGCCTCGACGTCCATCGCGACCCCGCCGGCCTCCGCCGTACGATCGCCGCCCTCGAGGCCGCCGGCATCCGATCCGCCCTCTTCATCGATCCGGACCCGGACGTCGTCCGCGCCTCACGCGACGCCGGTGCGACCGCCGTCGAGCTCCATACCGGGCGCTACGCCCACCACCCGGACGACGGGACTGCTCTCAGGGCACTCGCCGTCGCCGCCGAGACCGGTGTAGCCGTCGGGCTCGCTGTGCACGCGGGCCACGGGTTGTCGGTCAGCAACGTGGCGCCGGTGGCGGCGATCTCCCCGATCGAGGAGCTGAACATCGGTCACGCGCTGATCGGACGGGCCATCCTCATCGGCATCGCCGGCGCGATCCACGAGTTGCGGGCCGTCATGAACGCCGCCAGAATGCCGCGCTGACGCGCCCTCGCCGCCGCCGGCGTTGGAGGCGGCCCCGCGCCGCATGTAGCTTGCGGGGCGCGCCACTCGTCTGCCGGGATACGCTCCCACCCGCTCCCGTATCCAATGTCTGTCGGACTGCTCGATTTCTTCGTTCTCGAAGCCAGCGACTACGTCGACCGGCTGCAGCGCCTCGCGGCCACCGACGAGCCGCAAGGCCCCGACTCCGCCACGCTCCTGAAGCTGGCCCGCGGACTCCGCGGCAGTGCCGTGATGGCCCGGCTCGCCAGCTTCGCCGATGCCTCCTCCGGCCTCGAGCGCGGTGCGCGCCTCCTCCACGAAGGCCGCATCGCCTGGACGCCCGGCCTCGCCGCCGCGATGACCGAGTCCATTGCCGAGCTCCGGTCGCTGATCCCGATGGCACGCCTCTGGGGCGAGTCGCATGACCAGCGTGCACGGACCGCCGCGGGCCGCCTCGGCGCGGTGCTCGACGACGTCGAGCGCCAGGGTGCCCTGATGCAGGGCGGCGGGCCGGCAGCGCTGGCGGCCGCCTCCGCGCCCACGGCCCCGGCGTCCCACGCAGCGCCGGTGCCCGCGCCGGCCACGCCCGCGCCGCCCGCCGCGCGGCCGAAGAACCCCGCGGTCACCGCCTTCTTCGACTCGCTCGATCAGGCCGTGGCGACGCCGGCCTCGGTGCCGGTGGTGCCCGCCGCAGCCGAGCCGATCGCGGCCACGAGCGCCCCCGCACGTCCGGTCGAGCCCCTCCCCTCGGCCACACCGACGCGCGGGATGCCCGCCCACCCCGACGCCAACATGCCCATCGTCCCGATCGCCGCCCTCGCGCCTGCCGACGACGCCGACCACGTCGTCTTCCGGGCGCCGAACCCCGCCATCACCTTCGCGCAGCGGTTCATCGCGGACGTCTCGCCGCTCGTCGGCTCGCTGCGCGCCCGGCTGGCACCGCTGCGCCAGGGCGCGATCCAGGAAGCCAGTGCCGACATGGTCGCGGCATTCCGCCCAGTGCTCGTCTCGCTCCGCGACATCGCCTCGAGCTACCAGCACGACGACATCCGCAGCTTCTGTGACGCTGTCCTCTCGGCGCAGGCCCCGCTGCCGGCTCCCTCGGCCGGCGCGCTCGACAGCGCCCTCTCGGTGATCACACAGCAGGACCTGGCGCCACACCTCCGCGCGCAGCGCCTCAACGAGCTGCGCCGCGTGGTGCTCGCCGCCACGCCGCTCACCAGCGCGTCGCAGTCGGAGCGCACGTCGCGGCCCACGCCGTACACGCAGCGACCGCGCACGCCCACGATGTCGGCGACCGTGCTCCCGACGCCCACCGTCGCGCGTCCCACGCCCGCGGCGCCCAGCGGACGGGAACTCAGCACACTGCTCAGCAACAGCCTCGAGAAGGTGCGCGAGCTGGATGCCACGCCGCTGGACCTCATCACCGTCACCGAAGGCGGTGCACCGCCCGCGCGGCCGGCGCCCGACGGCGAGCCCGACGTGGTCCCGATCGACGCCCTGCTCTACCGCGGCCCGCGCGCGCTCTCGCGTGCCCGGCACATCGTCGGCCAGCTCCGCACCGCCGGTGCGCCGCACGACGAGGAGCTGGTGAACGAACTCCTGGACCTCGTCGAGCTCGCAGGGAGCGCGAGCTGACCGGTCGCCCGGGATGACCCGCACCCGATGGCAGACCGCGATCGGGGCGCTGCTCACCCTGCTGTTGCTGGCGTGGACGCTCCGGGACGTGAAGCCCGATGAACTGCTCCGGCAGCTCCGCGGCGCGAATCTCGCGCTGCTCCTGCTCGCGCCGGTGGTGGCGACGGCGATCTTCCCCATGCGCGCGATGCGCTGGACGGTGCTGCTCGAGCCGATCGCACCGGGACTGCGGTTCCTCGATGCCTGGCGGGCCGTGGCCATCGGGATGATGATCAACAACGTGCTCCCCGCACGCGCCGGCGAGCTCGCGCGCGCCTACGCCATCACCCGCGAGGAGCCGCGCGTCTCGTTCACCAGTGCCCTCGCCTCGATCGCGCTCGACCGCGTGTTCGATGCGCTGGTGGTGTTCGCACTCATGTTCGGCGCGATGCTCGCGCCCGGCTTTCCCGACGGCGCCACCATCGCCGGGCGGCCCGCCACCGCGCTGGTCGGCACCTGGGGCGTGACGGTGCTGTTGGTGGCCTTCGCCGGCGCCACCATGGTGGCATTCCGCCCCGAAACGGTGCGGCGCCTCGCGGCCCGCCTCGTGCGCGCCATCCGGCCCGCGTGGGAGCCGCGCGTGGCGCGGTTCGTGGAGCACGCCACCGACGGCCTCGCGGTGCTCCGCAGCCCGTCGCGGTTCGCCCGCGTGGTGTTCTGGACGGTGCTGCACTGGCTCACCAACGCCCTCGCCTTCTGGATCGCGTTCCGCGCCGTCGGCATCACCGCGCCGTTCTCGGCCGCGCTCTTCCTGCAGGGCCTCATCTCCGTCGGCGTCGCGATCCCCTCCTCCCCCGGGTTCTTCGGGCCGTTCGAGGCGTTCGCGAAGGCGGGGCTGCAGATCTACGGCGTGCCGGTGACGCTCGCCGTGACCTGGGCGGTGGGCTTCCACCTGCTGTCGTTCATCCCGATCACCGCGCTCGGCGCCTTCTACTTCTCGCGGCTTGGCCTCAGCCTGCGCGAGATGCGCGCCACGGCGGCGCAGCCCTCCCCGGCCGATGCCTGACACCACCGCACGCTACGCCGAGGTCGAGGCCTGGGCCAAGGTGAACCTCGACCTGCGCATCCTCGCGCGCGAGGCGTCGGGGTACCACCAGCTCGAGACAGTCTTCCAGCGGATCTCGCTCGCCGACGACGTGAAGGTGCTGGTGCGCGAGGGCGAGGGCATCGCGATCCGCTGCACGCCGCCGGTGGACGTGCCCGACCACGAGAACCTCGCCTGCCGTGCCGCGGCCGCCTATCGCGCAGCGGCGGCGTGGCCCGCGCCTGGCCAGCGCATCGTGATCGCGATCACCAAGCGCATCCCCACCGGTGGCGGCCTGGGTGGCGGCAGCGCAGATGCCGGCGCGGTGCTTCGCGCGCTGAACGCGCTGAACCGCGAGCCGCTCGACACTGCGACGCTGCTCACGATCGCCGCCAGCCTCGGTGCCGACGTGCCGTTCCTGTCCACCGAGGCGGCCTGCACCCTGGCGTGGGGCCGCGGGGAGCGCCTGCTGCCGCTGGCACCACTCCCCGCGCGCACCGTGCACATGGCGACCTTCGACACCGGCGTCAACACCGCCCTCGCCTACCACGCGCTGGCCACTGCACGCAGTGACGGGCGCATCACGCCGCCGGGCGGCATGCTCCTCGGCGCCGGCACGCTGGATTCGTGGCACGCGCTGCAGCGCCATGCGCGGAACGATTTCGAGGGGCCGGTGTTCGCATTGCGGCCCGACATCGCGGCCGTGCACGCCGCGTGGTCTGCCGTCGCGCCGCAGGCACTCGTGCGGATGTCCGGCTCGGGGGCCACGGTCGTGGCCATCACCGATGTGCAGCCTGACGCGTACGCCGCCGTGGCCGCGACCTGGCCGGCGCGCGACGGCACGCGCTACCAGCGCGCGCAGACGCTGACTGCCGTCCCGCCGGTGCGCATCTTGTCGCCGCCGATCGGTTTCCGTTAGCCTTCGACCCGGTCCCCGATCGTCTAATGGCAGGACAGCGGCCTTTGGAGCCGTGAATCGTGGTTCGAATCCACGTCGGGGAATCCTCGTCCCAGCACACACACCTGCGTGATCACTGAGCGGGCGCCGCGGCGCACCACCGACATGCCCGCGCACCAGGCGCCGCGCCCCGGGCTCGACCTGGTGGCCATCGCCGTCCGCCACGCGACCGTGCTGCGCCTGGCGTATTTCGCGATCATCTGCACCGCGACGCTGATGCGCCTCGGCTTCGATCCGGACCCGGAGCGCGTGCTCGCGCGCCTGCGACGCGCGCTCGATCCGCAGATGAACTTCAAGAACGTCGTCGACGCGGTGCGCAACGTCGCCCTCTTCGCCGGCTGGGGCGTGACGTGGGTGCTGACGGCGCGCGCGCCCGCCACCCGGCGCGACCTCGCGATGGCCACGTTCCTCGGCATGCTCGCCAGCCTCACGGTGGAGTCGATGCAGCTCTTCTCGGCCAGTCGCGAGACGAGCGTGCTCGACGTGCTGACCAATACCCTCGGCTCGGTGGTGGGGGCGGCCGGCGTCTGGCTGATCGAGCGCCGGGCGACGACCGACATGCGGAGCGGGACCACGCTGGGGGTGCCGGGGTGGATGCCGGCATCGGCGCTGCTGGCCACCGCGGCCGGCCTCGCCTTCGCCCCGTCCAGCCGTCCGTCGCAGGTGCTCGGCTGGGCCGCCACGCCGATGCTCCGGATGGAGGCCGTGGCGCAGCAGTCGCCGCTGGTCGTGCCCTGGCTGGCCCTGCTCACCGACCTTGGCGCCTGGGGCCTGGCCGGCATCGCGGTGGCCGTGTCGATCAGTGACCGGACCGGTCGGGTGCGTCGGGCGCAACTCGCCGTCTGGCTGCTGATCGTCCCATTGCTGCTGGCCGGGGCGTACTACGGCCGGGCGATGGCCGGACTCCAGCGCGAGAGCCGAAGCCTCCCGGTGCAGGCCGTGGCGGTGAGCCTGGGCCTGCTGCTGGGCCTGGCACTGGTCGGGCGCTGGCGCCGTCGCTTCCCGGCCCGGAGCGACCGCGGGCTGCAGCTGGCGGTGGCGTGTGCGGTGGTCGGCGCCCTGATGTCATGGGTGCCGGCGGCCTGGGCAGTGCACCCCGATGGCGGCCCCGGGTTCACCTGGCGGCAGCTCGTGCCCCTGATGTCCCAGTTCAGCCGACAGGACATGTCGAGCGTCTTCCTGGTTCTGCAGAAGGCCGGGATCGGGGCGGCGCTCGGGGCATGCCTGGCGGCGCGGAAGCGGGCCGGGGCCCCGCAGCCGGGGGTCCGGGCGGCGGTGCTGGTCGCGATCGTCTACGAGGCCGGCCAGCTCGTGGTCCCGGGCCGCTTTCCCGACGTGACCGACATCATGATCACCAGTGCCGCGGCCGCCCTGGCGGCGGTCCGGGTGGCGCGCGCCTCGCAGGCCGCCCGCCAGTCGCCGGCCGAGCTGGTGTAGCGTCGCCGACGCCCAGTTTCACCGCAGCCTTGAATGGACGAGCCTCGGCAGGTAGGTTCTGAGGCTCTGCCATATGGACACGCTGCCGCTGGCGCCAGGCGCCAAGATCATTTCCGGGACCGCCAATCCGGCGCTGGCCGACGAGGTTGCACGCCATCTTGGCGTCGAACTCGCCCGGACCACGGCAACGCGTTTCAGTGACGGCGAGATCTTCGTCCGGATCGACGAGAACATCCGCGGGTCGGATCTCTTCATCATCCAGTCGACGAACCCGCCGGCGGACAACATCCTCGAGATGCTGCTGCTCATCGACGCCGCGCGTCGGGCGAGCGCGACCCGCATCACGTGTGTGCTGCCCTACTTCGGCTACGCGCGGCAGGACCGCAAGGACCAGCCGCGGGTGGCGATCGCGGCGAAGCTGATGGCGAACATGATCCAGACCGCCGGCGCCGACCGCGTGCTCGGCCTGGATTTCCACCAGCACCAGTTGCAGGGCTTCTTCGATGTGCCGGTCGATCACCTGTATGCGGCGCCCGTGCTCACGGCGCACTACCGGAAGAAAGGCCTGAAGGACCTGGTGGTGGTGGCGCCGGATGTCGGTGCCGCCAAGATGGCCCGCGGGTTCGCCAAGCGGCTCGACGCATCGCTCGCGATCGTCGACAAGCGGCGCCCGAAGGCGAACGTGGCCGAGGTGCTGAATGTCGTGGGGGACGTGGAGGGGCGTGACTGCCTCATCGCCGACGACATGATCGACACGGCCGGCACGATGACGGAGGCGGCCCGCGCGCTCAAGGCGCTCGGCGCCGCCGACATCTACGTGTGTGCGACCCATGCGTTGCTGAGCGGTCCTGCCAAGGAGCGCTTCGACGATGCACCGATCAAGGAGGTGACGGTGACCGACTCCGTCTTCATCCCCGAGACCCGCCGCCCGCGCCAGCTGAACGTGCTGTCGGTGGGCGAACTGCTGTCGAAGGCCATTCGATTCACCCACAGTGAGCAGTCCGTCAGCTCACTGTTTGACTGACGCGCTGCGCGTCCCGAGGAGTCCTGCCGATGTCCACTGCCACGCTCTCTGCCACCCTCCGCTCCGAGTCCGGGAAGGGCGCTGCCCGCGCGCTGCGTCGCGCCGGCTCCGTGCCGGCCGTCATCTACGGCCACAAGCGCGCGCCGATGTCCCTCTCCGTGCCGACCCGTGAGCTGGAGCGACTGCTCGAGCGCGTGGCCGCCGAGACCACCGTGGTGGAGCTCAGCATCGACGGCAAGGTCTCGCGCACCCTGATCCGCGAGATCCAGAAGCACCCGTTCAAGAAGCAGCTCGTCCACATCGACTTCCAGGAACTGGTCGCCGGTGAGAAGATCACGGTCAACGTGCCCCTCGTCCTCGTCGGCACCTCGATCGGCGTCCGCTCGTTCGGCGGCATCGTCGACCAGACGCTCCGCGAGCTCGAGGTCAGCGTCGACCCGTCGGCCATCCCGAACCACATCGACGTCGACATCTCGGCCCTGAACGTCGCGGACTCGATCCACGTGCGCGACCTCACCCTGCCCGCCGGCATCACGGTCCTCACCGACGCCGATGCCTCGGTCGTCGTAGTCGCCGCGCCGAAGGTCAGCGCCGCCGATGCCGCCGCCGAAGCCGCTGCGACCGCCGAGCCCGAAGTGCTCCGCGCGAAGAAGCCGGCCGACGACGCCAAGTAAGCCCCACCGTCCGACAGCGGGGCGCTCTGCGATCACTCGCATGGCGCCCCGCTCTCGTTTCCCCGCATGAAAGTCTTCCTCGGTCTCGGCAATCCCGGCAGGGAGTACGAGCGCACCCGGCACAACATCGGCTGGTGGGTGCTGGACCACCTCGCGCGCCGGTGGAACACCGACGGCTGGACGAAGGACGGCAAGGCGATGGTCGCCACCGCCCGCGTCGGCGACGAGGTCGTGAAGCTGGTCAAGCCGCAGACGTACATGAACCTCAGCGGCGAGGTCCTCAAGCCGTTCCTCACCCGGCCAGGCTGGGACCCGGCGGCAGACCTGCTGGTGCTCGTGGACGAGGTGGCCCTGCCCTTCGCCGCGATGCGCACGCGCCCCAGCGGCAGTGCCGGCGGGCACAACGGCCTCAAGTCGGTGCAGGCGCACGTGGGCTCCACCGGCTACCCGCGCCTCCGCATCGGCGTCGCCCCGCTCCATCCGCGCGCCAGCGTCGGCAACCTCTCCGACTTCGTGCTCGGCCAGTTCGGCCGTGAGGAGGCGGAGTTCATGGAGGCCGCACTGCCGCGCATCGGCGAGGCCTGCGAGTGCTGGGTCCGTGAGGGAATCACGGCCATGATGAATAAGTTCAACCCACCGCCGCCCACCGCGCCGTGAGCGTCCCTTCCCCTCTCCGATCCATCCTGTGCTGAAGCTCGGCATCGTCGGCCTCCCGAACGTCGGCAAGTCCACCCTGTTCAATGCCCTCACCGCCGCCAAGGCGGAGGCCGCGAACTACCCGTTCTGCACCGTCGAGCCGAACGTCGGCATGGTGGAGGTGCCCGACCCGCGCCTCGACGCGCTCGCCGTCGTCGTGCAGCCGAAGCGCACCGTGCCTGCGGTCGTGCAGTTCGTGGACATCGCCGGCCTGGTGAAGGGCGCCGCGCAGGGTGAGGGCCTGGGCAACAAGTTCCTCGCCAACATCCGCGAGACCGACGCCATCGTGCACGTCATCCGCTGCTTCGACGACGACGACATCACGCACGTGATGGGCGGCGTGGACCCGGTGCGCGACCGCGACGTGATCGACTTCGAGCTCTGCTTCGCCGACATCTCGAGCGTCGAGAAGCGCCTCGACAAGCAGCAGCGGATCGCGAAGAGCGGTGACAAGGACGCCATCGCCGAGCTGCCCGCGCTGCAGAAGGCCCTCGCCACGCTGCAGGCCGGCGTGCCGGTGCGCCGCGCGGGGCTGAGCAAGGAGGAACTCCTCCTGCTCGAGCCGCTGATGTTGCTCACCGTGAAGCCGGTGCTCTATGCCGCGAACGTGACCGACGACGAACTCGCGACCGGGCACGGCGCGCACGTCGACGCGCTGCGCGCCGCCATCGGCGCGTCGGACGAAGTGGCCGACGTGGTGCCCTTCTCGGCGCGCATCGAGGCCGAGCTGGCCGAGCTCGCGCCCGAGGAAAAGCAGGAGTTCCTGGCCTCGCTCGGCCTCGAGAGCGCGGGGCTCGATCGCCTCATCCACGCCGGCTATCACCTGCTCGGGCTGCAGACCTACTTCACCGCCGGCGAGCAGGAAGTGCGCGCGTGGACGATTCACCGCGGCGACACCGCCCCGAAGGCCGCCGCCGTGATCCACACCGACTTCGAGAAGGGCTTCATCCGCGCCGAGACCGCGGGGTTCGACGACTTCGTGCGCTTCAAGGGATGGAAGGGCGCGAAGGAGAACGGGGCGGTGCGATCGGAAGGCAAGGAGTACGTCGTGCACGACGGCGACGTGCTGCTGTTCCGCTTCAACGTCTGACGAACGCGGCACCACGGCCACGGACGGCACCACTGGGACTGGTACCGTGACCGGGGCGCGGCAATCGGATTGCCCGCCGCCCGGCCGCACCGTAGTCTTGGCCCGTCACACCCGATGCCGGCCCACCGCACCACGCGTGCGCGAGCCGGCATCCGTCCATCCCGGACCCGGCACCGGCCGGCCGCTGGCCCGCGCGCGCCAGGCAGGCTGCCGCACGCTCACCCCCCAGGGCACTCCATGACTCTGCTCGCGATGCTGCAAGACACCGCCGCTGCCGCCACGGCGGCACTGCCGTTCTTCCGGACGCTGCCGTTCTACAAGTATCTGCACCTGCTCGGCATGTTCCTCGCCATGACCTCGCTCGGCGGGATCGCGATCCACGCCGCGAATGGGGGCACCAAGGCCACCGCGCGCACCCGCGGCCTCACCGCCGGTGTTTTCGGACTGGGCATGTTGATCGTGATCGCCGGCGGATTCGGCCAGGCCGCCCGCCTTGGGGTGATGGCGAACGGGATCCCCGGGTGGCTCTGGGCGAAGATCGGCATCTGGGTGATCGTCGCGCTGCTCTCGATCCTGCCGTATCGTATCCCGGTACTGGCACGCCCGATCTACCTGCTCGTCCCGCTGCTCGGCGGCCTCGCCGCGTACCTCGCGATCTACCACGGTCTCTGAGGCCGGCGCCGGTCGTTCACCCCCTGCCCCTCACGCCCATGATCCGGAAGACCTGCCTCCCGCTGCTCCTCGCCACGGCGGCACAGGCGCAGGCCATCAGCATCCCGTCCGGCAATGCCGCGATCCGGAATGCGCTGGCCGCCATCCGGGCCGACAATGCATGGACGCTCGACCAGCAGACGTCCATTTGCCAGATCCCCGCGCCGCCGTTCAAGGAGGCTGTGCGTGCCGCCGAGTTCAAGCGACGCCTCGAGGCGCTTGGCATCGCGAACGTGCACATGGATGCGGAAGGCAACGTGATCGGCGAGCGGCCAGGCACGGGCACCGGGCCCACCGTCGTGCTCTCGGCACACCTCGACACGGTGTTTCCCGAGGGCACCGACGTGACGGTGAAGCGTGACAGCACCGAGGCGCGTGGCACCACGCTGTCCGGCGCCGGCATCGGTGACGACTGCCGCGGACTCGCCACCGTGCTGGCCGTGGTGAAGGGCCTCCGCGCCGCCAGCGTGCGCACGGCGGGCATGGTCTACGTCGTCGGCACCGTCGGCGAGGAAGGCCCGGGCAACCTCCGCGGCGTGCGGGCGCTGTTCAACGGCGAGTTGAAGGGCAAGATCGACTACTTCATCTCGGTGGACGGCACCGGATTCGGTGCCACCAGCGGCGCCGTCGGCAGCAACCGATACAAGGTCTCGTACCGCGGCCCGGGCGGGCACAGCTACGGCGCGTTCGGCATGCCCAATCCCATCCACGCGATGGGGCGCCTGATCGCGAAGATGTCGGAGTTCACCGTGCCGGCCACACCGAAGACCACGTTCAGCGCGAGCGTGGTGAGCGGCGGCACCTCGGTGAACAGCATCCCCGCGATCGGGGCGGTGGAGATCGACATGCGCTCCGAGAGTGCCGCGTCGCTGGCGGAGATCGATGCGAAGTTCAAGGCGGCCGTGCAGGCCGCACTGACCGAGGAGCGTGCGCGCTGGCCCAACAGCAAGGTGCCGCTCACGGTGACCATCGACACCATGGGCCTCCGCCCCGCCGGCGGCCAGCCGGACAGCGCGCGCGTCGTGCGCATCGCGGTGGCGGCGGGCAAGGTGCTCGGCTTCCCCGTCACGCCCGGCATCGGCAGCACCGACTCCAACGTGCCGATCGCGCTGGGCATCCCCGCCATCACGCTCAGCGCCGGCGGCCGCGGCCTGGACGCGCACTCCACGACCGAGACCTACGCCGACGGCCCGAACGGCTGGCTCGGCCCGCAGTACGTCGCACTCGTCGTCGCGACACTGTCCGGTGTGTCGTCGTCGTCCGGACGGCCGGCCATCATCCCGTAGCGTCATTCGAACGACCGCGTTCTGCGGGCCTCGACAACGCGGTTCGTGAACCCCTGTTCCGATCCGAGCACGACACCGATCCAGGCTACCGCGAAAGATCCTCGAACCGCGCATTGCCGATGCGGTACGACCGCCAGTCCTTGTAGTCGAAGTGCCACCACTCGGCCGCGAACACGCTGAATCCCTCGGCTTCCATCGCGGCCCGCAGGATCTCGCGCAGTGCCCGCTGGCGTGACGTCCCGCCTGGGTACTGCGGATACGAGCGGTCCGACATCTCGTCGTAGCCGCCGGTCATCATCACCGGCTCGCCGGTGCGCAGGTCGAACAGCGTCAGGTCCACGGCACACCCGCGGTTGTGCCGTGACCCCGACGCCGGATCCGCCACGAAGTCGTGCTTGTCCGGCGGCGTGCCGTCCCAGAACATCTTCGTCACGTACCACGGCCGGTACCCGTCGTGGATCAGCAGTCCGTAGCCCTGGCGCGCCAGCGCGCGATGCGCGCGCACCAGCGCCTCGGCGGCGGGCCGCTGCAGGAAGGCGCGCGCCTGGCTGTAGAACGGGGTGCTCATGAAGTTGCGGTCCGACGCGTAGCGGATGTCGAGCCGGATGGTGGAATCGAGCGCCACCAGCTCCGTCAGCGCCTGCGCGCGGAAGGTGCCCGTCTCGGACGGCGGCTGCACGGCGAGTGCCGCGGCCTGCAGTGCCGCCACCGGCTTCAGCGGCGTGAGGCGGAACACCCCGCCATCCTCGCCCACGATCGGGCGGCGTGCGAACTCCACGCCGGCCGCGCGCGCGGTGGTGCCGCGGCGTCGGGCATCCCGGGTGAACTCGATGCGCTCGCCGGCATACAGCCCCGAGTTCGGGAATGCGTACACATCGGGTGACACCTCGGTCAGCGGGTAGTCGAAGAACCACTCGATCAGGGCATGCAGCCGGCCCTCGCGCTCGAGGATGTAGAGCACGTTGTGGTCCCAGCCGTACTCCCCGACCAGTCCCGTCCAGTGCGCGGGCGGTGCGGGCGGCAGTGCGGCGGTGCGCGCGCGCCGCCGGAGCCGGCGGTCACCCAGGCGCATCTCGTCGCCGTCCAGCCACAGGCGGCGGCCGAACGAGAGCCCGTCGTCGGCGACCAGCGTGTCACCACGCCAGTGGCGCATGCCGAGCTGCATCTCCAGCATGCTGCCGGACACACTCGCCATCGTGTCACGCGCCACGATCGTGACCAGCGAGTCACCGTCCCCCCAGTCGCCACGCAGCCGCTCCAGCAGCGCCGGCGGCACGATCGTCGTCTGCATGATGGACGGCAGCGGAGTGCCGGCGCGGGCCGCGCGCATCAACCGCAGCGCCTCGCGCGCGATGCGCGCCGTGAGCGCGTTGACGCCGTCCTTCGCCGCACTCACGGCCACGCCGAGCTTCGCGTCCGGCATGGCCGTGAGCTGCGTGGCAAAGCCGTAGATCGCACCGCCGTGCTGGACGACGGGCTCGCCGTCCAGCTCCCCGATGCCGAAACCCAGCCCGGAGCCAACCGTCGCACCGGGCGGCGCGAACTGCGGCTCCCACATCCGCCGGAGGGTGCCGGCCTTCAGCAGCCGCCCGCGCGACGCGGCACCATCGCGGAACAGCATGCTGATGAAGCGCCCCAGGTCAGGCATGGTGGCGTACATGCTCCCCGCCGGTGCCATGCCGAGCTGGAAGGTCGGCGCCGCGAAGGGGCGGTCGTGGTAGTTCCACATCACGGCCTGCGGCACACGCGCCGACAGGGCCGCGGTCGGCCGGAACGCACTCGACTCCATGCCGAGCACGCGCAGCACCCGCCGCTGGAGGTAGTCGGCGAACGGCGTGCCGCTGTCGTGCTCCAGCACGTATCCCACGACCGCGATGGCGGCGTTGGAGTACTTGTGCAGCGTGCCGGGCGCGGCCACCAGCGAGGTGCCATTCAGGCTGGCGACCGTGGCAGCGAGGCTCGGCGCGGTGTCGTCGAAGTAGTGGCCCACCGGCGGCTCGCGTACGAGGCCGGCATGGTGCGACATCAGGTGACGCAGCGTGACCGGCGTGCCGAACGGATTCCGCGGCGTGAACCCGGGCAGGTAGCGCTGCACCGGCGCGTCGAGGTCCAGCCTGCCGGCGTCGACCTGCTGCATGACGGCGATGTCGGTGAAGAGCTTCGACACCGACCCCACGCGGTACACGGTCCGTGCGGTCGCGGGGCGGCGTGCGGCAGCATCCTCCATGCCGAACCCGCGTGACCAGACCACCTGCTGGTCATCCACCAGCGCAATCGAGAGCGCCGGGATTCCCTGCACCGCCATCTCGTGCTCGATGAACGCGCTGAGCGCGGTCGCCACGGGCGCATATCTGCCAGCGGCCGGGATCACGGCCGGGGACCGCTGCGCCGCCAGCACATCCACGCCGCACACCATCGCGACGAGCGCGCCAGCGCGCACCATGCGTCTCACCATTGCCCACGCTCGCCGACGGAGGAGATCACGCGCCCGAGCCGGTCGGCGGCGTTGCGCCAGTTGGCCTGCACGGCACGCTGGGCGGCATCGGCATCGCCGGCGCGGATAGCACGGATGATGGCCGCATGCTCCGCCACCGACGGCGCCAGCCCGCGCGACAGCAGGCTGACGTAGAGGCGCTCGTAGCGCTCGGCCTGCGGCTTCACCACGTCATGCAGGGCCCGCAGGCGCGGGCCGGCAGCCGCGGTCACGTAGGCGCGGTGGAACCGCTCATCCAGGTCGTAGAGCAGGTCGTGCCGTGGCACCTTCGCCCGGCTCGCCTTCCCGAGGCGATCGTTCAGTGCCGCCAGTGCGGTCGCGAGCCGCTCGCGGGGCCCGGCATCGAGCTGCGCCGCACAGCGCGCCGCGAGTCCCTCGATCTCGGCCACGATCGAGAACAGCTCCATCGCATCCTCTCGGGTGAGCGGCGCCACCATCGGGCGCGACTGCAGCAGCGACGGCGAGTCGACGATGTACCCTTCCTGCTGCAGCCGCTGCAGCGCGCCGCGCACCGGTGGGCGGCTGACCTGCAGCCGCGCCGCCACGTCGGTCTCCACGATGCGTGAGCCCGGCGCGAGCTGGCCGCGCACGATCCGCGCGCGCAGCGTCTGGTAGACCACCATCGGGCGCGCGCCGCGCGCCGCCGGCGCCGGCGAGGCCTTCATCGCGCCACCGCGGCAATGTGTCCGGGGCCCCGCACCACGCGGCCAGGCTTCGCCCCGGTGTGCTTTCCGTCACTCCAGACCCGCACCCCGTTCACGATCACCGTCGAGACGCCGGTGGAGAGCCGGTGCGGGTCGGTGTAGGTGGCGTTGTCGATGATGGTCGCCGGGTCGAAGACCACCACGTCGGCGAGGAAGCCCTCGCGCAACTGGCCGCGGTCGCGGATCGAGAGCCGGTTCGCCACCGCGGAGGTCATCTTGCGCACCGCCTCCTCCAGCGTCATCACCCGCCGCTCGCGCACGTAGTGCCCGAGGATGCGCGGGAAGGTGCCGTAGGAGCGCGGGTGGGCCAGGCCCTTCGCGGAGTCGGGATCGAGGCCGTCGGCATCGGTGCCGAACTTCATCCACGGCTGCCGCATCTGCATCTCCACGTTCGGCTCGGACATCATGAAGACCAGCATGCCGACACGCCCCTCGGTGCCAAGCAGCACGTCCACGATCGTGTTCGCCCAGTCGGTCCGGCGATCGGCGGCGATCTCGGCGAGTCGCTTGCCCTCGTACTGCTTCCAGTCGGGGTGCTCGAAGCCCGCGGTGACGATGCCCGCCGGCGTGGCGAGTGCGCAGAGGTTCTCCCAGCTGTTCCGCGGCGCCTGCATCTCGGCGATGATCTTCGCGCGGGTGGCAGGATCGCGCAGCCGGTCCAGCAGCTTGTCGCCCTCGGTGGCCCAGGGCGGCGTGCACGCCGAGAGCGAGGTGCCGCCGGCGGTGTACGGGTACATGTCGGCGGCGATGTCCTGGCCGGCCGCGCGCGCCGAGTCGATCTTCGCCACCGCCTGGGCGGCCTTCGGCCAGTTGCGCACGCCGCCGGCCTTCAGGTGGTAGATCTCGGTCGGCACCCCGCCCTCGCGGCCAATGCGCAGCACCTCGTCGATGGCCTCGAGGTAGCCATCGGCCTCGGAGCGCATGTGCGTGATGTAGACGCCGCCGAGCGGCGCCATCGCCTTGGCCATCTCCACCAGCTCGCCGGTGGTGGCGAAGTTGCCCGGCGGGTAGATCAGTGCACTGGCGATCCCGAAGGCACCGTCCTGCATCGCGTTGCGCGTGACGGCGCGCATGGTGTCGAGCTCCGCGGGTGACGGGTCACCGCGCGTGTAGCCCTTGGCGTACACGCGCACGGTGGCGGCCCCGAGGAACGAGCCCACGTTCACCGACGTGCCGTGTTGCTCCATCGCGTCCAGCCAGCGGCCGAAGCCGTGCGGGCCGGTGAAGGTGCCGTACGCCGTCGCGGCCAGCGAGTCGTCGCGCGAGCCGCGCTGCGACTCGAGCAGGGCGACCATCGCGGCGTTCAGCGGCGCCGGCGTGGTGCCCTCGCCGAGGATCTCGGTGGTGATGCCCTGCGAGACCTTGCCGACCACGCGGCCGTCACCGACGGTGAACTGGAAGACCGACTGCCCCTGGATGTCGATGAAGCCCGGCGCGACGACCTTGCCGGCCGCGTCGATGCGGGTGGTGGCCTGTGCACGGGCGAGGGCGCCGGCCGGTGCGATGGTGGCGATCCGGTCACCGCGGATGCCGACATCGCCGGCAAACCAGGCGTTGCCGGTGCCGTCGACGACGTGGCCGTTGCTGATCACGATGTCGTAGGATCCGGGCGCCGCGGCGGTGGTGCCGGCCGAGCCCCCCGCGACGGCGCCGCGGCCGCAGGCGGCGAGGACGATCGAGGCGGCGGCGGCGGTGAGGGCGGCCTTGCGCGGGCAGTGGCGGAGGCTCATGCTTGGGCGGGAAGATTGTATACAGTTTTGTGCGCACCTATCGCTACCGCGCCGCCGCCGCCACCGCAAGAGCCGCCCCCCGCATGCCCCTGCCGACCCCCGGATTCGCCCTCGCCGACCTCACCATCCGCGACCTCGGCACCCTCGAAGACTACGACGCCGCCGTGGCGCTCCAGGACGAGACCTGGGGCCACGGCTTCGCCGAGCGCGTCCCGGGCGCCATCCTCCGCGTCAGCCAGAAGATCGGCGGTGTCACCGCCGGCGCCTTCACGCCCCACCACCGGCTCGTCGGATTCGTCTTCGGCATGACCGGCGTGCGCGATGGACAGCTCGTCCACTGGTCCGACATGCTCGCCGTGCTCCCCGAGGCGCGCGGCATCGGCCTCGGCGAGCGCCTCAAGCAGCACCAGGCCGACACCGTCCGGCGCCTCGGCGTCACCCGCATGTACTGGACCGCCGACCCCCTCGTCGCCCGGAACGCACACTTCAACATCAACCACCTCGGCGCCGCCCCGCACGAGTACGTCGAGAACATGTACGGCGAGAACACCGGCAGCGTGCTGCACGGCGCCATGCCGACCGACCGCTTCGTCTACCACTGGGCCCTGGACGCCGCCGGCGCGCACCGCGCCGGCCTGCCCGCCGACGGCGACGACCGCCTCCCCAGCGCCATCACCATCGGCCGTGACGGCACCCCCGTGGCCGTCTCCACCGTGGATGCCCGGCATCTCCGCGTGCCGCTCCCCGACGACCTCACCGTCGTGCAGGCCGCCAGCAGCGACCGCGCCCTCGCCTGGCGCATCGCCGTGCGTGCCGCCTTCACCCGGCTCCACGACGGCTGGCGCGTCACCCGCTTCGTGCGCAGCGCGGCCGGCGCGCTGCCATACTACGTGCTCTCCGCCCCGCTCTGACCCGACCGCCCCAGCCTCCGCACATGCTCCAGATCACCGGCATCACGCTCCGCGAAATCCGGCTCCCCCTCCGCGAGCCGTTCCGGATCTCCTCCGGCACCATGACCGACCGTCGCATCGCACTGCTCGAGCTGCACGATGCCAGCGGCGCCAGCGCGTGGAGCGAATGCGTCGCCGACGACCTCCCGAACTACACCTCGGAGACGATCGACACCGCCTGGCTGGCCATCAGCCGCTGGATCGCGCCCCGTGTCATCGGGCGCCGATTCAACGCCCCGGGCGACGTCTTCGCCGTGCTCGAGGAGGACTTCCGCGGGCACCTGATGGCGAAGGCCGCCGTCGAGATGGGGATGTGGGGGGTGGAGTCGGTGCGCATCGGCACGCCGCTCGCGCGGCTCATCGGCGGCACCCGTGCCGCGATCCCGGTCGGCATCTCCCTCGGTATCCAGGCCTCACCCGAGGCGCTCGTCGGGAAGGTGCGCGCCGCACTCGACGAGGGGTACCGCAAGATCAAGCTCAAGATCATGCCCGGAAAGGACGTCGCATACGTGCGCGCCGTGCGCGAGGCCTTCCCCGACGCCCCGCTGATGGCGGATGCCAACAACGCCTACACCCTCGACGACGCCGAGGCGCTGGTGGCGATGGACGCGATGAACCTGATGATGTTCGAGCAACCGCTCGCGTGGGAGGACATCGTGCGGCATGGCCAGCTCCAGCGCATGCTGAAGACGCCGGTGTGCCTCGACGAGTCGATCACCTCCCTCGCGCGCGCGCAGGACATGGTCACGCTAGGCGCCGGCCGCCTGATCAACATCAAGCCGGGACGGGTGGGCGGCTTCGCGGAATCGCTGGCCATCCACGACTTCTGCGAGGCCAACGGCATCCCGGTCTGGTGCGGCGGCATGCTCGAGAGTGGCATCGGTCGCGCGTACAACGTGGCGCTCGCGTCGCTCAGCAACTTCCAGAAGCCGGGCGACCTGAGCCCGAGTGCGCGGTACTGGGCACGCGACATCGTCACGCCGGAGTGGACCATGGACGCCGAGGGCATGGTGCAGGTGCCGCGCACCAGCCCGGGCATCGGCGTGCAGGTCGACGTCGACCGCATCGACGACCTCACGGTCCGGACGGAGTCGCTGTAGTCCGCCGCGGCGCTTGCCGTGTCACCACGCCACCACACCGACATGACCGCCGGCAACGTCCCGCTTGCCCCCGCGCGCGCCACGGACCGCTTCAGTGACGCGCAACTTGCGGCGCTGCTCACGCTCCGCCGCACGCTGCACCGGCATCCCGAGCTGTCGAACGCCGAGCACGAGACGGCCGCCCGGCTGGTCGCGGCGCTCGAGTCGATCGGCGTGGACGGGATCCGGCGCGTGGCCGGCACCGGGATCGTCGCGCGCCTCCCCGGGCGTGACCGCCATGCGCCGGTCGTCGCGCTGCGCGGTGACATCGATGCGCTGCCGATCACCGAGGCCACGGGCCTGCCATTCGCCTCCGTCACGCCCGGCGTGATGCACGCCTGCGGGCACGACGTCCACGCCACCTGGACCATCGGTGCAGCGATGGACCTGCTGCGCGAACCGGCGGCGGGAGACGTGCTGCTCGTGCTGCAACCGGCGGAGGAGATCGGGGCCGGCGCCATCGCGATCCTCGCCAGCGGCGCCCTCGACGGTGTGTCGGCGATCTTCGGTGGGCATGTGGACCGGCGCTTCACGGTGGGTCAGGTGGTGGCCGAGGCCGGGCCGCTCGCCGCGTCGGCCGACGAGTTCACCATCACGCTGCACGGACGCGGCGCACATGGCGCGCGTCCTCAGGAGGCGGACGACCCGATCGTCGCCGCCGCGGCGGTCATCACGGCGCTCCAGACCATCGTCGCCCGGCGCCTGGACCCCGCGCGGCCTGCCGTCTGCACCGTCGGCAGCATCCACGCCGGCGTGGCACCGAACGTGATTCCGGAGACGGCGGAGCTGACCGGGACCCTCCGCGCCATGGATCCCGACACGAGGGCGCGACTGGTGACCGAGGTCACCCGCATCGCGCGTGACGTCGCCGCCGCGCACAACGTGGTGGCCAGCATCACGATCGGGCATGGCACGCCGCCGATCGTGAATCCGGCGCGCGAGGCGGCGTGGGCGCGCAGCGCCGCCATCCATGCCCTCGGTGACGACAGCGTGGTGCCGTTCGGCATCACCAACATGGGGGGCGAGGACTTCGCCTTCTACATGGAGCGGATCCCCGGCTGTTTCCTCCGCATCGGCGCCCGCAACCCGGGCGAGGAACCCACGGCGGCTCACTCCCCGCGCTTCGACGTGGCCGAGGGGGCCATCGTGACCGGGGCGGTGGTGCTGGCGGCCTGTGCCCGCGAGGCATCCCGGGCCCTCGCGACGTCCTGACGCGACGCCGGCGCACCATCCGGGTGCAGGGGATTCAAGCATCCCCGACAGCCTGCCGATGCTCTGGGGAAACCCCTGTTCACCCGGGACGTGCATGTTCTTCCAGAGAAAAGCCGCCGCGCCGCGACCGGCCCCAGCGCACAGCACGCCGGACACCGAGCCGGCGGGCGCCCCGCCGCGGGCCCCGGCCGCGCCGTCGGGCGACGTGAGCGCGGTCATCGACGCCCTCGGCGGCGTGATCAGTGCGATCGCGCGCTTTCCCGTCGACCTCCCGCACCGGCCGGCGGCCGACACCACCCGCGAGATGACCGCCTGGCAGCGCCACGCCACGCTCGGCATGCCGCTGGAGGAGTCGGACGACGGCAGCGCGTCGGTCGGCTTCCACGACCGTGACTGGAAGGGGCTGGTGCGCGCCGTCGCCGCACTC
Organism: Gemmatimonadaceae bacterium; assembly: GCA_020851035.1. NCBI lineage: Bacteria > Pseudomonadati > Gemmatimonadota > Gemmatimonadia > Gemmatimonadales > Gemmatimonadaceae > Gemmatimonadaceae bacterium. The sequence continues at coordinate 207,422 of JADZDM010000025.1, read as the reverse complement.
CGCCGCGACGAGCAGCAGTCCGTGGAATCGCTCGTCTCCGAGCTGCGCAGCGCGCTCTGGACCTGCGTCTCCGCCGTGCACCAGGCGGTGCGCATCGACGACACCACCGAGGCGAGCACCGCGTCGCAGCTCACCCTCGTGCGCAAGGTCGTGAGCGGGTCGCAGATGAGCACCATCAAGGACGACGTGCTGAGCGCCATCAGCGAGATCGATCGTGCACTGAAGGAGCGGCGCGAGGAGCAGCAGCGGCAGTACAAGTCGCTCGCGAACTCCCTCGACTCGCTCGGCCGGCAGCTCGAGGAGGCACGCAAGGAGAGCGAGACCGACCCGCTCACGCGCGTCGGGAACCGCAAGCACTTCGACCTGATGGTGCAGCGCGCCGCACAGCTCTTCTCGCTCAGCCGGGCGCCGATGACGCTGCTGATGATCGACCTGAACAAACTGAAGGTGATCAACGATTCCTACGGGCACCCCGTGGGCGACCTGGCCATCCAGAGCGTGGCCGGTGCGCTCTGGAAGGTGTTCCTGCGCCAGTCGGACGTGATCTGCCGGTACGGCGGCGACGAATTCGCGGTGATCCTCAACGGGTGCGAACTCCCCGTGGCGCAGACGCTGGCGAAGCGACTGGTGGAGCTGGTCCGCGCACTGCCCTTGCCCAGCCCGCAGATGGAGTTCGCGCTCGGTGCCTCGGTCGGCGTGGCGCAGCTCGCCGTCGGCGAGGACGTGGCGCAGTGGGTGGACCGGGCCGACCGGGCGATGTATCAGGCGAAGCGCCACGCGACGAGCGGCGTGATGGTGGCCGATGCCGGTGGCAACTGCACCCCGACCGCCCCTGCTGGCCGGGAGCGCCTCAGCGCCTGACCCGCACGGCGGGAGGACACCGGCGCGCGCCGCCGTGATATCTTTGCGGATGCGTGCGCCGCTTCCACGGGAGCCGCACCCCCAACCGTGCCGCCAGACCCACGACGACGTGATCGACCGCACACATCCGTTTCCTCCCGGGCAGGACCGATGACGGCTGCCCGCCGCGCAGGGCCGCTGCTCCTTCTCGCCGCCGCGCTGCTCTCCGGCTTCACTCCGGTGCCCGGCCCACAGGCGCCCGCGCCGCGCCCGCGCACCGTCGTCCTCATCTCACTCGACGGCTTCCGCTGGGACTTCCTGCAGCGACCGGCCGCACGCCGCCTGCGCGCGCTGGCTGCGCGCGGCGTGCGCCCCCGCCGCATGATCCCGGCATTCCCGTCGAAGACCTTCCCGAACCACTACACCCTCGTCACGGGGCTCTACCCCGAGGAACACGGCATCGCGGCCAACGTGATGCGGGATTCCGTCCTGGGCCGGTTCGCGACGGGCAACGATCCCGCCGTCCGTGATGCGCGCTGGTTCGGCGGCGAGCCGATCTGGGTGACGGCAGAGCGGCAGGGGCTGCGCACGGCCACGTACTTCTGGCCGGGCTCTGAGGCGCCGATCGGCGGCCTGCACCCGCACTGGTACTACGCCTACGACGGCGCAACGCCGAACAGCGCCCGCGTGTCGCGGGTGCTGGAGTGGCTCGCGATGCCGGACAGCGCCGCGCCTCGGCTCATCGCGGTGTACTTCAGCGACGTCGACACCGACGCGCACAACCACGGCCCGGACTCGCCCGAGGCCGATTCGGCCATCGCGCGCGTCGACAGCGCGGTCGGCGCCATCCTCGATGGCATCGACCGGCTCCGCGCGCGCAGCCGCGTGGACGTGGTCGTCGTCTCCGACCACGGCATGGCCGAGATCGAGGCGTCGCGCACCATCTCACTCGACGACTACGTGTCGCTCGACAGCCTCGACATCGGTGACTGGTCGCCCGTCGCGACCATCATCCCGAAGCCCGGCGCGGCGGAGTACGTGTATCGCGCGCTCCTGCACGCACATCCGCACCTGCAGGTGTACCGAAAGGGGGAGCTGCCGGCGCGGCTGCACTACAACACCGGCGCGCGGGTGACGCCGATCGTGGCGATCGCGGACGAGGGGTGGTCGATCGGCACGCGGGAATACAACGCGAAGCAGGTGCCGGGCAAGGTGGGAGGCGCGCACGGCTACGACCCGCAGGTGCCGTCGATGGGGGCACTCTTCATCGGCGCCGGTCCCGACTTCCGGCGCGGGCGGGTGGTGGCACCGTTCAGCAACGTCCATGTCTATCCGCTTTTGGCGCGCCTGCTGCGTGTGCTGCCGGCGGCGTCGAGCGGGTCGCTCGACTCGGTGCGGACACTGCTCCGCTGATCGGTGCGCAGTGAACGCGGGGTGGTGCGACAGCCGCGGCCACGCGAGACTGTCGGGATGTCCCTGCCCCCAGTCATGCGCGCCGCCGTCATCACGGCCCCCGGTGCCCCGGACGTCCTCCGGATCCTCGAGCGTCCGCTCCCGGCGCCCGCGCCCGGCGACCTTCTCGTCCGGGTCCGCGCCTCGGCCGTGAATCGCGCCGACCTGCTCCAGCGCATCGGCCGCTACCCTGCCCCGCCAGGCGTCCCCGCCGACATCCCGGGCCTGGAGTTCGCCGGCGAGGTGGCCGCGTGCGGCGCGGGCGTGGAGGGATTCGTGGTGGGCGACCGGGTGTGCGGGCTGGTGGCGGGCGGGGCGCATGCCGAGTACCTCGTGACCGACGCGCGGACGGTGGCGCGTGTGCCCGACGGGATGAGCTGGGAGGTGGCGGGCGCGGCGCCGGAGGTCTTCATCACCGCCCACGACGCGATGGTGACACAGGCCGGACTGCGCGCCGGCGAGACGGTGCTGGTGCACGCGGTCGGCAGCGGCGTCGGGCTGGCGGCAGTGCAGCTCGCCACCGCGCTTGGGGCGCGGGTCTTTGGCACGGCGCGTGGCCTGGCCAAGCTCGACGCCGCCCGGGTGATGGGGATGGTGGACGGGTGCCAGCCTGGCGAGGGGGACTGGATCGCGCGCGCGATGGCGGGGTGGACCGATGGCGGTGGGGCCGACGTCGTGGTGGACCTGGTCGGCGGCGACTACACGGCCGGCAGCCTGGCCGCGATGGCGCCGCGGGGGCGCCTGATGCTCATCGGCGCGCTGGCGGGGTCGAAGGCGACGATGGACCTGCGCACCGTGCTCGGCCGCAGACTCACCATCCGGGGAACCGTGCTGCGGAGCCGCGGCCTGGACGAGCGGATGGCGGTGATCGGGGCGTACGAACGCGACGTCCTGCCGTGGCTGGCGAGCGGCCGGCTGGCACCGCGGATCGATGCCCGGTTCGAGCTGGCCGAGCTCGCGACGGCGCATGCGCTGGTGGAGTCGAACGGGACGGTGGGCAAGGTGGCGCTCCGGTTCGACTGACCCGGTTCGACCGGCCCGGTACCACCACGGCCTCGGCCGGCATAGCTTTGGAGGCTGGTCCGCATCAGGCACATGGCCGGTGCGGCACAACGGGCACCCCGATCCGGGGCGCCCCTCATTCCCCTCCTCCTGCGTCGGCAACCCGCGGGGGGCGGTTCTGACCACAGGGAGGATTGCCACTCGTGACGACGATTCTGCGTCCGTACGAGGCCGTCTACATCTTCGACAGTGCGCTCGAAGATGGTGTGATCGCCGAGAAGCTGGCCAAGCATCATGGCCTGCTGTCGCTGGCCGAGGAGGCCACGCTGGACCTCTGGGGCCGGCGCCAGCTCGCCTACCAGATCAAGAAGAAGGACACCGGCTACTACGTCGTGGCCCGCTTCACTGCCGAGACGGGCAAGCTGCCCGAGTTCGAGCGGTCACTGAAGCTCGACGACGGTGTGCTCCGCTATCTCATCTCGCTGCATGAGCACGAGCTGGGAGCCCCGCCGCTCACCGAAGAGCAGCTGGAAGCCAAGCGCCGCGCTGAAGAAGCCGGCGATGACGACGACGACGAGGATTAGCCCATGGCCCGCCGCAACAAGAAGCCCAGCCCGGTCAACGAGGCAGGCATCCGTTTCGTGGATTACAAGGACGAGCGCTTCCTCAGCCGCTTCATCACCGAGAACGGCAAGATCCTGCCGAGCCGGTTGAGCGGTGTGGACGCCCGTCACCAGCGCCAGCTGGCGTCGGCGATCAAGAAGGCGCGCTACCTCGCGCTGCTGCCGTACACCCGCTCGAGCAAGGCCTGACGGGACGATGACGGACGCCACCACGCCGGCGCCGCGACGTGGCTGGTGGTGGCTGGGGCTGGCGGTGATCGGGTACCTGGTCGCCGCGAACCTGCCCATCGCACACACGCTGCTGCCGGTGCAATCCGCCCTGTCGGTGCTGTTGCCTGCCCTCGCCGCGTGTGCGTTGGTGGGGTGGTGGCGCGGGGGCAGCCTGCCGCTGGCGATCGCGACGGTGGCGGGGGCGACGTATGTCGTGTGGGTGGCGCTGCGTGGTGGGGTCAGCAGCGAGATGCTCACGACGGGGTGGACGGTGCTGGCGGCCGGCTGCCTCGGGATCACGCTGCTCGCAGCGCGGTCACGGCATTTCCTGGTGCGTGGCGTGGTGGCGGTGCTCTCGGCGCTGCTGCTCTCGGCCGTGCTGGTGGCATCGACACCGTCGGGCCCGGCCAGCTTCGAGCGGACGGTCACGTCCACCCTCGAGGTGCGGGGCAAGACGGAGGTGGACAACTGGCGGCTCTTCCGCACCGGGATGGAGCGGGAGAACGCCAGCCGGCCGGACAGCGCGACCGTGGCGGTGCTCGATGCGTTCGAGACGAGCCTGGCCGGGTTGCCGCAGATGGCGCGACTGGTGCTGCCGGCCCTGCTGGCACTCCAGACGCTGGTCGGGATGGCGATCGCGTGGGCGCTCTTCCATCGCTTCAGCCGCACGCGGCTGGGCGAGGGGATCGGTCGGCTGCGGGATTTCCGGTTCAACGATCACTGGATCTGGTCCGTGATCGTGGGGCTGGTGGTGGCGCTGCTGCCGGCGCTCGAGGCGCTGCGTCCACTCGGCATCAACCTGCTCGTGTTCTTCGGTGCGCTCTACGCCCTGCGTGGCGCCGCCGTGCTGGCGTGGTTTCTTCGTCCGGGGCGTTCGCTGCTCGGCCTGCTCGTCGGGGTGGCATTGCTGCTGCTGCTGCGCGACGGGGCCGCGATCGCACTCGGTTTGGTGGGACTGGGTGATACTTGGGCCGACTGGCGACGCCGGATCCGGCCAGCGGTTTCCTGATTCGAGGAGGGTGATCTGATGGAAGTGATTCTTCGGCAAGCGGTGGACAGCCTCGGTCATGCGGGGGACCTGGTGAAGGTCTCCTCGGGGTATGCCCGCAACTTCCTGCTGCCCCGCGGCATGGCCCTCCCGGCCACCGACGGCAACAAGAAGCGGATTTCGATGGAGAAGGCGAAGCTGGTGGCCGCCGAGACGGCCCGCGTCGAGGCCGCCCAGGAGCTGGCCAAGGCCTACGCCGACCTCTCCATCACCTTCGCCGCCCGCGTGGGCGAGGAAGGCAAGCTGTTCGGGTCGGTCACGGCCGGCGACATCGCCGAGCAGCTGAAGGCCCAGGGCCTGAACGTGGAGAAGCGCCACGTGGACCTGCACGAGCCCATCAAGGCGCTCGGCGTCTACAAGGTCGCCATCAAGCTGCACGCCGACGTGAAGCCCGAAGTGAAGGTGTGGGTCATCAAGGGTTGAGCCGGGCGGCCCGGCCGGCTTGCCGACCGGGAATCGATGGCAGGCACGGGGCGTCTCCTCTTCCAGGCCGGATGGGGGGGGCGCCCCGTGTCGCGTGTCCGGCCGTGTGGTGGACGCCGGATGTGACGGGACCGATCGGCCGGATGGTAAGCGCGATGTCGGTGCCGGCCCGCCGGTCCAGTGTGTGGTTCAGGGTGCGACGGGTTAACCTATCTCCGGTCGCTCCCGTCGCTCCCGTCGCTTCCGGTGACGGGTCCCTGTGCCAAGAGGCGGGCCCCGGCCCGCCGTTCCTTTCTTCGATGACTGCATTGACTCGCACGACCCGCGCGGCAACCAAGGCGGAGGCGAAGGCCCTGGCGATCCGCGCAGCCCGGCTGATGAACGACTTCAAGGGGACGGATATCCAGGTGCTCTCCCTGGCCGGCCTCACCGACATGACGGATTTCTTCGTGATTGCATCCGGCACGTCGGATACGCACGTACGGAGCATGGCGGACCACGTGGTGCGCACGCTGCGCGAGGGCGGCGAGCGCGTGACCCACGCGGAGGGGGTCGAGCAGGGGCGCTGGGCCCTGCTCGACTACACCGACGTGGTCATCCACGTCTTCCACCCCACGCTGCGGAACTTCTACCAGCTCGAGCGGTTGTGGAGTGATGCGGAACGGGTCGCGTTCGAGTGAGTCGGCGCTGAGTCAACGAGTCGCAAGGGGTCCGGGAGGACTGGGAATGGGGATGCGGCGGAATCTGGTCGTGGCGATCACCACGACACTGGCCCTGGCGTCGTCGGCTGGCGCCCAGGGGTATTTCGGCAAGAACCAGGTGCAGTACAACCGGTTCGACTGGCGCGTGCTCGAGACCGAGCACTTCCGCGTGCACTACTACAAGGAAGAGAAGGCGGCGGTGGAGGACGCGGCCCGGATGGCCGAGCGCTCCTACGCCCGGCTGTCGCGCATCCTCGGGCACCAGTTCCGCGAGCGCAAGCCGATCGTGATCTTCGCCAGCCGCACCGACTTCGCCCAGAACAACATCTTCGGTGACCTGGGCGAGGGCACCGGCGGCGTGACCGATGCCCAGCGCCAGCGCAACGTGCTGCCGCTCACGGGTGACTTCCGCACCTTCGAGCACGTGCTCACGCACGAGATGGTGCACCAGTTCCAGTACGACGTGTTCTCGCGCGGCCGCGCCGGCGCGAACCTGCAGGCCCTGCAGGCGGTGAACCCGCCGCTGTGGATGATGGAAGGGATGGCCGAGTACCTGTCGCTCGGCACCGACCACAAGTTCACCGACATGTGGCTCCGGGATGCCGCCATGAACGGCGACATCCCGACCATCGAGCAGATGACGATGTACCCGGACCAGTGGTTCCCCTACCGCTTCGGGGAGTCGCTGATGCGCTACATCGGCGAGCGCTGGGGTGACCAGGTCATCGGGCAGATCCTCGAGGCGCTGCCCAATGTCGGCGTGGAGCGCGCGTTCAAGCGCGAACTCGGGCTCTCGCTCGAGGAACTCGGCGACGACTGGAAGGACGCGCTGCAGAAGCAGTTCCTGCCGACGGTCGTGAACCTCGACCGGCCGCGCCGCTTCGCCGAGAACCTGCTCAACCCGAAGAAGAGCGGCGGCAACATCTTCCTCGCGCCGACCCTCTCGGACGACGGCTCGAAGGTGGTGTTCCTCTCCAACGGCAACTACCTGCGCGGCGAGGTGTTCATCGACCTCTGGCTGGCCGATGCGCGCACCGGCAAGCGGATCCGCCGCCTGGTGAAGAGCACCACCAATCCGAATGCGGAAGAGCTGCGACTGCTCTACAGCCAGAGCGCCTTCTCGCCCGATGGCAGCCAGGTGGCGTACGTCGGCCAGCGGAACGGCAAGGACGTGCTCTACCTCACACGCACGCGCGGCGGTGACACGCGCCGCATCGACCTCCCGGTGGACGGGGTGCTGAGCCCGGTGTTCACGCCGGACGGCTCGCACATCGTCTTCAGCTCCAACAAGGGCGGCATCACCGACCTGGCGATCGTCGCCGTCGACGGCACCGGGTTCCGCATGCTCACGAACGACCGCTACGGCGACTTCATGCCGAACGTGTCGCCCGACGGCCGGACCATCGCGTTCGCGAGTGACCGCGGCGCCGAGACCGACTTCGACCTGCTCCGCTTCAGCCGGTGGAAGATCAGCCTGTACGACATGGCGACGGGCAACGTCACCGTGCTGCCCAACCAGCCGGGCCTGAACATCAACCCGCAGTGGGCGCCCGACAGCCGGAGCATCGCCTACATCACCGACCGCAACGGCGTCCCGAACGTCTTCCTCTACGACTTCGGGAACCGCGAGCACTACCAGCTCACGAACGTCGCCGGCGGCGTCTCCGGCATCACGGAGTTCAGCCCTGCCCTGACCTGGGCACGCACGGCCGACCGCCTCGCCTTCGTGCACTTCGAGAAGAAGGGCGACTACACGGTGTGGACGGTGGACAACCCGCGCGCGCTGAAGAACGAGCCGTACCGTCCCGCCACGGCGGCGCCGGCGGTGATCGCGTCCGCCGGCAGCGTCTCGGGGAACGGGATCACCATCACGGCGGTGCCGAGCGCGCCGACGACGCCCGGCATGACGCCTGGCGTGGCCGGCCAGCCGGGCACGATTCCGGGCACGATTCCGGGCACGACCCCCGGCACCGCGATCGGTCGCCCGGGGGCACAGCTGCCGGGGATCGGCCTGACCCCCGGCACGCCCGGCGCCGCCCCGATTCCCAAGCCGGCCGGCTCCACGCCGACCATCGTGGCCGGCCAGCGCCTGGCCGCCACCGGGAGCCGCTCGGTCTATCGCGGAGCGGAGGGGTACCGCACCTCCGACTCGCTGCCGCCGCGCGGCGAGCGTGACTCGACCGCGTTCACGGTCGACGACATGCTCGACAGCGCCGACCTGGCGCTGCCGGATCCCACGCGGTTCCGCGACGCGAAGTACAAGGTCAGCTACGAGGCGGACTATGTGGCGCGACCGAGCATCGGCTACGCGCAGGACAACTTCGGCCGCGGGCTCTTCGGCGGCACCACCGTGGTGCTCAGCGACCTGCTCGGCAACAACCGGCTCGCCTTCACGGCGCAGGTGAACGGGCGCCTGCAGGACGCGATCGTCTACGCGGGCTACACGAACCTCGGCGGGAAGCTGCAGTACAACGCCGCCATCTCGCAGTTCCCGTACTTCTTCTTCAACGGGCAGAGCGTCGTCCAGGTCTCGCCGGGCATCTACGAGGAGACGCAGTCGCTGGCGCGCTACGTGTTGCGAGACGCCGGCTTCACCTCGCTGCTCCCGAAGAACCGGTTCAAGCGCTTCGAGCTCGGGCTCGGCCTGCAGAACATCGGGCGGTCGATCCTCGACGTGGCGCGGCAGTTCAACAGCTTCGGCGAGAGCACGCAGTTCCAGATCGTGGGCGACCAGAACCTCGGCTCCCTCACGTTCCTGCAGCCGAAGGCGGCGTTCGTCTCCGACAACACGCTCAACGGCTACACCGCGCCGCTGATGGGCCGCCGCATGCGGTTCGCCTACGAACCGACCTTCGGCAGCCGGCAGTGGCACGAGTTCCTCGCCGACTACCGGCGCTACGACCCGATCCTCTTCAACTTCGTCACCATCGCCACGCGCCTCACCAGCACGGTGCGCACCGGCAAGGACGAGACGTTCTTCCCGAACTACATCGGCAACCCGAACGGCTTGATGTGGCTGCGCGGCTACGATCGCGTGAACGCGCTGAACTTCGGCTGCCAGCCGACCATCGGCGCCTCGTCGGGGTGCAGCAACACGGAGCTCCTCGGCTCGCGCGCCGCGGTGGCCTCGGCCGAGTTGCGCATCCCGCTGGTGCGGCGGTTCGAGCTCGGCGTGCTGCCGGTGCAGCTGCCGCCGGTGGACGGCGCGATCTTCTACGACGCCGGCATCGCGTTCAGTGCGGGGCAGAAGGCGTCCATTTCCCGGCCCGCGAACTACGACGCCAACACGCAGCGATTCCTGCTCCGCAGCTACGGCTATTCCATCCGGGTGAACCTGTTCAACTTCGCGCTCCTGCGCTGGGACTATGCCATCCCGCTGGACCGCCCCGAACGGAAGGGCTTCTGGCAGTGGTCACTCGGCTCGTCGTACTGACGCCGGGACCGGCCGACCCACCACACGGCACGCACGGGCGCCCGCATCTGCGGGCGCCCGTCGCATTTCAAGCCGTTTTCCGGCCGCGGTGTCACGGCTAGCTTGTGCAGGTGCGCACTCCCTTGCTCGCCCTCCTGCTGGCTCTGGCCGCCTGTTCCGGCGCCGACGATCGCGGGGCGACCTCCGCCACCGCCGCGTCGCCCGGTCCGGACGCCATCATCCTTCGTGTCCCGGCCGCGGGAGGCGCCGCCCGCGCCTATCTCTATCCGCGCCTCGACAGCGTGATCTGGCGCACGCGTGCCGCCCTGCCGGCGCACATACAGCCACTGGCGTTCAACATCGATGCCGGCACCCTGGCGCTCGCCGACAGCGCCGGCGTCGCCTGGCGGCTGACGCTCGGCAGCGGGCAGCTCGAGCGCGCCTTTCCCCGCCCCCTCGGTGAACTCGCGAGTCTCGACGGCACCGGCATCTTCGGCACCCACGAGGACTCGGTCTACCGCCTCACCGCCAGCGACGCGACGCCGTGGCAGGTACGCAGCGACGCGATGCCGTCACAGCTGCAGCCCCTGCGCGATGGCGGCGTCCTGATCGTCGCACAACGCATCGGCGAGACGCGCCTCAGCCGCTATCGCCCGCCGGCGGCCGCCGCGGTCGACACCGCGGTCTTCACCGGCACCGAGCGCCTCATCTCCGCCGCCGGCGGTGACCGCTACTACCTCAGCGACGGCCCTGACCGGCTCCGCAGCGTGCGGGCACGCGACCTTGAGCCGCTCGGCACCATCGCGATCGGCGATTCCATCGTCGCCACCGCGTCGTCGCCCAGCGGTGACCGCGTCTACGTGCTCGGCCTCGACGACGACGAGGCCCGCGTGCAGGTGATCAACAAGTACACCGACGAGGTGATCGCGAAGATCGAGGTGCCGGCGAATGCCAGCGCGCTGCGCATGGATCCCCTCGGCCGGTACCTGCTGGTGCGACACGGCCCGAGCGCCGACTCGGTGCTGGTGGTCGGCATCGCCACCGACGAGATCCTGGGACGCTTCGCCTCGCCGTGGCGAGGTGACCTCCCGATGGTCTTTCCCGACGGCCGCCTCGCCACCCTGCGGGGCAACGACGTGGTCGTGCTGTCAGCCGGTGAGTTCCGGCCCCAGGACGTGATTGCCGGCGGCGCGGCGGACATCTGGACCGCCGTGCAGTGGAACGGCTTCCGGCGGCGCGCCGGCGATCCGCCCCCGCGCGCGACGGCCGCCCTGGCCGACACCACCCGGTCCGCGAGACCCGCCGACTCCCTGGCACGTGCCGCGCGCGTCTCGGCAGAGTCCGCTTCGCGACGCGGTGACACGCTCACTTCCCGGCGCGACACCGCCACGCGGCGGGTCTCGCGCGCCGACTCCGTTCGCCGGGCTGCCCTCGCCGCCCGGGCGGACAGCCAGGGAAAGGGCAGCCGACCTGCACCTGAGCCCGCTACGGCGGTGCCCGCGCCGGCCGCAGCGCCACAAACGCCTGGTGAGCGCGGCGGCTACCTGGTGCAGTTTGCCGCCCTCAAGGCGGAGCAGCCGGCCAGGCAGCTGGCCAACGCCATCCGAGCCAACGGTGAGCGGGCGCGCGTCGTCGCGACGTCAACGAACGGGATCCCGCTCTACAGGGTTATTCTTGGTCCTTTCCGGTCGCGCGCGGATGCCGAGCGTGCCGGTCAGGCTGCCGGACGCGACTACTGGGTCTTCGAAGGGGGAACGAACTGATGGCTGCTGGAACCACTGCTGGGCTCGACTGGGAGATGCTGGGCACCGATGCGGCCCCGGCCGTGGATTCGGTGCACGCGGTGCTCGTCACCGGCATCGATCCGGTGGCGGCGGCGCATGCGGCCATCGGGATCGGTCGCATCCAGTCGCAGACGCGTCGCGTCGCGATCGGTGACCTCGTCGGCGATGTCGAGCCGCTCCAGAACCTCGTCACCGGCGATGACGCGCACGGCATCGTGGACAGCTTCCTGTATGGCGTGTCGCTGAACAAGATCGCCCGGCAGGTGGACGACGCCGGCATGCTGTTCGTGATGCCGAGCGGCACGGAACCGGTGGTGACGCCCGACATCCTCCGCAACGAGCGCTGGCGCCGGCTGGCCGCGGGATTCCGCGAGGTGGGTGCGCTGCTGATCCTCGTCGCGCCGAGTGATGCCGACGGCTTGCGCGAGCTGGCGCTGATGCTCGACGGCGTCGTGCTGGTGGGCGACGCCACGTCGGTGCTCTCGGTGCCGCGGAACTCCGTGCTCGCACACATCGATGCGCCGGCGAGCGTCGTGCCGACGGCCGTGCACGTCCCGACGAAGTCGGCGGCGGCGCCCCCGCCGGCGCCGGTGGTGCTGCCGGCGCACGTCACCGACGAGCAGCGGCCGATCACGCCGTACCCGGCGAACGACAACGGCATGCAGAAGAAGCTGCTGATCGCCGCCGGCGTCGTGATCGCCCTGATCGCCGGCTGGTTCATCGCGGGCCGTCCCGGGATGTCGGGTGGCGCGGGCGCGTCGGCACCCGTGACGCGTGAGGAGGCGGCGGCCGCTGCCCAGGGGGCGATCGCGGCGCAACTGCCGCAGGAAGCCGCCATCCCGGCGCCGCCGGCCGACACCACCACCATCGCGCGCGCCGAGAACCCGCAGGACTCGGCCGCCGCCGCGCCGTACGGCGTGGTGATCGTGGCGACGAACGACGAGGCGCAGGCGCTCGCGCGCTGGGCCGACCTCGGACTCACCCTCCCCGCCGGCACCGTCACGATGGTCCGCATCCGGGGCGAGCGTGGGCGCTTCTTCCAGATGCAGGCCGGTGCGTACACTCGCGCGCGGCAGGCGGACTCGCTGCTCACCGCGCTGCGCGCCAGTGGCAAGCTCGCGGCGGGCGCCGGTCGCGTGATCTCCACGCCGTACGCCCTGATGCTCGAGGCGGGGATCTCACGCGCCGCGGCGCAGAACGTCGCCAACGGCTACGGCCAGCGCCAGATCGCCGCGTATCCGCTGCTGCAGGCCGACGGCAAGGCCACGATCTTCGTCGGCGCATTCGAGTCACCGGACCAGGCCGTGCCGCTGATGGGTGAACTGGTGGCCAAGGGCATCAATCCGACGCTCTATTACCGGACCGGGAGAAGTTTCTGACGTGCGCCTGACCAAGCTCACCCTGCACGGCTTCAAGTCGTTCGCAGACCAGACCGAGATGCTGTTCGAGCCGGGCGCGACGATGATCGTCGGGCCCAACGGCTGCGGCAAGTCGAACGTGTCGGACGCCGTGCGCTGGGTGCTCGGTGAGCAGCGTGCGCGCATGATGCGCGGCGCGAAGATGGAGGAAGTGATCTTCCAGGGCTCGTCGGCACGCCGCGCGGTGAACGTCGCGGAGGTGTCGCTGCACTTCGACAACACCGACGGCGTGCTGCCGGTGGCGTTCAAGGAAGTGGTCATCACGAGGCGCCTGTCGCGTTCCGGCGAGAGCGACTACTTCCTGAACCGCGCGCCGTGCCGCCTGCGCGACATCCACGACCTCGTGCGCGGCACGGGGCTGGGTGCCGACAGCGGGGTGGTGATCGAGTCGAAGATGATCGACGCACTCCTCAGTGACCGCCCCGACGACCGTCGCGAGCTGTTCGAGGAGGCGGCTGGGGTGGGCCTGTACCGCGACCGGCGCCGGAGCACCGAGCGGCGGCTGGAAGAGACGACCGTGGACCTTTCCCGCCTCGATGACCTGATCGAGGAGGTGCAGAGCCAGGTGCGGTCGCTGGCGCGGCAGCGCAAGAAGGCGGAGCGGAACGTGGAGCTCACGCAGCGCCGCTTCCTGGTGGACGTGACGCTCGCCGCCCGCGAGCTGGAGGGCTGGGCCGACGAACTGGTGCAGCTCGAGGCCCGCCTCGAGGAGCTGCGCGAGGCGGTCCCCGCTGCCGCCACCAACGCCGAGTCGGCAACGCGCGACCGCGAGGCGGCGCAGCGCGCCCGTGCGGCCGCCGAGGCGATGCGCGCGGAGCTCGCACGCATGTCACAGGTGCAGCGCGAGCAGGCGAACCAGGTGGAGCGCGAGCTGCGCGTGGCCGAGGAGCGGCAGCGCAACGCGATGTCACGCCGCGAGCGCGCCGACGCCGAGCTGCTGGACGGGGAGGCGCTGGGGCAGCGCGTCGTCGCCGAGCGCGAGGATGCCGAGACCGAGCGGCAGCGGCTGCAGGTGGAGCTGGCGGCCGCGGTGGCGCTGCTCACGGAGCGCGCCGGTGCCGAGGAGGAGGCACGCCGCAGCGTGTCGGTGGCACGCCAGCAGGTGGAGGCGGCCGAGAAGACGCTGCGCGATGCGCGGGACCAGGTGCGGCGGCTGGAGCTGGATCGCGAGGGCACCGAGCGGGAGCTGGCCGAGGTGCTGTCCCGCGAGGGCGCGCTGGGGTCGGAGATCGCGACGCTGGCGGACGCACTCGCGTCGGTGGAGCGCGACAGCGCCGCCGCCGACGAGGCGCTGGAGATCGCGCGCGTGACGGTGGCGCGCGCGCAGGCGGCACTGGAGGCGGCGCGCACCGGGGCGCAGGCGGCGCGCAGCGCCGAGGCCGACGTGCGCACGCGGCTCGGTGATGCCGATCGCCAGCGCACGTCGCTGCAGGGCCGCATCCACGGGCTCGAGGCGCTCGATCGCGATCGTGTCGGCCTCGCGCCGGGCGCCGCGTCGGTGCTCCGCGAACGCGAGCGCTTCGGCCCTGGCGCGGTGCTCGGGCCGCTGTCGGACTTCCTGTCGGCCGAGAGTGATGCGGCGATCCTCGTCGAGCGGTATCTCGGCGCCACGGTGCACGCGGTGGTGGTGCGGGACCGCGAGGCGGCGGCGGCAGTGGCCGAGTGGCATGCAGGCGCACGTCCCGGCCCGGTGCTCCTGCTGCCGCTGGATGCCGTGCACGACAGCGCCGACGCCGCCGGTTCGCTCGCACTGCGCGTGCAGGCGGCGGCACCGGCGCAGCGCTGGGTGCATGCGCTGCTCGGCCAGGTCACGCCGCTGGGCGCCGGGACGGGGTTCGTGGACCCGCGTGGCGCGATCTACCTGCCCGGCGGCGAGTCGGCGCAGGGTCCGATCCAGCGTCGCGCCGAGATGGCGATGCTGCGCGACGATCTCGAGACGCTCGACGCGGCCCGTGCCCGCATCAGCGCCGAGGCCGTGACGGTGAGCGAGACGCTGCAGGCGGCCGAGGCGGCGGTGATGGCGGCGGCCGATGCCGCCAGCCAGGCCCAGGGTGAGGTGCGCCGCGCCGAGGAGGCACGTGCGGAAGTCGAGCGTCGTGCGGCCCGCGCGCAGCGGGAGCGCAACGAGGCGCAGGGACTGAGCGAGAAGCTCTCCGACCGCCGTGCGGCTCTGCAGGCGCGTGCCGCGGACGACGACGCCAGGGCGGAGGAACTGCGCGCCGGGCTCGCCGGCCACGAGGCCGTGATCACGTCGGCACGTGAGCGCCTGTCGGGTGCCGACGAGATGCTCGAGGAGACGCGTGAGGGCCGGACCATCGCGCAGGTGGCCCACGCGCAGGCGCAGGCGCGGGTGCAGGTGGCGCAGGACCGCGCCTCGCGACTGCTGCAGGAGCAGGCCACCGCCACCGCGCGCCTCGAGACGCTGCGGAATGAGCTGATGCAGCTCGCCAACGCCGACGAGGCGCTGGCGAACCAGATCGCCACGCTCACCGTGCAGCTCGACGAACGGCAGCTCGCGCTCTCGGAAGTGGACACGCGCCTGATCGAGGCCGAGGAAGGACTGCGCGCCGCCGACGTGGCGCTGCAGCGCGGCGACGAGGCCCTGGAGGCGGTGCGCCGCCACGCGGTGCTGCTGGCCGAGGAGCTGCACCAGGCGGAGCTGCGGCACACCCAGCTCGAGGCGCGCCGGCAGAACATCCGTGAGCGGCTCGAGACCGAGTGGCGCAAGCCGATCGCCGAGCTGCTGGAAGGTTTCGAGCCGCTGGAGCTCGAGGCCGACGCCCTGCGCACCGAGAACGAGGCGCTGCGCCAGCAGCTCGAGCAGCTCGGCCCGGTGAACCCGCTGGCGGTGGAGGAGCACGAGGAGGAGCAGAAGCGCTTCGACTTCCTCACCGCGCAGCGCAACGACCTGGCCGAGGCCAAGCTCTCGCTGCTGCAGGCGATCAAGGAGATCGACGCCACCGCACGCGAGCTGTTCCTGGCGACGTTCGCGAAGGTGCGCGAGAACTTCCGCCAGATCTTCCAGACGCTGTTCGGCGGCGGCGAGTGCGACCTGAAGCTCGAGAACCCCGACCAGCCGCTGGACTGCGACATCGAGATCCACGCCAGCCCGCGCGGCAAGAAGACGCAGCGCATCCACCTGCTCTCCAGCGGCGAGCGCGCGCTGGTGGCCCTGTCGCTGCTGTTCGGCATCTTCCTCACCCGTCCCAGCCCGTTCTGCCTGCTGGACGAGGTCGATGCCCCGCTCGACGACCAGAACGTGGGCCGCTACGTGAAGATGCTGAACGAGTTCAAGGAGCGGACCCAGTTCATCGTCATCACGCACAACCCGCGCACCACCACCGAGGCGGCCGACGCGGTGTACGGCGTGACGATGCAGGAGCCGGGCGTGAGCTCGCTGGTGAGCGTGCGCCTGCGCAACCGCAACGGCGACGCGGTGCAGAACGGCGGGGTCGATCCGGACCCGAACACACTCGAGGTGCCGGACGCCGCGAACGAGAGCGTGGCTGCGGCAGTCTAGCCTTCGACTCGGCTTTTCTCTCGTGGTGGGAGTGGCTTCAACAGTGTTCACGCGGAAAGCGCGGAGGACGCGGAAGCGGTCACGACGCTCTGCACCACTCGTTGCCGCTCACAAGTGACAATCTCGGAGGAACTGCAAGACCGGGCGCGCAGTTCATGAAATTCCTCGGCTTTTCACGGTGTAGATGCAGTGGGCCAGTGTCGTGACCGCTTCCGCGTTTTCCGTGGTTTCCGCGTGAACCCTGTTGACGATCCCGAACGCTCACGGAGCCCGGCGACATGCGACTGACGGTGATCGGATCCGGCACGATCTCGCTGTCACCGACCAGGGGCTGCGCGTCGTACCTGCTCGAGGCAGGCGACCTGCGGATCCTGCTGGACTGCGGCCCAGGCTCGGCGCACACGATGGCGCGGCACGGCATCGACTGGTGGGGCATCACGCACGTCGTGCTGAGCCACTGGCACCTGGACCACATCGGTGACCTGCCGACGCTGGTGTTCGCGTGGCGGCACGCGCGCCTGGAGCCCCGGACGGCGCCGCTGGTCATCGTCGGGCCGGCGGGCACGGCGGCCCTGCTCGGCCGCTGGGCCGAGGCGCTGGGCGGGTGGCTGGCCGAGCCGGGGTTCCCGCTGCAGGTCCTCGAGCCCGGGCTGGAGGAGCCGATCGACCTCGGGTCGGGCGTGACCCTCACCAGTCGGAGCGTGCCCCACACGGCCGAAAGCGTGGCATATTCCGTCGGGCATGACGGCAGGCGGCTGGTCTACACCGGGGACACCGGCCACGACCCGTCGCTGGGCGCCTGGGCGGCCGGCTGCGACCTCCTGCTGGCCGAGTGCTCCCTGCCCGACGCCATGCCGGTGCCGATCCACCTCACGCCGTCGGAGACCGCGGTGCTGGCGACGGCGGCGGCACCCGGCATGCTCGTGGTGACGCACATGTATCCCCCGCTGGATGGGATCGACCTGCGTGCCGAGCTGGGCGCGCGCTGGACCGGCCCGACCGTGATCGCCACGGACGGTCTTGTACTCGACTGCTGAGGACGACACGCGATGCTGGTGATGATGCAACGGAACGCCACGCCCGACGACATCGAGGCGGTGTGCGAGGCGATCAGGGAGCTGGGCTTCAAGCCGCTCCCGATGCCGGGTGCCATGCGCACCGCCATCGGGGTCGCCGGTGACGACGGCCAGGCGGACACCTCGGCGTTCGAGGGGATGTCGGGCGTGGCCCAGGTGCTGTACGACTCCAAGCCGTACAAGCAGGTGTCACGCGAGTGGCAGCCCGAGCGGTCGCTGGTGTCGATCGGCAACGGCGTCGTGTTCGGTGGCATCGAGGTGCCCATCGTTGCCGGGCCGTGCAGCGTCGAGGGTGAGGAGGAGATCGTCCACATCGCGCGGCTGGTGAAGGCGTCCGGCGCGGTGGCGCTGCGCGGCGGCGCCTACAAGCCGCGCACGTCGCCCTACGCGTTCCAGGGGCTGGGCGAGGACGGGCTGCGTCACCTGGCACTCGCGCGCAGCGAGACGGGGCTGCCGATCATCACCGAGGCGATGGACGAGCGCCAGGCCGACCTCGTCGCAAAGTATGCCGACTGCATCCAGCTCGGCGCGCGCAACATGATGAACTTCTCGCTGCTCAAGCACCTCGGCCGCCTGGGCGTGCCGGTGCTGCTGAAGCGCGGGATGTCGGCCACCATCACCGAGTGGCTGCTGGCGGCGGAGTACATCATGTCGGAAGGCAACCGGAAGGTCATCCTCTGCGAGCGCGGCATCCGGAGCTTCGACACCGCCACGCGCAACGTGTACGACCTGGCCGCGATCCCGGTGATCCAGCGGCTGTCGCACCTGCCGATCATCGGTGACCCGAGCCACGGCGTGGGCATCCGCGATGCCGTGCCGCCGCTGGCGCGCGCAACGGTGGCGGTCGGGGCCGACGGCGTGATCGTCGAGGTGCACCAGTCCCCCGACAAGGCGTGGAGCGATGGGGCGCAGAGCCTGCACCCGCCGCAGTTCGACGACATGATGCGCAGCCTGGTGCCGATCGCCGAGGCAGTGGGGCGCTCGATCATGGGCGCAGGAACGGCGGTTGCATAGGCGGGGTATCATCCGTCACTGCACCAGCCTGCTCTCCCGCTCGTGAGGTCGTCATGAAGAGATTGCATCGTGTCGCCAGTCGCGCCGTCCTTGCCGCGATCGGGGCACTGACACTGGCACACGCGCCGGCTCCGCTGGCGGCGCAGGCACGTGCGCGGGCAGCCACACCATCGCCAGCCGCGTTGCTGGAGCGCACGGCAGCGCTGTACACCGGCACGCGCGGCCTCAAGGCCGACTTCACGCAGCGCGTGCAGAACCCGATCACCTCGACCGAGACACCCAGCGCAGGCAGCTACCTGCAGCGCGGTCCCGGGGTGTTCTCGATCAACTTCACGCAGCCTGCCGGTGACCGCATCGTGAGTGATGGCCGGACGCTCTGGGTGTACGTGCCGAGCGCGACACCGGGCCAGGTGCTGAAGATGCCGGTGGGCGCGAATGCACCGGGCGGCGTGGACCTCGTGGGCCAGTTCTTCACGTCGCCATCACGGAAGTTCACGGTGACGGATGGCGGCATGGCCACCGTGGGCGGCACGGCGCTGCGGAAGCTGGTGCTGGTGCCGCGCAGCGACATGGGGTTCACGCGTGCGGTGCTGTGGGTGGTGCCGGCGAGTGCGGCGCTGCAGCAGTTGGAGGTGACGGAGGCGAGCGGGCTGGTTCGGACGCTGCGCTTCACGAGCATCGGCCGGGTGGCGACGCTGCCGGCGGGGGCGTTCGGGTTCACGGTGCCGCGGGGGATCACGGTGGTGGATCCGTCGGCGCTGACGCGGGGGATGTAGCGGGTTTGCCCCGCGGCGTCGTCCATGGCGGCGACGCTGGCATCGCGCGGCACGTCGCGTGTGGCATGCGCCGTCCAGGTGCTCCCACGCCTCACCACGGCCCGTGTAGACTTCGGCCGTGATTCGCTTCACCCCCGCCCCGTCGCCGGCCGACGTCCCGGCACGCTTCCCGAGCCCGTTCGATCGCGCGGCGGTGCACCCGCTCGCCCGTCGCGCGGCGCAGGAGACGATGGCGCAGCTGGCATCACCTGCCGCGGCGCAGTGGCAGCTGGACGCGCCGGGGAACGGGAAGATGTTCGGGGTGCTGGTGGTGCAGGCACGCGATGGCGCAGCGGGGTACCTGCGCGCGTTCTCGGGCATGCTCGCCGGCCAGTGGCACCACGAAGGCTGGGCGCCGCCGGCATTCGATGCGGCTGAGCGCGATGCGATCTGGGTGGCTGGCGATGCCGAGATGCGGGCGCTGGCCTCGGCACGTGAACAGGTGGTGCTGGGCGGAGACCCGGTGGCGGTGGCGGCGTTCGATGCGTCGCGGGCGGCGCGGTCGCGTGACCTGCTGCCGCGCATCCAGGAGAGCTACCGCTTCACGAACGCGCGCGGCGAGCTCCGGCTGCTGCGCGACCTGTTCGCACCCGCGCTGCCCCCGGGGGGTGCCGGGGACTGCGCGGCACCGAAACTGCTGGCACAGGCGTACACCTGCGGGCTGCATCCGCTGGCGCTGGCGGAGTTCTGGTGGGGGGCACCGCCGAAGTCCGCCGATCGGCGCGCCGCATCATTCTATCCGGCGTGCCACGGGAAGTGCGGTCCGATCCTTGCGCACATGCTGCGCGGGCTGCACGCCGACGAGCCGCCGGTGTTCGGCACCGCAGCCGTCGACGCCGCGCACCCGCGCACGGTCTACGAGGACGCGCACCTGCTGGTGGTGGACAAGCCGAGCGGGCTGCTGTCGGTGCCGGGGCGCAGTGCGCGGCTGCAGGACTGCGTGCTGACGCGACTGCGGGCACGGTACCCCGACGTCACCGGCCAGATCGTCGTGCACCGGCTCGACCTCGACACCTCCGGGTTGCTGCTGGCGGCGAAGGATGCGGCGACGTTCTCGGCGCTGCAGCGGCTCTTCTCGCTGCGTGCGATCGACAAGCGCTACGTGGCGGTGGTGGACGGTGACGTACGAGGCGACAGTGGCGAGATCGCGCTCCCGCTGCGCCTCGACATCGATGACCGGCCGCGGCACATCCATGACCCCGAGTCCGGCAAGCCGGCGCTGACGGAGTGGCGGGTGCTGGAGCGTCATGCAGGACGCACGCGGGTGCAGTTCACGCCGCACACCGGACGGACACACCAGTTGCGCGTGCACGCGGCGCATCCGCTGGGCCTGGATGCACCGATCGTCGGCGACCGGCTGTACGGCCGCGAGGCGCCGGCGGAGGGCGAGCGGTTGCTCCTGCACGCGGAACGCCTCGCGTTCCTGCATCCCGTGACCGGCGCCGCCGTCGTCGTCGAGAGTCCGACGCCGTTCTGACGGTTGCCTGGCGCGCCATCACGGCATCCGGGGGTCGGTGCGGCTCGGGCCTCGGTGGTGCCCACGGAGGCACGGAGCCGACGGAGCGCCCGGAGAAAGAGCACGAGCGTTGAGAGGATCAGCGCGCGCGTGGCAGCACCCAGCGCAGAACCAGCTGTTCCAATCTTTCCTCGCCCTTCCTCCGTGCCCTCCGTGAGCTCCGTGTCTCCGTGAGAACCGCCAGCGGACGCGCATCACCGCCCCCAGACCCGGCGCACCTCAGACGGTTCTCTTCAGGGATCCCCGTCCCCTTGAACTCAACATCCCCGTCCCCTTGAACTCAACATCCCCGTCCCCTTGACCTCGAGATCTCCGTCCCCTTGAACCGACCTCGCGTTCAAGATCCCCGTCCCCTTGAACTCGAGATCCCCGTCCCCTTGCACCCCGTCCCCCGAACCCGTCGCCACGCCCCCCGCACCGCGCCAGCAAACACCTGACGGCTGGCCGTTTCGCAGCCCGGAGCACATCCTCCGGTGGCTGCGACGGGGCGCCGGGCCCCGCGGGGAATACTCCGGGCGTGCCACCCCGTCTGCCCATCCGTGCCCAATTCCGCCCAGACCCTCGACGAGCAGCACGCGCGGTTCCAGGCGCTGGTGCTGCCCCACCTCGACCGCCTCCTGCGCTTCGCGCAGCGACGCACGGCCAGCGCCGGCGATGCCGAGGATGCCGTGCAGGACGCGTGCGTGAAGGCGTGGCTGTCGTTCCAGGACCTGCGTGACGCGGGCAAGGCGCGACCATGGCTCTACCGCATCCTGCGCAGTGTGCTCAGCGACGTGAGCGAGAAGAGTGACCGCCGCCGTCAGCTCGTGGACATCACACGGCTGGAGCAGGCGCACGAGGAGCTCATCGGCGGTGAGACCGACGTGGTGTTCAGCGAGGTGGCGGCCCGGCTCGACAGCGAGATGATCGCGAAGGCGCTGGAGCTGATCCCCGAGGACTTCGCCACCGCCGTCGAGCTGCACGACATCGATGGCTTCAAGTACCACGAGATCGCCGAGATCGCGGGGATCCCGATCGGCACGGTGATGAGCCGCATCTCGCGCGGGCGCCGGCTGCTGGCCGGCACGATCGTCGCCAACCGGCGCGCCTGGGGCCTGGGCGCGTCCGACACGACCAGTCCGGCCGCGCGGCTGCGGCGGGGTGGAGAGAGGAACACGCCATGAGCGACCTGCACCTGAACTTCAGCGCACTGCCGCACGAACGCCCGGGGGACGACGACGCCCGCGAGGCGCGCCACCAGGTCCTGGCAACCCTGCTCGGCGCCTACGCGGACGGCGAGCTGCCGCCGGAGACGGTGTCGCAGATCGATGCGCACCTGCTGGGCTGCGCGCGCTGCCGGCGCGAAGTCGAACTGCACTCGGTCATGCACACCCGCCTCGCGCGCGAGCCCGGTGTGAGCGCACCGCCCGCACTGCGCGAGCGGATCCTGCAGCAGGTGGCGACGAGCGCCGCCCTGCCCGTGCCCGTCATCGCGCCCGTGCAGCCGTGGTGGCAGTCCACCGCGGTGCGCGGTGGCACCGTCGCCATCGTGGTGCTGGCCGTGCTCGCGGTCGCCATCAGCCGCCGCACGCCGGTGGCAGGGTCGCTCGCGACGCCCGTGGCGGCGAGCGTCGTGGATGCCGGCGCCGTGCCGCTGCTCACCCACGTGCTCGCCGACTACCGCCGCGTGACCGCCGGCGACCTGCCCGGCCGAGCCCGTGACCTGGACGCGGTGCGCGCGGCAGTCCCATTCCCCGTGCAGCCGCTGCGCACACCGGCGGTGCGGCTGCTGGCGGCATGGAGCACAGACCTGCAGGGAGAGCCTGCCGCGGTGCTCGCGTACCGGTGGCAGGACCGACTCGTGCTGCAGTACCTCGTGGCCGAGCCGGTGTTCTTCCGGAGTCCGCTGATCCGGGGCCCGGTGGCGGCGGGATCGGCGGTCACCGCGGCCAGCGGCGCACAGACGATGCTGGCATGGGCCGCGGAAGAATCGGGAGCCATCCTCATCGGTGACGCGCCGGCCGGCGCGCTGACGGCATTGCGGGTCGGCGACACCGGGCGCTGATTCCGGCACGTACCGCCGTCATATTCCCGTCGAGGCTGGCGTCATGCGCGCCTCCACCGACTCGAGTTCGTGAGGCCCCGGTGACCGACTCCGCACACTGGTGGGACGCGATGTCCCTCCGGTGTTTCATCGCCGCGCGACGCTGGCGACTGCTCCTGCCGCTCGTCTCGCTGGTCCTGCCCGCCGGCGCATCCGGTGCGCTTCGCGCGCAGCAGCGTCCCGTCCGCGACTCGCTCGCCGTGCCGGCCGACTCCGCGGCGCGTGACTCGCTCGCCGCCCGCCTCGAACGCGCCGAGGCAGCGATCGCGCTGCTGCGCCGCCAGCTCGCCGTCGAAGCCGGCACCGCCGTGCGCACGCGCTCGCGGCTGCAGGTGGAGCTGAGCGCGCGGATCATGACCAACACGTTCCTCAGCACGCAGCGCGTGAACAACCCGGACCTGCCGCAGTTCGCGCTTCCGGACCTCGCCGTGCCGCCCACGCTGCCCGGTGCGCCACTGCCACAGCCGTCCGCCGGCACGCGCGACTTCGGCCTCTCGGTGCGGCAGTCGCGCGTGGGGGCCGCCGTCACGGTGGACAGTGTGCTCGGCGGCACGTTCGAGGGAGACATCGAGCTCGACTTCTTCGGCGGCGTGTCGAACGGGCCCGGCGACCGCCGGCTCTTTCCCGAGCCGCGCATGCGCACCGCACGCGCGCGGCTGCGCTGGGACCGCACGACGCTGTTCGTGGGCTCCGAGACACCGCTGATCTCGGACCTGAACCCCATCAGCGTGGCCGCCGCGAGCGTGCCGGGCTTCGTGGCGGCGGGCAACCTCTGGAACTGGCTGCCGCAGGTGCGCCTCTCACGCGACCTGTATGTCCACAGATCCGGATTGCGCCTTGGCGTGCAGGGCGCGGCGCTGGCACCGGTGACCGGCGTGCAGCACCTGGCGGAGCCCGATGCCGTGGACGCCGGTGAACGCTCGGCGCGGCCGTTCCTGCAGGGGCGCGTGCACCTGCGCTGGGGGGCCGGTGGCGAGTTCACCGGCGCGCCGAGCGACGTGCTGATGGGAGAACCCGGCGGCGAGGTGGGTGTCGGCATCCACCGGGGGTGGGTGCGTGTCTCGGGCGACACGAACACGGCCAGCCGCGCGGTGAGCGCCGACGTGCGCTACGCGCCCACGCGGTGGCTCGAGCTGCGTGGCGAGGCCTATCGTGGCCAGCTGGTGCGCGGCCTGGGCGGTGGCGCGATCGGCCAGAGCTTCGGGCGCGCACCGCCGGGTGAGCCGCTCGGTCCGCCGCTGCACGACAGCGCCGGCTGGCTGCAGCTGAACCTGCAGCCGCACCCGACGCTGATCAGCGGCGCCGGCTGCGGGCGCGACGTGGTGCGCGCATCCCAGGTGCCGGTGCGGCTCGCGAATTCCGCCTGTGCCGCACACCTGCTCTGGCGACCGGCGCAACCGATCATCGTCGGCCTCGAGTTCCGTCGCATCACCACGCGCTACGACGGCGACACCAACCGGGCGAACCACCTGAACCTCGCGTTCGGGTTCGAACTGTGAGTGACGCACGCCACGCCGTCGTGCGCGCCGCGCACATGCTGCCGGCGATCCTCCTGCTGCTCATCGGCAGCGCCGCATCACCGCGCGCTGGCGCCGTCACGGGGCAGCTGGCGCTGCTCGAGCGGCCGGGCGGGGCGCGCAGGGATCTCGGCACCGCGATCGTGTACCTCGAAGCGGTGGACGGACGCAGCACCGACGATCGTGGCGGTGCGCCGGCCGAGGCCAGCATCGTGATGCGCGGGCGGGAATTCACCCCGCGCGTGGCCGTCGTCCGGCGCGGTGGCACGGTGGCATTCCCGAACCAGGACCCGTACAGCCACAACGTCTTCTCGAACACCGAGCCGGTGACGTTCGACCTCGGGCTCTACCGCCGCGGTGCGACGCGGTCGGCCAGCTTCGGCCGCGGCGGCATCTACCCGATCTACTGCAACATCCACGCGCGCATGGTGAGTTACGTGATTGCGCTCAGCACGCCCTACGTGGCGCACGCCGACGACGCCGGCCGCTTCACGCTGCCCGACGTGCCGGTGGGCACCTACCGGCTGCACGTGTGGCACGAACGCGCCGCGCGGGCATCACAGGATCTCGTGGTCACGGCGGCAGGCGCATCGGCGCGCGTGGAGCTCGACGCACGCGGCTACGTGGCCGGTGCACACCTGAACAAGTTCGGCGTGCCGTACGCCGCCACCCGCAACGACCGGTACTGAGGCGGAGCATGCCAGGCACCGGTCGCCCGTCCCCTGCCCCACCGGACCGCCGCACGCTCGGCCTGACGGGCCGTGTGTTCCTCGGCACCGCGACGATCGTGGCCGTGGTCATCGCCGCCGCCTTCGTGATCACGTCGCGGTCCGTGCGACGCGCGGGCGAGGCCTCGGCGCGGCGTGGGCTGGAACAGTCGGCGGACCTCGTGGCGCAGTTCCTCGCGGGACGGAGCCGGAGCCTCGCCGGCGGGGCGCGCGTGTTCGTGCAAGGCCCCTATTTCCGCACGCTGGTGGCTGAGCAGCGGCGTGACGACATCCTCGACCAGTCGTTCGAGGCCGCCGAGCAGCTCGGGGCCGACTGGGTGTTCATCACCGACGAGCGCGGCGTGCTGCTCGCGAAGAGTGACGAGCCCGGGGCGAATGGCATCACGATGGGCAGCGTGCCGCTGGTGGCGGGTGCGCTGCGCGGCCTCACCACGAGCGGCTTCGGCGTGTCGCGTGACTCGCTGCTCTTCCAGGCCGTCGGCGTGCCGATCGTCACGCCCGGCGGCGCCCCGGTGGGCGTGCTGGTCGCGACGCGCGTGGTGGACTCGATGCTCGTGCGTGACGTGAAGGCCACCACGTCGAGTGAGCTGCTGTTCTACGTGCACGATCCCCGTGGCGACCGGCGGGTGACCGTCTCCACGCTCGGGCGCGCACCGGAGGTCGCGCGTGCGGTGACGACGGTGCCCGAGCGCCCGGCCGACGACGCTGCACCACAGCCCGACGTGGCGATCAGCGGCGTCCGCTACATGGTGCAGGGCAGCGCGCTCACCACGGCGGGTGGTGACGTGGTGGGGGGCTTCGTCGTGCTGCGCTCGCGCGAGGCGGAACTCACCGGCATCGCCGGGCTGCGGCGCTCCCTCGCCGTCGCCGGCATCCTCGGCCTGCTCCTGAGCTGGCTCGCCGCGTTCGTCGCTGCGCGGTGGATCGCACGCCCGGTGCGCACGCTGGCGGCCGCCGTGCGCCGCGCCGCCGATGGCGAATACGTGGCCGGCACCGACGCCGCGCTGCCGGCAGGCGGTGGCGGCCGCGAGCTCGAGGATCTCGGCGCCGCGTTCTCGTCGCTGCTCGCCGACCTGCGCGACAAGGAGCTGCTGATCGCGCTGCAGCCGCCACCACCGGTGGTGCCACCGGCGACCGCGGCGCCCGTGCGCGGCAGTGTGCGCTCGATCGGCGGCAGCCTCACGCCGCGGGCCTGGTCCGCGCCGCGGGCGGGGATCGGGATGGAACCGGGCGCGGTGCTCGCCAACCGGTACCGCATCGAGAGCGTCATCGGCAGCGGTGGCCTGGGCATCGTCTATCGCGCACACGACCGCGTGGTCGGTGAGTCGGTGGCGGTGAAGGTGCTGCGTCCCGAGGTGCTCGCGCTGGACGCCGCCGCGCCGGCCCGGCTGGCCGAGGAGCTGCGCATCGCGCGCCGCATCTCACATCGCAACGTGGTGCGCGTGCACGACATCGGAGAGGCCGACGGCATCACCTTCCTCACGATGGAGCTGGTGGAAGGCGTCTCGCTGCAGACGCTGATCACGACGCACGGCGCACTCCCACCCGCCGCGGTGACGTCACTGGCGCGCCAGCTCTCGCGGGCGCTCGCGGTGATGCACGCGGACGGGGTGGCGCATGGTGACCTGAAGCCAGCCAACCTGCTGCTCGCCCCCGGCGGTGTGCTGAAGGTCTCGGACTTCGGCATCGCCCGTGTGGCGCGTGGCGTGAACGGCATGACGACCCGTGGCAGCGAGGCCGTCGGGCATCTCGCCGGTGCCGTGATCGGCACGCCGGAGTACATGGCACCGGAGCAGCTCATCGGCGGTGCGCCGACCCCTGCCAGCGACATCTACGCCGCCGGCGTGGTGCTGCACGAGTGCCTGCACGGCACCACGCCGTTCGACGCCGAGACGCGACTCACGTTCCTCGCACACAAGCTGGATGCCACGCCAGTGGCGCCGGTGCGTGCGGTACGGGCCGAGGGCGCCGGGTTGCTCGACGCCCTCATTGCCCGCATGATGGCGCCGGCCCCAGACGCGCGCCCGCGGTCGGCGAGCGCGCTGTTCACGGAGTTCTCGGCGCTCGACTGACGGCGACGCGTGCAGGATTCTCCGTGCCGGTCAGGGTCCCGTGAACGGTCGGCGTGCGGGGCCGGAGTGTCGGCGTAACGTGGGGGATCGTTGGTTCCCACGGAGTCACGGAGCCCACGGAGGGCACGGAGAAACAGCAAGAGCATTGCAAGGAACAACGCGCACGTGGCAGCACCCAGCGTGGCGCTGGCTGTTCCAGTATCCCATTGCTGCAACTCCGTGCCCTCCGTGCGCTCCGTGGCTCCGTGGGAACCAACGGTGTCCGAGCCACCACAGCCACCCCTTCGCTCGCTCCTCGACCACTCGAAGGCGCCGTCAGTATCCCGGTACCCTCGACACGATCTCGCCGCACGCGTGCGGCCGGCCCTTCAACCGTGACGGCGACGGCGACGCACCACCAGCAACGCCGCCAGCCCAGTGCCGACGAGCAGGTACGACGCCGGTTCCGGGGTGACGGTGACGGCGAAGTTCGAGTTGTCGGGGGCAAAGTCGGAGATGCCGGAGAGCGCGCCGCCCGTCAGTCGCGGCCACAGGTTCGCAGTGAAGTCCCCGATGGCGAGGCCGCGGCTCGGCAGCAGGATGCCCGGGATGATGACGCTCATCGAGCTGCCGCTGATCGTCAGCGCCGAGCCGTCGATGCTGGTGGAAGTGGCCGAGACGAGGTCGCGTGTCGCCACCGTGAAGCCGCCTGCTCCATTGGACGTGACGGTCAGGACCCAGTCGAACAGCACACCCGGCGCGAGCGTGGGAAAGCGCGCCGTGCCCGCGCCGCGGTTCATGCCCCACACGAAGATGCTGTTGGTGGTCTGGCCGATGGCACCGGCCGACGTGTGCATGAACGTGAAGTTGGAGCCATCGAAAAGCACCTGCGCGGAGACGACGTCCATGTCGCCGTTCTGCGGGCCGGTGTAGCTGGGCAGGAAGTCACCGGTGGGATCGATGAATGCCTGCGCGCCGGCGCTGCCGAGCGGTGCAGCCAGGAACGCAGCGGCCGCGAGGCCCTGCAGCGCCAGGCGGTGGAGGCGGGTGGTGCGAATGGCGGGCATGCGGTGGCTCCGGGGTACTGCGACGGTGGAGGTGCGGTCGCCAGGTGCGACATCGCAGCCACCCTGCGCGGGTGGCTCGTCTCCGCAGACCCCGCGACACCACGGGGCATTCCCGCGCTGGTGTGGCCGCCGCTCACGCGGCGGTCCCCTCCCTCAGACGCGCGCTGCGAACGGTGCGAGGCAGGCGGCGGACAGGACCGGCGTGCCGCCCGACTGTGACGCCACGTACGCCGCCACCCGGTTCGCGTGCGCGTTCACGTCGTCCAGCGACCAGCCGGAGAGCAGGCCGATCGTCATCGCGGCCGTGAAGGCATCACCGGCGCCGACCGTGTCCCCGACCGTCGTCGGCACGCCGGGGTGTTCGGACCACTCGTGCGCCGTGCGCAGCAGGCTGCCATGCTCACCGCGCGTGTACGCCACCGCCCGCAACCCCCAGCGCTCGGCGAGCTGGTCGATCTGCGCGCGCACGTCGCCCGTGAGGCCGAAGAGCGTCGCGAGGCGCGGCAGCTCGGTGTCGTTCACCTTGAGCACCGTCGCCAGCGCCAGCGACTCCTCGATCAGGGCCTTGGACCAGTAGTGCTGCCGGAGGTTCACGTCGAGGATGCGCAGCGCGCCGGAATGGGCCGCGCCGAGCAGGGCGCGGACGCTCGCACGCGCGGTGTCGGCGCGCTGCGCGAGCGTGCCGAAGCACACCGCATCGGCGGCGGCCACCGTGCGCAATGCGACGGCCGTGACCTCGAGGTGGTCCCAGGCCACGTCCTGCCGGATGTCGAACAGCGGCTGGCCCTGGGCATCCACCGTCACGGTCACGGTGCCGGTCGGATGCGCCGGATCCACCTGGATGCACTCGCACCCCACGCCAAGCGCCGCCATCCGCTCGCGGATGTCATGGCCGAGCGGATCGTCGCCCACCCGCGAGACGATGCACGAGGCGGCGCCGAGGGCGTTCGCATGGTAGGAGAAGTTCGCCGGCGCGCCGCCGAGCTGCGCGCCGGTGGGCAGCATGTCCCAGAGCACTTCCCCGATCCCGACGATGCGATACATGCGAACGCTCCGGTGAGCTGCGTGTCGGTGCGCGCCAGCGCACGCGTGACTGCGGGGATGGTGTCAGGCCAGCCCGAGCTGGTGCTGGATGGCCTCGAGCGTCGCGCCCTTCGTCTCCGGCACCATGGTGCGCACCCAGATCAGCTGCAGCACCATCATGATGCAGAAGAACGCGAACACGTAGCCGGGGGCGAAGGCCGTGACCATGCCGGGAAAGAACGTCGTGATCAGCGCCGCGAAGACCCAGTGCGTGGAACTGCCCAGTGCCTGGCCGGCGGCACGGTGCCGGTTGGGGAAGATCTCGGAGATGAACACCCAGATCACCGCGCCCTGCCCGATGGCGTGGGCCGCGATGAAGGCGAAGATGCACAGCGGCACGATCGCGAAGTGCTCCGTGAAGAACGCCCACGACACCAGGCCGAGCGAGGCGATGTAGCCGAACGACCCGATGTAGAGCAGCGTGCGGCGGCCGAGGCGGTCGATGAGCCAGAGGCCAACGAAGGTGAAGACGAGGTTCGTGACGCCGATGCCGATGGACTGCAGCAGCGCGGCCTTGTCACCCAGCCCGGTGAGCTCGAAGATGCGGGGCGCGAAGTAGAGGATCGCGTTGATGCCCGAAAGCTGGTTGAAGAACGCGATCAGGAACGCGAGCAGGATCGGGCGGCGCAATTCACGGGTGAAGAACCGGCCGCCGGAGGCGGTCGCGGTGTCCGGCACCGAGATCTCGGCCGCGGTGGCCTCGATCTGCGCGTCGGTGGCACCGGGCTCGATCAGGCGCAGCACCGCCAGTCCCTTCGCGCGGTCCCCCGCCCGCGACAGCAGCCAGCGCGGGCTCTCGGGGATCGCCAGGCAGCACAGCGCGTACGCCAGCGACGGGAACGCTGCCACGCCCAGCATCCAGCGCCACGCGTTCTCGCCGGTGCCGGCCAGCAGCGCGTTGGACAGGAACGCCACCAGGATGCCGAAGACGATGTTGAACTGGAACATCCCCGTCAGCAGGCCGCGCCGGCTGGGCGGGGCGATCTCGGAGATGTACATCGGTGCCGCGATCGTGGAGGCGCCGATGCCGAGGCCGCCAAGCACGCGCGCGAGGATGAACGAGTACACATCGCCCGCCAGCGCCGACCAGATGGCGCCGACGAGGTAGAGCACGCCGATCACCAGCAGCGTGGGCTTGCGGCCGAAGCGATCTGCCGGCCACCCGCCGAAGAGCGCGCCGATGACGGTGCCGTAGAGCGCCGCCGCCATCGCCACGCCGTGCATGCCGGCGCCAAGACCCCACAGCGCCTGGATCTTCTGCTCCGCCCCGGAGATCACCACCGTGTCGAAGCCGAACAGGAACCCGGCAAGTGCGGAGGTGATCGACCAGAAGAGGATGCGCGGATTCATGGCGGCGGGTGCGTGGGATGGATGCGGCCGGCCCTGCGGGCCGGACCGGGCGACGAGCCGGTGATGGCGCCGGGCGTGGCGAGACCGCGCCTGTCAGCGGAAGCGCAGTGCCTTCAGGTAGCCGAAACTGGACGTGATCGACGCGAACGGATCAGCCGGGTTGTCGTGCTCGACATAGAAGTGCTTGATGTCGGCCACGCGCCGCTGCTCGAACAGCGCGCCGAACGGGATCACGCCCTGCCCCACCGGACGCATTTCCTTTCCCGGCGCCGCCGTCGAGTCCTTCACGTGCACCATCGGGAAGCGCCCGGGATAGCGCGCCCACCAGCTCACGGGATCCTGCCCGGCGAAGTGCATCCAGTAGAGGTCCATCTCGAAGACCACGCCGCTGCCCGCCGTGCGGTTCAGCAGGATCTCGTAGCCGGTCGTGTCGCCCAGCGGCTCGAACTCGAAGTCGTGGTTGTGGTAGCCGATGTTGATGCCGGCCGGCTGCGCGATGCGCTGCGCCGCCAGGAGCACGTCGGCGTGGGCGTTGTACTTCTCCGCCGAGCCGCGCTGGTTGGGCAGCAGCCAGGCCAGGTTGATCCACTTGTGCCCGATGTTCTGCGCATCCTCCACGAACTTCGGGAAGGTGGGCGCCTTCAGGTCGTCGAGCGAGACGTGCACGGACGGCGACGTGAGGCCATGGCTGCGCAGGCTCTCGCGCACCTGGGCAGCCGTCTGCCGGTAGTAGCCCGCGAACTCCACCTCGCGGAAGCCGATCTCCGCCACGCGGCCCAGGGTCCGGTCCACGCCGTCGCGCGCCATCGCATCGCGCACGGAGTAGAGCTGCACGCCGACACGCTTCAGCTTCGCGCTGGTGTCGGAGAGCAGGCCGTCACCCAGGGCACGGGCGGAACGGGGGGCAAGGGCGCCAGCGGCAGCGGTCAGGCCCAGCACCCGGAGGAAGTCTCGGCGGTCAGTCATGGCGCGGAAGACTGGCGCATGGACCGGGCATCGTAAAGGCTGGCCGCGGGCGTCGGTGCCCGCCACCGGACGGGCCGTCAGTCGCGTCGCGGCACGGGCCCCGGGGGCGTCGCCGGCGCCGGCTTCGGTGCCGCGAACGTCACCGGGTGGCCGAACATCCACTGCGCGTCCTTCCGCTGTGCCTGGGGCGTGGCAAGCATGTCACGCAGCACCGGCATCAGGTCGCGCTGCGTCGGCGTCAGCAGCGCGGCGGCAATCTCCGGCTGTTCCCAGAAGGCCACCCAGTAGCCCTTCTTCGCGGTCGCCGTGCTGTCGAGCGATGCCCTGGTCACGCGGCCACCGGCAAACTGCGCGAGGTACTGCCCCAGTTCCCCGTAGATCGCCCGCACGCGCTCGCCGAATGCCGCCTCGGCCCGCCGCAACTCCGCCACCTGCCCGGCGGAAAGGAAGAGCGAATCACTCTCGGCGAGGATCGCCGTGTGGATGCTCGACGTCTCCTGGAGGTAGAGTGAGGTGAGCGAGTCTGCGGACCGCGGTGCGTAGCGCCGCCCGACCTTCACCGGCGACAGGGCGCGACGCAACTGCTGGAGCTCGTAGTCGGTGGACAGGCGCAGCTGGATGTCGAGCGTGACGCGGAACGGCACCCGCAGTGTCGAGCGTGACGGCCGCGTCTCGGCGAAGCGGGGATTGATGTCGTAGCGGAATGCGCTGGCCGTGGCGTCGAACCCGCGCGGGACGAGCAGCACCGGATCCGGCACCGCCGCGCCTCCCCAGCCACGCAGGCCGCCGCCCCCGTGCACGAGCTGGTCCACACCCGCCAGCAGGTTCTCGAAGTACAGGCTCGCATTCAGCCGCTGCAGCACCTTCGGGAGCTGCGGACGGAACTGCGCGTTCAGCGTGGCCGTCCACGGGCCGCGGCAGCCGTTCCGCGGCGCGATTCGGCCGGCGAAGGCGACGAGGCAGGCGCGCGCCGTCGCGGAGCCCCCGGCCTGCAGCGCCGACAGCTGCGCGGCAAGCGCCACGTCACCTGCAGCGCCCGGGGCCGGCACGAACGCGCGGTCGCCGCTGCGTCCGTCACCGTTGATGTCCCCCTGCACCACCGGCGTGAACGGCAGTCCCGACTGCGCACGCGCGAACACGGTCGTGGTGCCGAGCTTCGGGACCGTGAACGCTCCCTGCAGCGTGGCGATGTGGCGCGCATCGCTCATCGACGGCGCCCACTCGCGGCGCGACGGGTCGCCGGCGGTGAGACCGTCGAAGCCGGGATACTGGCGACGTGAGGCCTGCAGCGTGTAGGAGACCGCGACGTAGAGTCCCAGCGGCACGTTCCGCATCCGGAACGGGTCCGGTGACAGCATGATCGTGGTCTGGCCACCATAGCCGCGCAGGTCACTGCCCCGCACGAGCACACGGCCGAAGTCAGGCGTGCGGCGTGAGCCGGCGGGTGACACCGCGCCAGTGGCGGCGTCGATGGCACCGCCGGGCACGTACACGGGACGCCCCGCCTCCTGCACCAGGGTGAACCACTGCACGCCGGCGAAGTTCGCGTCACGAACCGAAGGCTGCGACAGGTCCCATGACGCGAGGTTGTTCCAGCGCAACTGCAGCCAGTCGAAGTTGGTGTACCAGTCCAGCGAGGCACGCCACGAGCGTGGCACCTGATGGTTGGCCGCGAGCAGCGTGGCCGGCGGCGCGGCGTCGCTGAGCACGCCGCTCCCATCCACGCACGCGCGCGGCACCGCGGAAGGATCCTGCTGGAAGAGCGACCAGTCCGGCACCGGCACGGCGGCACCCGTGCAGAGCAGCGACTGCGCGCCACCGGACAGTCCCGTGCGCGACCGCGCCTCCGCCAGCAGGTCCGGGCGAAGGAGGTCGCGGAACTCCCCGATGCCGCCGCGGATCACGCCGCTGGTGGTGCGATAGAAGGTCCCCGATGGATTCATCGACATGCCGTTGCCGTTTTCCTTGGCGCGGCTGTAGCTGTACGAGAACCCGAAACGCGGGCTCACGTGCAGGGTGGCCGGTGCCCGCCCCGTCTGCACCGCCAACGCCTGCTCCAGTGCAGGATTCTGCGCCGGCGCCGCCGTGAATCCGTTGCCTTCCACGCGTGCGCCATACAAGAGGCTCAGGCGCTTCGTCGGATTCCACTGGTGCGCGACTGCCATCGCGGCGTTCCAGACGCTGCCGTCGCGCGTGGGCTGGGCCAGCGTCCGTGCAAAGGTCACCGGCCGGCCGGTCGCGAAGTCACTGATGGAGTTGAACCCGTACCGGCCGCGCAGGTCTGCCCCACCGTCCAGCGCGAGCGCATCGAACCGCCCCCAGCCGAACACCTTGAAGGTGTGGCGCCGGCCGCGTGCGTTCCAGGCGGTGAGGTGGCTCCCCTCGGCTGTCACCCGCGACTCACCGCGATCGAGGGACGCATTGCCGCCGAGGGCCAGCGATGCGATGCCATCGCCGTCGCTGCCGGTGGAGCGCACGAGCACGTCGGCACCGGGAAGCAGCACGTACGGCACCCCCCGTTCGCGTCCGAGGTTCACGCCGAGCCGGGTCTCATTCAGCACCCGCCGCCCGGCACCGGCGAAGGTGGTGGCCTGGAACTGCGCACCGAGGCGGCGATCGGTGGTCCGCCCACCCGACGACGGCGCGGCCAGCGGTGCGAAGCCGACCGCACCCTCGCGGGTGTAGTTCACGTATGTGGTGAGCTGGCGGGTGTTCAGCGAGTCGCGGATGTCGTCCATGCGTCCCAGCCACGTCACTGCGTTCCGGTCGCGCGCCAGCGGGATGCCGGTACCCGCGAGCGGCAGGCCAAGTGCAAGCGCCGCGGCCTGGAGCCGCGCGACGGAATCGCTGGCGACACCCGCCCCCAGCAGCGCAGACGCATCACCGGAGAGCAGCGTGGCGGGATCCGACGTCGTGCGCGAGAGCTCCAGCGCCACGTTGTAGGTGGCGATGCGCGGCACCAGGTAGCCGTTCGCGCCGGCGCTGCCGCGATACGCGCCGTACCGGGCGCCCAGTGCGCGACCCACTGCATCGGTGCCCTGCAGCGACGGCGTGTCGAAGGTGAGGAAGGCGTTCCGCTCCTGGTAGTTGCGGCTCCCGGCACCGAGTTGGACGTCGATGTTCGCGCCGGAGAAGCCGCCGCGCACCACATCGTAGGTGGCTCCGGTCACGCGCGTATCCACCCGGGCGGCACGCGGCAGCGTGCCGCCCGCCAGTGCCATGCCGTTCAGCGTGGTCAGGTTCGACTCGGCACCCGAGCCAAGGATGGAAGGGCCGTTCACGCCCTGCGTGACGCCGGGCGCGTTGCCGGCGAGCGCCGCGAGGTTGCCGGCCAGCGAGGGCGGAACCTGGCCGTTGACGCCATCGCGCCACCGCTCCGACGCGCCCGGCTCAGGCTCGACAGGACCGACATCGATCGACGCGCGTTCCGGCAAGGCGGCTGTGACCTTGACCGCCGCGAGCGTCGAGACGTCGTGTGCGAGGACGAAGTCCGCGACGAGTTCGCGTTCGCTCCCCTGGCGCTGGACGCGCCGCCGCGCGCTCCTGAGCCCGACCGCATTCACGGCGACGAGGTAGTCCCCGGTGCCGTTCTCGAAGTCCACGCGGTAGCGGCCCGCGCTGTCGGTGGCGACCTGCCGGAAGGCGCGATCGGGTCCCCGGGTGACGAAGACGGCAGCGCCGATGACGACGCGTGCGGAATCGTCCGTCACGCGGCCACGGATGATGTCGGTGCCGGACTGCGCGCCGAGCAGCGCGGCACTGGTGGACAGCAGCACGGCGAGACGGCGGACGATCGACGGCAGCATGGCTCCGAGGGCACGCGTTGGAAGGGACGACGTTCGGCCATCAGACGCGGGCCGGCACCGAAGGGTTGGCGCGGGTCGGCGCGGGTCGGCGCCGCGGACGCACCTTCACTACTGACTTATCCGTAGTTTGGCGCCCAACGCCCCTCTTGTCAACTGGTTTTCCAGTAGCGCGCGCCATCGGCCTCGTGGAACGCACCTCGCGCCCAGGCCCGCACGCAGACGCGCCGGACGGGCCGTCAGGCCGTCCGGCGCGCGAACCCCGGCACCGCGATCCGCGTCAGCGTGCGGGGGTCAGCACGATCTTCCGGTACTCCACCGCCGTGTGGTCGCCCTGCAGGTAGATCGGGCCCGGCTCGCCCTCGTTGCTGTCCAGCGCACCGCCGGTGATCCCGGGGATGTTCTGCATCGAGATCACGGTCTTGCCGTTGAGCACCACCGTGATGCGGCGGCCCACGAGCGTCACGTCATACGTCTGCCACTGGTCGGCCGGCAACGCGGCGTTCTCGTTCGGCACCAGGAAGCCATACACACCGCCGGTGTGCGTGCTCAGCGGCTCCATGCCATGGCTGTCCTCCACCTGCAGCTCGTGGCGGCCACGCAGGTAGATGCCGCTGTTGCCGTTCTTCGGCACCTTGAACTCCACATGGAGCTTGAAGTCGGTGAAGGTGCGCTCGGAGATGAGGTTCGCGCCGTTGCGGGCGTTGGTGAGGATGCCGTTGACGACGCTCCAGGCGCTGTTGGCACCGCTCGCCTTCCAGCCGGTGAGGTCGCGGCCGTTGAACAGGTTGACCGGCGCGCCCCAGCGCACCGGCCCGCTGCGCTCGAGCGTCGGGGCGCGCACACCGGTGAAGCTCGCCGACGACCCGTTCGGCTCGGTGATGGTGCCGCTCAGCTTCGTCCCGTCATAGGTGCCCTCGACGACCATGTCGCCCGCGCCCTGCTCCCACTGCGGCGGGATGGCGAAGCGGAAGCGGTTGCCCGTGTACTCCACCTTCGACACCGGCCGTGCACTGCCACCCGTGGAGACGAAGTACCCCACCAGCGACCGGTTGCCGGAGAGCTTGACCTCGAGCCAGGACGGTGCGGTGCGGTTCTCGCCGCGCGTGAGCGTGAGGTCCCAGCGCCCGATCATCTCCTCGCCCGGAATCGGCATGGCGGCAGTGGCGGTGAGGTGCTCGCCGGAAGCGACGGCGGGGGTGGCAAGCGAGAGCGCCAGTCCGAGGGCGGCAATACGTCGCATGGGTGGGGTACCGGGGGGAGCGTCGGGGAGCGGTCGGCGCCGCGGGGGGCGCTGGATTTCGTGTATTCTATCGGCGGTGAACACCAATGGCGCAATACGATCGTGGTACTGCGGAAAACGACGATACGATCAGCGCACTTGCGCGGCGGACGCAGCCACGCCGGGTCCATCCGGCACCGTGCGGGAACGCCCGCACGAGGCCCCCTCACCGCAGCCCGTCCCCCTCGAGCGCCGCCTCCAGAGCGGCCACCGCCGCCGGCGCATCGCCCCGTTCCCGCAGCAGCGCCAGCGTCGCACGCGACAGCACCTCGTACACGGCATCCTGCGGCGGCACCCCGTGCAGCGCCGTCGTGTGGGCCCGCACCGTCGCCACGTCGCCGCGCGCGATGGGACCGGTCAGCGCGTCCAGCGCCCGCGGCGCCGCGGCGAGGTTCTCCACGCTCGCCGCCATCAGCGCCCGCACCGCGCGGTGTGCCGCCGCCTGGTCCACACCGATCCGGGCCAGCACCCCCTCGGCCAGCGCCGCCAGCGTCACGGGAAAGTTGCTCGCGATGACAGCCGCCGCATGGTAGGCCGCGCGTTCGCCACGCGGGATCAGGATCGTCGTCGCGCCCAGCCGCACCGCCAGAAGGCCGGCCACCTCCAGCGCCCGCGCGTCACCCTCCACGCCGATCACCGATCCCTGCAACCGGAACGACGCCAGCGCCGGATCGAGCAGCGGCAGCAGCGGATGAAACGTCCCGCAGTGCATGCCGGCGCCCGCCAGCCGCTCGCGCGCCGGCGGCTCGGCGCTCCCGCTCACCTGCAGCACGACGGTGCCCGGCGGAACCGCATCGCCGATCCGCAACCCATCCAGCGCGCCGTCGAGCTGCCCGTCCCGCACCGCCACCAGGATCACCGGCGACGCGGCCAGCGCCTCGGCCCGTGACATGAACACCGGCGGACCATGCTGTTCCACGATGCCCACGCGATCCAGCAGCGTATGCGGCACGCCGGCGGCGCGGAATGCGGCGGCCAGTGCTCGCCCCGCCCGTCCCGCCCCGAGCAGCACCACCGGCTCCAGCGAACCGGTCGTCGCGGTCACGAGCGACCGCCCGCCTTGCTCGGGTGCTCCGCGCTCGCGCGCACCAGCAGCGCATCGCGGCCGGGCGCATCCCGCAGCAGCGTCAGCGCGCGCTGCATCACCGGGTCGTCGGCGGTGCGGCGCGAGAACTCCGCATCACGCCCGAACACGTAGCGCGTGACCTCGTAGCCGATCAGCCGGTCAACCACCGCCGCGTTCTCCTCGAACGCCGAGTCGGCCACCACGGCGCCGCGCGCCCGCACACCAGCCAGCAGCTCCGCGCGCATCGCCGGCGTCACCGCGAACGTCGTGCTGCTCAGCGCTCCGCTCGACTTGAGGCTGAGGGCCAGCGCGGTGAGCGCGTCACGGAAGGTCGGCACGGCGCGGCCGAGCACCGACTGCAGGATCGCGCCCTGCTCGATCGCCGCGCTGTCGCG
This sequence comes from Gemmatimonadaceae bacterium, assembly GCA_020851035.1. Lineage (NCBI taxonomy): Bacteria > Pseudomonadati > Gemmatimonadota > Gemmatimonadia > Gemmatimonadales > Gemmatimonadaceae > Gemmatimonadaceae bacterium. Next base: position 169,177 of record JADZDM010000025.1, on the reverse strand, counting down.
CGCCAGGACATCGGGGGTGATGCCACCGCCGCCATACACGATGCGCCCCTTGTCGGTGCGGAACGCCTTCCGCTTCGCGACCATCGAGTCCACCTCGCTCGTGAGCGAGTCGGGCGCGGCGGCGGCCCGGCGCGGCGCAACCGGCTCCATCGTCGCATGGCGGATCGAGATGCTCCGACCCACCGGCGTGAACCAGAGCGAGGTGGTGAGCTTGAGCGCCCCCGTCGGGCCGGCCTCGAACACGCTCTGCGCACTGCCCTTGCCGTAGGTGGTGCTCCCGACGACGACGGCGCGGTCATGGTCCTGCAGCGCACCGGCGACGATCTCCGCCGCGCTCGCACTGCCGCGGTCCACCAGCACCACGATCGGCAGCGACGGCCACTTCTGCGGGAGCTTGTCGGTGAAGGTCTGGTTCGACTCGGGTGTGCGCCCGCGAAGCGTGACGATCTCCTGCCCCGGGTCGAGGAAGAGGTCACTCACCGCCGCGCCCTGCTGCACCAGCCCGCCCGGGTTGCCGCGCAGGTCCAGCACCAGCGACGCCATGCCCAGCGCCAGCAGCGAGTCCACGCCGGCCGCCACCTCCTCGGCCGTCGAATCACTGAAGACACTGACATCCAGATATCCGACCCGCGACGGCAGCATCGCGATGCGCTGCACCGCACTGACGCGGATCACCTGCCGCGTGAGCGTGAAGGTGAGGCGTCCGTCGACGCCGAGCCGCTCGACGGTGAGCACCACCCGCGAGCCGGCGGCACCGCGCAGCTTGAGCAGCGCCTCCTCCGACGTCAGCCCCTTGGTGTCCATCGCGTCGATCCGCACCACGCGGTCACCCGTCATCAGGCCCGCCGCCTCCGACGGTGAGCCGGGCAGCGGCGCGATCACGGTGATCCAGCCGTCACGCACGTCCACGCGCAGGCCGAGGCCGGCGTACTGCCCGGTGGTCTGCTCGCGGAACCGGCTGAGGCGATCGGCCACGAGGAACACCGAGTGCGGATCGTGCAGCTCGTCGACCATGCCCAGCGTCGCCATGTGCCAGAGCGAATCGGGAGGCAGCGAATCCACGAACCGGTTCTGCACCGCGTCCAGCACCTGCGAGAAGAGCCGGCGCCCGTCCACGACGGTGGGCTCGTCGGTGCGCAGGCTGCGGCCCATCAGCCAGCCCCCGGTGCCGAGGGCCACACCAAGGACGGTGGCGACAGTGAGGCTGCGGCGCAGGTTCATGCCGTATGGACCGCGTGCGGGCTGCAGTGTTCCACGATGATCTCCATCAGCCGCGCCGTCACGGCGTCCACCGCACCGTCGGCGGGGACGGCGACGATCGGGCCACATTCGGGATGCTGCGCCTGCCAGGCCGGTGTCGCCGCCGCCGTGTAGGCCGCTGCCACGCGCCCGTCGAACGCCGCGCCGTAGCGCTCGAGGCGATCGGCCGATCCGCGCAACGCGCGCCGCGCCCGCGCCGCCTCCGGCGACAGGGCGAGCAGCAGCGTGAGGTCGGGCACGAGCCCGCCGGTGGCGAGGGTGTTGGCGGCGCGCACGAGGGCGTCGTCCAGTCCGTGCCCCGCGATCTGGTACGCGTACGTGGAGACGAAGAAACGATCGGCCACCACCCAGCGGCCGGCCGCCAGCGCCGGCCGCACCGTCTCGGCGACCACCTGCGCGCGGGCCGCGAGGAAGAGCATCACCTCGGTGGCGGGGCTGATGGCCGAGTCGGGGTGCAGCAGCAGCTGGCGTACCTGCACGCCGACCTGCGTCTGGCCCGGCTCGCGGATGGTGACCACGGTGCGCCCCGCCGCGCGCAATGCGTCGGCCAGGAGCGGCAGCTGCGTCGTCTTGCCGACGCCGTCGCCGCCCTCCAGCACGATCAGCCGTCCGCGCACGGCAGGATCAGGCATCACCGCCAGGATCCGCTGGTCACGACAGCGTGATGATCTTGCTCACCGCACCCGTGCGGATCCCCTCGGAGATCCACTCGTTCACGCGCATCATCAGCTTGTCGAAGTTCGTCTGGGCCACGATCGCGCGCTGGTAGACCTCCTTCGTCTCGAGGCCGCGCAGCAGCGTGTCCAGCTCCTCCTCCATCTCGGCGGGGGGATTCTCCTCGCGCTCGATGAACTGCTGCGCCTCGCCGCGCAGCTCGGAGAGGCGGCGGAGCACCGCCGTCGCCTCGCTGTCGCCGGTGAGGGCGTCGTTGGCGCGCTTGAGCGCCTGATACTCCGCCGACTGGCCGATCTGCCGGCCCAGGTCCTTGGCCTTTTCCTCGAGCATGTCCTGTCCACTGCAGGGGGATGCGCAGGCCCGGACGGCCCGCGGTCCTGCGGAAGTTACTCCGATCCGGTGCCGGTGGCGCGGGTCGACGCGTGGTCCGACCCGGCCGGCGCGCCATGGGTTGCCGCGCTGCGGCGGGCCACCACGAACCGGTCGCGGCCGAACGCATCGGGGACCACCCGGGCCCCCTCCCAGTCGGGCGGGGCCAGACAGCCGAGCGCCTCGCCCGGCCGGCGGGCGTCGACCTCCAGGAGCAATGCGCCACCGGGGACGAGGCGCGCCGACGCCTGGGCGACCAGCGCGCGGATCACCGCCATGCCGTCGTCGCCGCCGAAGAGGGCCAGCGCGGGCTCATGGTCGCGCACGGAGGCCGGCAGCGCGTCACGCTCATGGAGCGCGATGTACGGTGGGTTCGACACGATCACGTCCACCATCGTGTCGCCGAGGGGCTCCAGCAGGTTGCCGGCCAGGAACTGCGTCCGCGCGTACTGCCGGCGCAGCAGGGCACGGGCGTTCATCTCGGCCACGTCGATCGCACCGGGGGAGAGGTCGGTGCCGATGACGCGCGCCGCCTGGCTCTCCTGCGCGAGCGCGAGGGCGATGGCGCCGGAACCCGTGCCGACATCCACCACCGTGCTGCCCGCCGCGATCAGCGGCAGCGCGAGCGTCACCAGCTCCTCGGTCTCCGGCCGCGGGATCAGCACGCGCTCGTCCACGTGCAGGAACAGGTGCCGGAAGGCCGCGCGTGAAGTGGCGTAGGCGAGTGGCGCACCCGCGAGGCGGCGCACGACGGCATCGCTGGAGGCGTCGATGAGCAGGTCGATCGTCTCGTCGCCGGCGTGCGTGGTGGTCCACGAGCGGGGGGCGTCGTGCAGTGCCGCGAGCAGTTCGCGGGCCTCGCCGAGCGGGTCGTCGAAGACACCGGCGAGGCGCGCGGCGATCTGGTCGCGCAGCTCGGCCACGGTGCGCGGCCGCCCGCCGTCAGCCACCCAGCCGCTCCTTCACTTCCGCTTCCTGCAGCGCCTCGATGAACGGCTGGATGTTGCCGTCCATCACGGCCTGCACGCCGTGCATGGTGAAGCCGATGCGGTGGTCGGTGATGCGGTCCTGCGGGTAGTTGTAGGTGCGGATCTTGGCCGAGCGGTCGCCGGTGCCGACCTGCGAGCTGCGCATCTTCGAGCGCTCGGCCTCGAGGGCGGCGAGGCGTGCGTCGAGCAGGCGTGAGCGGAGCACCTGCATCGCCTTGATCTTGTTCTGGAGCTGCGACTTCTGGTCCTGCTGGCTGACGACGATGCCGCTCGGGATGTGGGTGATGCGCACGGCCGAGTCGGTGGTGTTGACGCTCTGGCCACCGGGGCCTGAGGAGCGGAAGACGTCGATGCGGAGGTCCTTGTCCTCGATCGTGACGTCGACCTCCTCGGCTTCCGGCAGCACGGCGACGGTGGCGGCGGAAGTGTGGATGCGCCCCTGGGTCTCGGTGGCGGGCACGCGCTGCACGCGATGCACCCCCGATTCCCAGCGCATGGTGCCGAAGGCGCCGCTGCCGTCGATGCGGGCGATCACTTCCTTGATGCCACCGAGGGTGCCGTCGGACATGGACATGACCTCGATGCGCCAGCCCTGTCGCTGGAAGAAGCGCTCGTACATGCGCCAGAGGTCGGCGGCGAAGAGGGCGGCCTCGTCGCCGCCGGTGCCGGCGCGGATCTCGATGATGGCGGGGCGATCGTCGAGCGGGTCGCGGGGGATGAGGAGCGGGTGGAGCGCGGTGTCGAGCGCCGCGAGTCGCGCCTCGAGCGCGGCGACCTCGACCGCGGCTTCGGCGGCGAACTCCGGGTCGTCACCGGCGGCCATCTCGCGGGCGTCGGCCAGTTCCTGCTCGAGCTGGCGGATGTCGGCGGCGTGGCGCACGATCTCCTGCAGCCGCTGGTGCTCCTTGCCGAGGCTGGCGAGGAGACGGGGGTCGCGGACGGTGCGCGGGTCGAGCAGTTCCTGTTCCACGACAGCGGCGCGGGCGATGGCGTCGTCGAGGCGATCGCGGAGGCTCATCGGGGCCGGGCCGGCCGCACTGGCGATTGCATAAGTCCAAGGAAACAAACAGCTTGGGCCGCTGAACTCAAGCGCGGAACCGGTGTATATTGCAGTGTCGGGTGATGTCCGTCGTCACGGTCGCGGTCTGATCGCGGCGGGTCTGATCCGGCAGCCTGCACTGGGTACATCATGGCAGGCCATCCTCTTTCAGGAGTCGTACATGCGTGTCCCACTGGCTCGTCGCACATGGTCGTCCATCGGGGCGGCCGTCCTGCTCGGGCTGGCTTTCGTGGCGCAGCCTGCGGTGGCTCGTGCGCAGGCCACGCCGCCGCTCAAGATCAGCGTCTCGATCCAGCGGCAGGCGACAGGCCCGATCATCACGATCACGGGCTCGAACTTCACGCCGAACGGTGCGGTGCGGCTGACGGGTTCCCCGCCGCCGAACACCAGCCAGGCGATTGCGTTCGGCCCGATCAAGGCCGATGCGAGCGGGGCGTTCAGCGTGCGCAAGGAGATGACGTGCACGTCGCAGGCGCAGGACGACGGGTTCCTGGAGGTGACGTTCACGGCGACGGACGAGACCAGCGCGCGCCGGAGCACGGCGCGGGAGAATGCGACGCCGTGGATCTGCCGGTAAGGCGGCCGTAGCCGGAGCCGTATGACGTGGAGCGCCCCCCGACCGTGAGACCTGGTCGGGGGGCGCTCTGTCGTCGTGGCGGTGTCGCGTGCGGGATCAGCGTGGTGTGCGGCGGCGGCGTGTGGCGAGCGTGGCGAGGACCAGGAGGCCGGTGCCGAGGAGGGTGCTGGTGGCGGGTTCGGGGACGATGGAGGGGTCGGAGGCTGCGGGGGCGAAGTCGGCGCGGAAGATCGCATCGAGTGTGACCGGTGCGGTCCAGGTTGCGTCCAGGAGCGCCGCGAGATCTCCCGTGACAGGGGACGAAATGACCAGGCTTCCGCCTGCATTCACGTTGCGATCGACGTACCGGAGTTGCCCGAGCGCCGCCGGGGCTGCGCGGCGACGGTCGTTCACGGGGACGACGTTCAAGGGGACGGAGATCTTGAACGCGACCGGGTTCAAGGGGACGGAGATCTTGCGTTCAAGGGGACGGAGATCTTGAACGCGACCGGGTTCAAGGGGACGGAGATCTTGCGTTCAAGGGGACGGAGATCTTGAACCGCGCTCCACCTAACGTTGCAAGTATTCGATGTCGCACGCGTCGCTTTCGCTGGACACGCGCGCGGGTCGCGCGACAGACTCGAGACGTCATCACGCGCCATCGCCCAATCCGGCCGCATCGTTCACGTCCTCGCAGGATCCCGACATGGCACGCTGGCCGCGGCTGATCGCCCCCGGACTTCCCATCCACATCACACAGCGCGGTCACAACCAGGATCGCACGTTCCTCGACGAGCTGGACTTCGCGTGCTATCGCGAATGCCTGCTCGAGTCCAGCAGGCGCTACGCGTGCGCGATCCACGCATACGCGCTGATGTCGAACCACGTCCACATGCTCGTGACTCCGCGCGGAGTCGGAAGCGCGGCCAATCTCATGCGCAGTATCGGCAGTCGGTATGTCCGCTATTGGAACAAGCGGCATCGCCGCACTGGAACCCTATGGGAGGGGCGTTTCAGGTCCGCGCTCGTGGGTGACGACCAATACCTGCTCCGTTGCTGCCGGTACATCGACATGAATCCAGTGAAGGCGGGGATCGTGCACCATCCTGCCGAGTACGAGTGGTCGAGTTACCGCGCGCTGGCGCTGGGCGACAGGGATGAGCTCGTGTCGCCGCACCCGACGTACACGGCCCTCGACACGATCACGGAGGCGCGACGGGCATCGTACGCCGCGTACTGTGCGGAGCAACTCGATGAAGCGCGCGTGCTCGAGATCCGGCGAGCCACTCGTGGTGGGACGGCGCTCGGCAACAGTGCACGGCTCGACGATCTCGAACGTCACCTGAACCGCCCGGTACGTCGGCTTGCGCATGGTGGGGATCGTCGGCACCACCAGTCGTCCTGGATCGCGGTAACGGGCCTCGCACAGCTTCGGTGCCACTAGTGGCGTGTCGTGCCACAGACGGTCCGGTCAAGATCTCCGTCCCCTTGAACCGACGTCGCGTTCAAGATCTCCGTCCCCTTGAACTCGAGATCCGCGTCCCCTTGAACCGACCTCGCGTTCAAGATCTCCGTCCCCTTGAACTCGAGATCCCCGTCCCCTTGAACTCCGTCGCGTTCAAGATCCCCGTCCCCTTGAACTCAAGATCCCCGACCCCTTGAAGCAGGCCCCGCGAAACACCCCGATCCACCACAACGCCCCCGGCCAGGTCTCCCCGGCCGGGGGCGTCACACCAGCACGAACAGCCCTGCGCGACTCAGGCCGCCATGGCGCGCCGACGACGTGACACGATCCCGCCCAACGCCAGCAGCCCGGCACCCAGCAGCGCGGTCGTCGCCGGCTCCGGCACCGTGCTCATGCCGCCGGCGATCGAAATACCGTCGATGCCCATGTACGACTTGGCACCATCCCCGAGCTGGAACGCGATCGTGTGCGTCGCCGACGTGGCGAGGAAGCTCAGGGTCTGCAGCGTCCAGCCCGGCGCGAGGGGCAGGTCCGCGCCCGAATCCATCGCCACGCCGTCGATCAGCATCTCGAAGAAGTTCGTGGCCACGTAGCCGAAGTCGGCGGCACCGAAGTTCGACGCGTAGAAGTTCACGGTGTACGTCTGCCCGACCGTGAAGCCCGACACCGACTGCGAGAACCGCTCGACGAAACCGGTGGCCCCTTCGCCACCCACGCCGACCCAGGTGCCGCCGTCCGGGCTGGGGCTCGGCGCGGCGCCGAAGCCCAGCGCGCCCGGCACACCGACGTTGTTGTTCTCGTCCATGGTGTCAGGCGAGCCAGCCTCGAGCGTCCACCCGGTCGGGACGCCGCCATTGTTGATCGGGCCCGTGAGCGAGCCGTTCGTGAACGCCTGACCGCTGAGCGGTGCGGCAACTGCAAGCAACCCGATCAGGGCCGCAAATCGGCTGGAACGCATTGGAACTCCTGTACGAATGAGACTGCGTGGCGCGGTGCGCAGTCCCTGACCCATCAGGTTGTGTGCCAGCCGCTCCAGTCCCGTTTGGTGCGGAAACCACTGCGCATCGGAGCAAAATCCGGACGAACCTTCCGCTTTCGGCGTTTTCCGCTGTGGACACGAATCAACACCACCGGGCGCGGACGCAACGACCAACCACGGGCCGCGCCGCCCACATTGGCGGAAACTCACAAACGAAGCCGAGGTTGTTTTATGCAGCGCGGGCCGCACGAACACGTCACAGCAGGCTCGTGCGCATGTGTGATCGCACGTGCGATGGCACACGTGCGATGGCACACGTGCGTGCTCACCCGCCCTCGGCACCGCGGCGCCGCACCTCGACCGTGGGGCGACGCAGCAACGCCACCAGCTCGTCGATCGCGACCGGCTTCGTGAAGTGCGCATCGAAGCCGGCACGCTCGGCGCGCGCGCGATCGGCGGCGGACCCCCAGCCCGTGAGTGCCACCAGCACGAGCGCGTCGCTCCCGGGAAGCGACCGCAGCACCTGGCAGAGTTCGTACCCGTTCATGCCCGGCAGCCCGTTGTCGAGCAGCGCGACGTCCGGCGCATGCCGCGTCACGGCGGCGATCGCCTCGGTGGCGTCGTACGCCACCTCGACGTCCATCCCGGAGAGGCGGAGCAGCGTCGCCAGCGAGTCGCAGCCGTCGCGATTGTCGTCCACCACCAGCACCCGCCGGTGCACCGCACCGTCATAGCCGTCACCCTGCACCGAAGGCGCCGGTGACGCGGGCTCGTCGGCCATCACCGGCAGCCGGACGGTGAACTCGGTGCCCTGCCCGGGGCCGTCGCTGTGCACCGTGATCTCGCCGCCGTGGAGCGTCACCAGCGCCTTCGCCAGCGAGAGCCCGATGCCGAGCCCGCCCTGCGACCGCTCCAACGCCGACTCGACCTGCCCGAACATCTCGAACACCCGGGGCAGGTCCGACACCGCGATGCCGATGCCGGTGTCGCGCACGCGCAGGAACAGGTCGCCGCCCGCCACCGCCGCGGTGACGGTGATACGCCCACCGGGCTCGGTGTACTTCGCCGCGTTCGTGAGCAGGTTGCCGAACACCTGCGCCAGCCGCATCGCGTCCGCATCGACGAACACCGGCGCCTCGCCGAGGCGGATCTCGAGCCGGTGCTGCGCGGCATCGAGCAGCGGGCGCGCCGTCTCGATGGCCTGGTGCAGCACCGCCGACAGCGCCACCCGCCCGCGCCGCAGGTCGAGCTTCCCGCTCGAGATGCGCGAGGCGTCGAGCAGGTCGTCGAGCAGCCGCGACATGTGCCCGACCTGCCGGTCGATAACCTCCGTGCACCACACCATCTGTGGATCGTCATATCCCTTGAGGCGCTGCACCGCGACCGCGTTCCGGATCGGCGCGAGCGGGTTCCGCAGCTCGTGGGCAAGGGTCGCGATGAAGTGGTCCTTGCGGGTGTGCGCCTCCCGCAGCGCGCGCTCCACCTGGCGCGGCCGCGTGATGTCCTCGAAGACGGTGTACACCTCGTACGGCGTGTCCTCGCCGGGCCGGATCAGCGGCACGGCGTCGACCCGCAGCCAGCGGTACTCGTTCCGCTCCCAGTTGAAGACACCCATCACCACGCCGCGTACGGGCTGGCCGGTGCGCTGCGCCACCGCCGACGGGTGCTCCACACCCGGGAACAGCGTGCCATCCTCACGGATGGTGTTGCGCTCCTCCTGCACGGGGTGGCTGCCAAGGAACTCCGCCCGCGGCCGGCCCAGGATGCGCTCGGCCGCCGGGTTGAGCGCGATGATGCTGCCGTCCGCGGCATGGTGCATCACCCCCTGGAGCATCGTCTCCGCCAGCAGCCGGTAGCGCGCCTCGCTGGCACGCATCTCGTCCGCCGTCAGGGTGTCGGCGGCAACGGCCGTCCCGATGCTCGCGGCACCGGTGCGATCGCGATTCATGCTTCCCCCGGGATTGGGTCCAGCCGCACCGCGCCGGCGATCGCGCTCACGGGTCGCGCGGAACCACCACCGCGGACCGCCGCCGGTGACGATCCGCCGCATGCGCCACCGCCGCATGCCCGGGCAGCAGCAGCGCCGCCAGTTCCAGCGCACTCCCCCCGTGCCCGAGCAGCACCGCGCCGGCGGTCCCCACCACGGCAATCACGAGCAGCCACCGCAGCGCGCTGCGCACCGCCGTCGACACGCCGCCGCGCAGCGCCATCACCGCCGCAACCGTGCCCAGCAGCCACGCCGGACTCACGAGGGCCACGCTGGGATTGTTCGCCATGAATACGTGACGCGTGGCGAACCACGCAAGCAGCAGCACGGTCCCGATCACGGCACAGGCGACACCCCAGCCAGCCATCGCGAGCGCCGCACCCACGCGACCGAGCATCGTCAGGCCGAGCAGCACGAGCCCCAGCACCACGCCGACGAACGCAGCCAGCCCCAGCTTCGGGGACACCGTGCGCGGCTCGGGCTCGCGCGCGGCACGGAAGAGGGTGTCGATCGGTCCCGCCAGCGGGCGTGCCGGCAGCCCATCCGCCGCCGGCAGCTCGATGCGGCTCACCGACTCCGACAGCGACTGCGGCAGGAACGCCTCCTCCCAGCCGTTCAGCGGCGCATCCGCATCCACGCCGAGCACGAGCTGGCTGCCGAAGTAGAGCGGAGCGCTGTAGGCGAGCTCACGCCGCGTGTGCCAGCGGTAGCTCCCCTGGCCCGGCTGCGCCGTCATGGCCGCGCGCAGCACGCCCCCGGTCACGGCATCCAGCGCATCGCGCACGCGCGTGCTGCAGTTGTCCCGGTAGTAGTCGTACCGGTACCACTTGTTCGCCTCCGTCGCATTGTCGGCGAGCATGGCCACCAGGCGCGCCTTCTGCGCCGGCGTGAGCGCCAGCTCCTGCACCACCATCGTGCGGTTGAGCGCCTGGTACTGCGCGTTCGACTGCTCCAGCGTCATCGGCGCCATCCAGTACTTCGTGTCGCCGGTGAGGAAGCGACCGATGAAGTTCGGCTGCTGGAAGTCGAACATCCCCCAGTTGTAGACCAGGGGCTGGCCGGCCGCATCATCCCAGACGATGAGCGCGTTGTGCCCGAACTTCTCGAAAACCTCGGTGCCCTGCCCGATCGTCAGCAGCAGCACCGGCTTCGTGTTCCAGTCGATGGGGCGCTGCCCGGCCACCGCCGGCGCGAGCGCGGCAAGGACAGCCAGGCCCGCCATGCCCTGCCGCATGGTGCGCCGCACCGCGCGCATCACAGCCGGACTTCCTTCCCCTCTTCCGCACTCCGGTAGATCGCCTCGACCAGTCGCTGCACGACGACCTGGTCCACCGGCGGCTCGTATGCCACGTCGCCGTGCAGCACTGCGGCGAAGTGCGCGAGCTCGGCGCGATAGCTCTGGATGAAGGCACTGTCGCGCTGCGCGGCGCCGGTAGGCGACACATCCACCGCGCGGCCATTCAGCTCCTTCACCACGCGCAACGGGGCGAGCCGGGCGGTGCCCTTGCTCGCCAGCACCTCGAACCACCAGCGATCCTCCTCGCCGACGTAGCCCCACGCGGTGTCGATCGCGACGCTGAGCCCCGAGGCGTACTGCACGTGCACGTACATCGCATCCTCCACCGCACGCAGGCCGCTCCCGCGCTCCATGCTGGCGGTCACGCGCACCGGCTCGGGGAAGTCGGCCAGCCAGCACGCGAGGTCGAGGAGCGGCACGCCCTGGTCGAGGAAGATGCCACCGCCCGCCTCGGCACGGCGCGAGCGCCAGCCGGCGTCGCCACGACGCGTCTTGTATGCACCGGCGCGGATGCCGATCAGCCGCCCGAGTTCGCCGCCGTGGATGAAGCTCTCGAGGTTCTGCACCTCGGTGCGGAAGCGGTGGTTGTGCCCCACCACCACCTTCATCTCGTACTTCTCCGCCGCCGTCAGGATGCGCTCGACGCCCTTCGTCGTGAGCGCGAGCGGACGCTCGCAGAGCACGTGCCGCTTCGCCTTCAGGGCGCTGAGCACGTGGGGCTCGTGGAGGTGGTTCGGGGTCGAGATGAGCACCGCATCGAGCTCCTCGAACTCGAGCAGCTCCTCGATGTCGGTGAAGGTGTCCGGGATGCTGAAGCGGTCCGCGAGGGCGCGCACCTTGGCGCTGTCGTTGTCGCAGAGCGCCGCCAACTGCACACCGCGCATCTTCGAGAGCACGGGCAGGTGGGCAAGCTGGGCAATGGCACCCGCGCCAATGACACCGATTCGGAGGGCTGGCTTGGAGGACATTCCTGAAATGTAGGCGGGTTCGACACCGCACCGGTGGTCGGCGCGGTGCCGCGCGCGGCCTAGAGCAGTGGGGCGAGCCGCGTGCCCGGGTAATATGCCGCGAGGATCGCCCGGGCGTCCTGCCCCGCCCGCGACCGCCCGATGGCCCCCCACTGGGACATGCCCACGCCATGGCCGTTGCCGACGCCGCGCAGCACCACCTGCGGGCCGGCCTGCTCGATCGAGAAGTTGGTGCTGGGCAGGATGGCCCCCCCGCTGCGGAGGACGAACCGGATGTCGTTGCCGTGGAGCACGGCCCGGCCCGCCGCCGTCTCGATGACAAGCTCGGTCACGCGACCGGAGGGACCGCGTGCGGTCACGCGCACCGCATGCACCATCCCCCCACCCGACACGCCGGCCGACCGTCCGTGCCGGGCCAGCAACTCGGAAATGTCGTCGAGCGAGAAGCGGCGCTCCCATTCCCGGCCGCCCCCGACGTCGCAGAAGCAGCCGCCGCCCGGCACACGGTCATCCACCGGCCGCAGGTACGGTGTGCCGCTCCGCTGCTTCCAGAACACCTCCTCCGCCGCCGCCGTGATCGGCCCGCCCTGCGAATGGTACGGCGCCGAGATCACCTGGTCGGACCAGGTCAGCACCAGGCCGCGGGTCGCTCGCACGGCCTCGTCGGTCTCGGGCTTCTCGGCCGACAGGCCACCATACACCTGATCCGAGACCGTGGCCGTCACGTCGTACAGGGCACGCCGCTCGGCCATCCGCGCCGCGGCGTACGAGCGGGCCGCCACCGCCTGCGCCTGCAGCGCGGCACGGTCACGCGGGTCGCGTGACCCGAGTTCGCCCGGCAGCACGCCGCGCAGGTACTCCTCGAGGTCCACCCGGTTGACCACCGCGACACCGCCACCGTCCGGCACGAAGTCGATGGTGCCCCGGTAGCGCCGGCCGTTCCAGACCGCGGTGCCCAGGATCCCGCCGGCGGGCGCCGCGGTCGTCCGGCCGAGCAGGACGCGGATCGTCAGTCGACCATCCTGCCGCGCCGCCGCCGCAGCCGGCAGCGTGTGGACAGCACGGTCGGTGTGCGGGGGCAGGGCCGTGCCGGTGCAGAGCGCCACGCCGAGCAGGGCGCGGCGCGACAGGGCGTGGCGGGGGAAGGGCTTACGTGCGTGCGACGGTGATGGCATCGGCAAGTCGTTCGAGCGTGTCGGCGACGACGTCGTCACCGTGGGCCGCGCTCATGAATGCCGCCTCGAAGGCCGACGGTGCGAGGTACACACCGCGCTCCCGGGCAGCATGGAAGAACCGGTTGAACAGGGCCACGTCCGACTGACGGGCCTCGGCAAACGTCGTGACCGGCCCGGGGTGGAAGAAGAAGCCCCACATCGAGCCGGCGGATGACGCCGTGAAAGGGACGCCTGCGCGGGCCATGATGTCACGCATCCCCTGCACCAGCGCCGAGGTCCGGCGCTCGATGATGCGGTGGAGGTCGGGGGTCAGGGCGGTGAGGGTGGCGAGGCCTCCGGCCATGGCCAGCGGGTTGCCGCTCAGGGTGCCGGCCTGGTACACCGACCCGCTCGGCGCCACCTGCTGCATCAGCTCCCGCCGTCCGCCGTAGGCCGCCACCGGCAACCCGCCGCCGATGACCTTCCCGAAGGCCGTCATGTCCGGGGTGACACCGAAGCGCTCCACCGCCCCGCCCCACGCGATGCGGAAGCCGGTCATCACCTCGTCGAACACCAGCAGCGCCCCCGTCTCGTCAGCGATCTGCCGCAGGCCCGCGATGAACCCCGGCACCGGCTCGATGAAGCCGGCGTTGCCGATGATCGGTTCGAGGAAGATCGCAGCCAGCGGCACCTGGGTCGCGATGGCGCGCACGGCGTCCAGGTCGTTGAACGGCGCCGTGTACGTCATCGCCGCCAGCGCCGCCGGCACGCCCGGCGAGTTCGGCAGGCCGAGCGTCGCGACACCGGAGCCGGCCTTCACGAGGAAGGAGTCGGCGTGGCCGTGATAACATCCCTCGAACTTGAGGATCGCATCGCGTCCCGTCGCCGCGCGCGCCACACGCGCGATGCTCATCGCCGCCTCGGTGCCGCTGCTGGTGAAGCGCAGCATCTCGATGTGCGGCATGCGCTGCACGATCAGCTCCGCGAGCTGCACCTCGAGGCCGGTCGGGATGCCGAAGCTCGTGCCCCGCCGCATCACGTCGTCCAGCGCGTCGAGCACCACCGGCGCGGCATGCCCCAGCACCAGCGGGCCCCAGCTCAGCACGTAGTCGATGTAGCGATTGCCGTCGGCATCCCAGATGTACGGCCCCTCGCCGCGCTGCACCACGAACGGCTCGCCACCCACGCCGCCGAACGCACGCACCGGCGAGTTCACGCCACCGGGGAAGAGTTCACGCGCACGCGCCATGATGGCATGCGACTGCGCCGACACGAAGTCCGTCATCGTCCGAAGCTCCCGATCGTGGATGTGCCCATCAACGGCAACGTGCGCGATGCGGCAGCGGCGATGACCTTCGCCGGCGGCAGCAGCACGAGGCCCGTGGGTGATGCAATGAAGTCGAAGTCGTCCACCACCTCACCGATCTCCGCCTCGACCAGCGACCCGGCGGGGGCATCGGTGTACACGTAGGTCACGCCATCGATGTCGTCGGCCTGCCACGGCGCACGCGCGACGGCCGGCTGATCGTCCGTGCCGGCGCGGTCGACCAGCAGGTGCACCGTGCGCCCGACGTGCCGCTCGTAGCGCTCGGCCGTGATCCCGCCCTGCAGCCGCTGCAACGCGTCGATCCGCTCGTACTTCACCTCGTCGGGCACGTCGTCGGGCAGCAGCGCGGCGGCGGTGCCCTCCTGCGCACTGTACGTGAACGCCCCCACGCGATCGAACTGCATCTCGGCCAGGAAGTCGAGCAGGATCTCGAAGTCCTCGTCGGTCTCACCGGGAAAGCCGACGATGCAGGTGGTGCGGATCGTCAGGTCCGGCACGGCATCGCGGAACCGCGCCACCTTCTCGGCCACGACCGTGCGACGCTCGGGGCGACGCATGCGGGTCAGCACCGCATCGCTGCCATGCTGCACCGGCATGTCGAGGTATGGCAGGATGCGCGGGTTGTTCGCGACGACATCGAGCAGGCGCGGGGTGATGCCGGCGTTGTAGAGGTAGAGGTTCCGGAACCAGGGGATCTCCGTCTCGCGCAGCAGCGCCTCGAGCAGCTCGGGGAGCGCGGTGCCATCGCGCCGGTCGCGTCCGTAGTGCGCAAGGTCCTGGGCGACGAGGTTCACCTCGCGCGCGCCCTGCAGCTCGAGCAGCTGTGCCTCGCGCACCACATCCTCCAGCGCGAAGCTGCGATGCCTGCCGCGCATGAGCGGAATCGCACAGAATGCGCAGCCGTGATCGCACCCCTCACTGACTTTCAGGTAGCGCACGTGTGGTGCGTCGCCGGCGAAGACGCGCTCCCCGGGATGGGGCATCGGCGCGGCATCGACCAGCCCGCGCTGCTGCAGCTCGGGGATCAGCCGGTCGACGTCGGTGGTGCCCAGGAAGAGGTCCACCTCGGGGATGGCCTCGGCGAGCTCATCCTTGTGGCGCTGGACCATGCACCCGAGGGCGACCACGGCCTGACAGGCGCCCTCGACCTTGTACCGACCGGCGTCGATGATGGCGTCGATCGACTCCTTCTTCGCGGCGTCGATGAAACCGCAGGTGTTGACGACGATGACCTCCGCGAGGGCGAGATCATCCGTGTGCTCACCTCCGTAGGCAGCGAGCTGAGCCAGGTAGCGCTCGGTGTCCACGGTGTTCTTGTCACAGCCGAGCGTGATGAAGCCGATTTTCATGGGGTGAACTTACCGGCGCCGGGGTTGGCCGGAAGCGAACGGGCGTCAGAACGATGCGAGCCGCAGGCATATATTCACGTGCCACCGGCAACAAACTCCCGCTCTCGCGCGCATGAGCCAGCTTGGCCTCGAACAGAAGATTGCCGCCATCCGCCGCTTCACCCGGTTCTTCGGGCAGCGCCTGAGCGCGCTGGAAGCGGGCCCGGCCGGCAGCAGCTACTCCGCCACCGAGATTCGGGTGCTGACGGAGCTTGCCGCGAGTGAGGCGCGGACGGTGACGGCGCTCAGTCGCGGCCTTGGCCTGGATGCGGGCTACCTGAGCCGGGTGATCCGCCGGCTGGAGCAGACGGGGATCGTCGCAAAGTCCGCCGACGCCAGTGACAGCCGCCAGCAGCCCCTGTCGCTGACCGAGGCGGGCCGTGCCGAGGTCCGGACGATCGAGGCCATCACCACGGCGCGGTACGCGGCGCTCGTGCGGACGCTGCCCACGCACATCCATGCGCCGCTGCTCGATGCCATGGAGCGCATCGAAGGGGCGTTCGGCACCGACGTGCCGGCGCGTGATCCCGCGCCCTGGCTGTTGCGCCCGCACCGCCCGGGCGACATCGCGTACGTGACGCAGCGCACGATCGCGTCCGTCATGGAGGAGTTCGAGTTCAACGCGGCCTATGAGATCGCGCGGCTGGAGAAGTCGGCCGCGTTCCTGTCGCAGTTCGACGCGGAGCGTGACTGCGCCTGGGTGGCGGAGCGCGACGGGGTGGTGGTAGGCTGGGTGCTGGTGGAGCGGGCGGATGCGAAGGTGGCGCGGCTGTCGCTGCTGCACGTGGAGAGCCAGGCGCGTGGCATCGGCATCGGGCGGCGGCTGATCGCTGAGGCGATCCAGTTCGCGACGCGGGCGGGGTATGCGACGCTGCGGGTGGAGCTCTTCGACCCGATGAAGACGGCGCGGCTGCTGGTGCACGGGGCCGGCTTCAACCACACGGGGGAGTCGCCGCACGTGGGGTACGGACGGGCGATGCACCGGCAGGAGTGGGAGCTGCGGCTGAGGGTGTTGTCGCTGGGGTGACAACCGCGTGCCCACGTGGCAACATGGAACGCGAAACGAAGTGGGATTCCTCACGGGAGGCAGTGATGTCAACAGGCATCCTGGCACGCCTGGCAGCCCTGCTGCTGAGCTGGGCTCCCCTGCTGTCCGCGCAGACGGCGGCCATCGCCGGTCGCGTGCACGTCATCGGCGACACCGCAGCGTGGCTGGCCGACGTCGAGATCACGCTCGAGCCGGGCGGGCACGCCACGCGCAGTGATTCGAGCGGTGGATTTCGCCTGAGCGGCCTGGCCGCCGGTGAACACGTGCTCCGGCTGCGGCGCCTTGGCGTGGAACCGGCAATGCAGCGCGTCATGCTCGCCGCTGGCCAGTCGCTGCAGCTCACGGTTGCGCTGCAGCCCACCGCGGAACGGATGGCGACGATCACCGTCAGCGGGCAGCAGGTCACCTATCCCGCACGCTTCGCTGATCCATACAAGCGACTGGCGCGCGGCACCGGGCGGTACTTCACGCGGGAGCGCATCGACAGCCTCGGCGTCCTGCAGGTGCTCGACGTCCTCGCGCTGGTCCCCGGTGCACGCGTCACGGATCGTGGCGTGGAGTTCGCGCGCTGTCGTGAGCTCTCCAACGACCAGAAGGTACAGGTCTGGGTCGACGGCAATCGCTGGACGAAGTACAACTTCACACGCACCGGCGACGGGTCCGACGAGAGCCAGAACCCGACCAGTTCGCGTCACCATGCCGTGGAGGGCGGCAACGGGAACAACATCGATGCGGCGACGGTGCTGAAGGACATCACCGTGGCCAGCATCCAGTTGATGGAGGTGTACGTCGGTCCGTCGAAGATTCCGGGGGAGTACCTGGATGATGCGTGCGCGGTGATCCTGATCTGGACGAAGTAGGCGCCTGACGGTCGCCGACCGGGGTTCGAGCGGACGGGGACCCGGAACGCCGCCCGTCCCCCCCCCGACACCGCTCAGTACCGCCAGCTCAGCGTGTCCACATCCGCCGGATGATGCTTCCGGATCTGCGACATGATCCGAGGGATGAACATCTGGTGATACCGCAGCCGCGACTCGGCATTCGGCCGCGTGGGATCGCCGTTCCAGCAATGCTCGGCGCGGTCGCCGTATGCGAACTCCACCTCGGCCAGCGGGTTCTGCAGCGCCGCGAAGTCGCGCTGCGCGAGGTAGACGGCGTTCTGCAGGTAGTAGTTGTCCATGTCGCCGACGTAGATGTGCAGCTTTCCACGCAACACCGGGCCGAGCGTGTTCCAGTCACGCTTCACGATGTGCGTGAGGTCGAAGTGCTCGCGCCAGTAGTCGGCCACGCTGCGGTCGATGCGGCCGGTCTGGCGGTCCCAGATGGGCTTCGGGTAGCCGTCGGCGCCGAGCGGGGAGAAGGTGGCCTGCCAGATGTCCCACTGGCCGCCGGAGCGTCCCTTACTGGCCACCGCCATCTCGTGCTGCGCGATCTCCTGCAGGGTGGCGGTCGGACGGCCGAGGTAGTCCTGCTGGCCGCTGCGCGCCGTGCGCTTCCAGCGGCTGTCGAGCATGTACGCGTTGGTGTCGGCGTAGAGGTTGACGACGGTGTAGGCTCGGAAGTCGATCGGGTCGGGACAGGCCGCCCACGCGCCATTGAACTCGGTCGGATAGAACACCTGCGACGCCATCGCCTCCCAGCCCCCGGTGCTGCCGCCGTACGTGAAGCGCGCGTAGCCCTGGCCGATGCCGCGGTACTTCCGCTCGATGAATGGGATGAGTTCGCGCACGATCGCATCACCGTACGGCCCCTGTGCGGCGCTGTTCACGGCGTAGCTGTCGTCGTAGTACGGCGTGGGATGCTGGATCTCGATCATGAGGACGCGCGGGAATCCCGGCGCGGTCCAGTCCTTGTAGAACTGGTGTGCGAGCTGCTGCTGGATGCGGTTGTAGCCGGTGAGCCGGAAGCGATCGCTGTAGTCGGGCTTCAGCGTCGTGTCCGGTGGCTCGGGGCGGAAGCCGCCCAGGTCGGCCGGGAAATGGCCGTGGTACACCACCAGCGGATAGCGCGCCTCGGGATGCGTGTCGAATCCCTCGGGCAGCAGCACATGCGCGCCGATGTAGACATCGGTGCCCCAGAACTTCGACAGCAGCTCACTGCGGATGCGCTCGTGGCGCACGTACTTCGTGTCCTTCGGCGGCGTGATCTCGGGGATCACCTGGTCGAGCGTGAGTGGCACGACGCTGCGGCCATTCCATGTCACCCAGCGTGGTGTGCTGTAGCGGTTGCCGGGCTTGGTGTTCCACTGCTGCCCTTCACCGCGATCCGGCGGCAGCGACACGACATGCCCGTCGGCGCGGCGATAGGTCTGGTACACGTTGAACACCGCCTGCACCCAGTAGCGACCCGGCGGCACGGCGCGCAGCGACGGCAGCGGGTAGCCGTTCGCGCGGACGTCGATGGTGCGCGCGGAACCGCGTGCCCAGCCGGTCACGTCGCTGCCGAAGAGCAGCTGGGTCCGCGGGCCGTCGCTGATCTGGAAGCGCGGCTCGGCGGTGGAGTCGGTGCTGATCATCAGCAGCAGCCGGCCATCCATGGGCGTTGCCGCACCGCTGGCGAGGGTCACGCGGACCTGTGCGGTCAGCGGCGACAGCGCCAGCGCGCTGATGGCGAACGAACGGGCGAGCAGCAGGCGGATCGGCAACATGGGCATCACGGATGCGGGGCGGCGAACGGCTCTCGTGACAAGAGTACGTCCGGCGCACGGCAGCGCGAGGGTCGGTGGCGGGAGGGTCGGTGGCGGGAGGTGGCCGTCGCCGCAGCGACACTCCCACCGAGTGCCCCGCGTCAGAAGGTCAGCCGCACCGCCAGTCCGGAACCGCTCACCCCCGCCACCGGCAGGATCGGCGCAATCGAGGCACCCACCGGCGCCCGTCGTGCGGCGTCCCGCTGCGCCGTGCGATACGCGCTGTGTCGCAGCAGGCCGCGGGTGGAGAAGTATGCGCTCATCCCCGCCGCCAGCAGCGACGCCGTCACCGCCGGTCGCGGCGCCGCGCGATCGAAGGCGCCAGCGACCACCAGGCCGAGGCTGGCCGCGCTCACCCCGAACCCGGCGATGTTGCTCAGGCCGCGGTGCCCATCGGCGTTGCCGCGCGTGGACCAGAGCGACGTGGCGATGCTGCCACCGATCGCCGCGGCTGAACCGATCACGTACGCTGAGCCACGATCGTTCTGGATGGCCGGCCCGACATCCGGCGTCGGCCCCATGTACGGCACCTGGATGCGCGCGGCCTCGGCCAGCGTCAGGCCGTTGTCCGACAACCAGTGCACGAACGCCGTGTCACCCGCGAGCTGCGGCACCCACACGTTGTTGTCCGCCGCGGCCACGCGATCGACGATGTCACGGCGCCCGGTGGAGGCGAGCAGGTGCGCGACGGCGCAGAGGACGCCGGTCTTCCGGTCGATGAAGTACGGCGTCGGCCGATCCGGGAAGTCGTAGTTGTGCGGGAAGGCACCGGCATCGCGATACGCGCGCAGGGTACCGAGCAGCCGGTCGCGACTGGCCCGCTGCGCCGGCGAGCGTGCCGAGAGGTCGTGCGACGGCAGCTCGGTGAGCACACTGTCGAAGTGGGCGCGGATCCGCTGCACCTCGACGGCGCGAGCGTCCGGGGCCGGCGCATCCGGCGGCGACAGCGGGCCGGCAGCGCCGTCCAGGAGCAATGCCCCGACGAGTGCGAGGATCGGCGAGAAGCTGACGAACGGACTCGACATGAGTGCCCCGGGTGTGCGAGGTGGCGGCGGACTGGTACGAGGTGACGGAGCGCCTACCACGCGTCCCGTGGCTCGGTCACAGCGGCCCTTCCGGATCCCCGTCCCCTTGAACTCCCTCGCGTTCAAGATCCCCGTCCCCTTGAACGGGGCGGCGCCTACCCCACCGGCAGCGCCAGCACATCCCACGCGTGCAGCTGCTCCAGCGTGGCGTTGCCACCGCACAGGATGGTGCCCACGCGCTCCCCATAGGTGCCGTGCGGCGCCGACACGAGCACGGCGACGCCCACCGCGCCCGCCGGCTCGACGACCAGGCCCAGGTGGGACAGCAACCCACGCATCGCTGCCGTGATGGCCCCCTCCTCCACCGCCACCAGGTCGTCGAACAGGCCGCGCAGGTCGTCCACGGCCTCCTCCACCGGCACCCGCACCGCGATGCCGTCCGCGATGGTCTGCACCGGCACGGTGTGGTCCACCTGGATGCCCGTCAGCGCCCGCAGCATGCTTGGCGCACCCGCCGCCACCACGCCCACGATGCGGGTGGCGGGCGACACATGCTTCATCCACGTCGCCACGCCGGCCAGCAGCGCGCCGTTGCCGAGCGGCACCAGCAGCGTGTCGAGCGTGGTGGCGTTCGCGATCTCGACACCGATGCTGCCCGCCCCCTCGGTGATCGCGAGCGCCTTGCCATCCTCCACGAACTCGATGCCGTGCTCGCGCGCGTAGTCGCGCGCGGCGTCCTTGGCGGCATCGAAGTCGGCGCCGCGCTGAATGACGTTCGCGCCCAGCGCGCGCATCCGCGCGACCTTCAGCGGGCTGGCGTGCACCGACGCGAACATGGTGCAGTGGGCACCCGCCTCGCGTGCGGCATACGCCAGGGCCTGGCCGAAGTTGCCGGCCGACGCGGCGCACACCGCATCCGTGGAGTGGCGCTGCCGCATGAACCAGTCGCCGCCGCGTCCCTTGAACGACCGCAGCGGTCCGAGCGTCTCGACCTTCGCCATCACCCGCGCGCCGAGCCAGGCATCGACATCGTCGTGCCGCACCAGCGGCGTGTGGGTGAAGACGGGACTGATCCCAGCGGCCGCACGGGCGATGCCCTCCGGCGTGAGCCGGCGTGCCTCGACGAGGCTCACCGGAAGTTGCCGAACTGCAGCTCGACCCCGAAGTCCTCCTTGCGCAGCAGGGCGATGGCCTCCTGCAGGTCGTCCCGCGAGGGCGACGTCACGCGCACCTGGTCCCCCTGGATCGCGGCCTGCACCTTCTTGAGCTTCGCGGCCTTGATCGCGGCGGCGACCTTCTTCGCGGTGTCGCCGTCGAGGTTCATCTTCAGGTTGATGGTGCGCATCAGCGTGTCGCCGCCCATCGGCTTGACGTCGCCGACGTCGAGGTTCTTCACCGGCACGCCGCGCTTGATGAGCTTCGCCTGCAGCACATCGAACATCGACTCCATGTGCATGTCGCTGTTGCTCTTGAGCTCGATCTTCGACTCGGCGCGGCTGAACTCGATCTCGGCCATCACGCCCTTGAAGTCGTAGCGCTGTCCCACCTCCTTCTTCGCCTGGTTGACGGCGTTGTCGACCTCCTGCAGGTCGACGCTGGTGGTGACGTCGAATGAATTGGTTTCGGCCATGTGGGTGCCCATCCGGGGTCGTGGTGTGACGGTGCCCCCGCCGTGCGGGGCAGGACACAAAGATACGGAAATCGCAGCGTGTACGCGGCGGCGCGTCCGCAGTAGACTACCGGCTCCGGCCCGTCGCCGTACCCACCTGCCACTCCACCGCACCGATGGCCGAGTCACCGCTGGCCGAGTCACCGCTGGCCGCACCACCGACACCCGGGAAGCTCGTGCTGGTGGGGATGGGCCTGATCGGCGCCTCCATCGCGCTCGCCGCACGTGCGAGCGGCGCGGCGCACACGATCGTCGCGCTCGACAGCTCGGACGCGGTGATGGCGCGCGTCAGGGCGCTGGACCTGGCCGACGTGGCCGACGGCGACATCGCCGCGGCCCTGCACCGCGCGGACCTGGTCATCCTCTGCGTGCCCGTGGGCGCCAGCGGTGCCGCCGCGGCGGCGATCGCCCCATACCTCGAGGCCGGCACGGTCGTGTCGGACACCGGGTCGGTGAAGTCGTCGGTGGTGGCGCAGGTGACGCCGCACCTGCCCCCGGGTGTGGCCTTCGTCCCGGCCCACCCGATCGCCGGCACCGAGTTCTCCGGGCCCGACGCCGGCCTGGCCACCCTGTTCCGGAACCGCTGGTGCATCCTCACGCCCGCTGACGGCGCGGAGGAGGGTGCGGTGGCACTGGTCGCCGGGTTCTGGCACCGACTCGGCGCGCGCGTCGCGACCATGGCACCGGAGCATCACGACCGCGTGCTGGCCCTCACCAGCCACCTGCCGCACATGATCGCCTACAACATCGTGGGCACCGCCGACGACTTCGGCGACGAGACGCGTTCCGAGGTGATCAAGTTCTCGGCCTCGGGGTTCCGCGACTTCACGCGCATCGCGTCGTCGGACCCGGTGATGTGGCGGGACATCTTCCTGCACAACCGGGACGCCGTGCTGGAGATGCTCGAGCGCTTCACCAGCGACCTCGACGCGCTGCAGGGGATGATCCGGACCGGCGACGGCGACGGCCTGTTCGCCTTCTTCAGCCGCACGCGCGCCATCCGTCGGTCGATCGTCGAGCAGGGGCAGGACACCTCGGCCGCCGACTTCGGGCGGCAGGGGCCGGCCGGCGGCTGAGCCGCCCTCCGCGCACCGCGGCCTGCGGCGCCGCGCGCGTCACGACACGTAGAAGCTCTCGAGTGCGCGGGCGTTGCTCACGTGGCGCAGCCGGCTGAGCGCCTTCTCCTTGATCTGGCGCACCCGCTCCCGGGTGATGCCGAGCTTGAGCCCGATCTCCTCGAGTGTGAGCGGCTCGGCTTCGTCGAGGCCGAAGTACATGCGGAGGATGCGCGCCTCACGTTCCTTGAGGCGGCCGAGCGAGGCGACCACGGTCTCCAGCATCGCCTTCTCGTGCATCTCCTCCTCGGGGGACAGGTGCTCCGTGTCGGCGAGGTAGTCGCTGAGGCGGTTGTCCTCGCCGGGGGTGACGGGCGAGTCGAGGGAGATGTGGCCCTGCGCGATGCCCATCGTGAGCGACACCTCGTCGAGCGGCAGCGACATGTCCTTCGCGATCTCGTCGTGCGTGGCCTCGCGACCCAGCTCCTGGACCATGGCGCTGGCCCGCTTGCCGATGCGGTGCAGCGCGCCGGCGCGGTTCAGCGGCACGCGCACGATCCGGCTCTGCTCGGCCAGCGCCTGCAGGATGGCCTGCCGGATCCACCAGACGGCGTAGGAGATGAACTTGATCTCCTTGGTCTCGTCGAACTTCTGCGCGGCGCGGATCAGGCCGAGGTTGCCCTCGTTGATCAGGTCGGAGAGCGAGACGCCCTGGTTCTGGTACTTCTTGGCAACCGACACCACGAAGCGCAGGTTCGAGCGCACGAGGGTGTCGAGCGCCTCGCGGTCGCCGGTGCGGATGGCGCGCGCCAGTTCCGCCTCCCGCTCGCGGGTGATGAGCGGGTAGCGACTGATGTCCTTGAGGTACTGGTCCAGCGAGCCTTCGTCGGAGGCGAGCTTGGTACGGCGGGACACCGGCATGTGACACAACTCCTTGGCACGACGAGGATGGCACGGCGCGCGGAGGGGAGGGAGTCCGCGAGACCGTGTGTCGTTCACTGCGTCAGGCGTGCGGCCTGACGATCACCGCACGAGTTCCCCGATGCGGTGCCACCGGACGCGCGAGAGCCACGAGCCGTGTGCGACGGAATCAGGGACGATGCTGTAGTACACGAGCAGGGGCTGGCCGAGCAGCAGCGAATCGGAGACGAAGCCCCAGTAGCGGCTGTCGGAGGAATTGTCGCGGTTGTCGCCGAGCATGAAGTAGTTGTGCTGCGGCACGACGAGCGGGCCCCAGGTGTTGCGCGTGGGGTGGGCGCCGGGCGAGGCGTGGGCCGCCGGCAGCAGGGCGCGGCGCAGCCAGTCGAACTCGACCGCCATCGGGTCGGCCACGCCCGGGATCCGGCGCGTGAACTGTTCGCGCTGCGCGACGCCGTTGACCAGCAGCCGCCCGTGGCGCATGGCGATCGTGTCGCCAGGCAGGCCGACGAGGCGCTTGACGAAGGCCTTCGAGTGATCGAGCGGCCACTTGAACACGATCAGCTCCCCGCGCTGCGGCACCCGCACCGGCGGGAGCCGGGTGGCGGCGAACGGCACCTCGGCGCCGTAGGCGAGCTTGTTCACGAAGAGGATGTCACCGACCAGCAGCGTCCCTTCCATGCTGCTCGACGGGATGCGGAAGATGTCGATGAGGAAGGTGCGGACGATCAGGATGAGCAGGACCGTCACGCTGAAGGACTTCGCCCACTCCCACGCCCAGGCAAGCCCGCGCCGGTTCACGCGGCGCAGGGCGTCGCGACGCTCCGCCTCGGAGATCGCGCGCGGTGGTGCCTGACTTGGCGTGTTCAGGTCCATGACGGCTTGCGGGACGGGGGTCCGGCGGATGGTGACTCGGAGCCGGCGGCGCATGTGCCATGCGTCTGCGTCCGACTTCCAGCGAAAAAAGCAACCCTGCTCCGCGACAGGCCGCAAGTCAGGCGCCGGGCGCGCACCGGTCCGGGGATCGCTCCAGCATACGACCGGCCCCCGGACCGGCACACACCCGAGTATCGCAGGGCAGCGCGAAATCCTGCACCGCCCTGCGCACGCGGGTCAGTAGTTGTCGATCTGCGCGCGCTGCAGGCGCCCGGAGTAGTCCACATACCCGACCTTCGTCTCGGAGTAGAAGTCGTACACTTCCCACCCCCCTTCCCGGTGCCCGTTCCCGGTCTGCTTCACCCCGCCGAACGGCATGTGCGCCTCGGCGCCGATGGTGGGGGCGTTGACGTAGGTGATGCCGTTGTCCAACTCGTTCAGGGCGCGGAAGGCCAGGGTCACGTTCGACGTGTAAAGTGACGACGACAGCCCGTACTTCACCCCGTTGTTGACGCGGAAGGCCTCGTCGGCGTCATCGACGCGGATGACGCTCAGGACCGGCCCGAAGATCTCCTCCTGCTCGAGCCGGTCGCCCTGCTTCACGCCGGCGAAGATCGTGGGCTCGAAGAAGAACCCGTTGTCCAGCGCCCCGCCGGTGGCGGCCCGGCCTCCCGTGACGAGGGTGTTCCCCGCGGCCTTCCCGATCTCGACATAGCGCTCGACCTTGGCGCGGGAATCGGCGTGAATGAGCGGCCCCACGTCGGTGCCGGCCTTGCGGCCGTCGCCCAGGCGCAGCTTCGAGGCCGCCGCGGCGAGGCGGTCGAGGAAGGCGTCGTGAATCCCGGATTGCAGGATCAGGCGTGAGGTGGCCGTGCAGCGCTGCCCGGTGGTCCCGAACGCACCCCAGAGCACCCCCTCGAGGGCCAGGTCGAGGTTGGCGTCGTCGAGGACGATCTGGGCGTTCTTGCCGCCCATCTCCAGCGAGAGGCGCTTGTGCATCCGGCCACAGGTCTCGCCCACGAGGGACCCCGTCTCGGTGGAGCCCGTGAATGAGATGACCGGCACGTCCGGATGCGAGACGAGGGCGGAGCCGACCTCCTCGCCGAGGCCGTGGACGAGCTGCACCGCCTCCGGGTGAACACCGGCCTCGAGCAGGATCTCCACCAGCACCGCGACGGTGTGCGGCACGTCCTCGGCCGGCTTGAAGATCACCGAGTTGCCGCAGAGCAGCGCCGGGAAGCTCTTCCAGGTGGGGATCGCCAGCGGGAAGTTGAACGGGGTGACGAGGCCGCAGACGCCGATCGGGCGGCGGAAGCTCATGGCCCACTTGTTGGCCAGCTCGCTCGGCACCGTGTGGCCGAAGAGCTGCCGCCCCATGGTGCCGGCGTAATAGGCCGTGTCGATGCCCTCCTGCACATCGCCGCGGGTCTCGGCCAGCGGCTTGCCCATCTCGCGGGTCATCAGGTCGGCCAGCTCTTCCTTGCGGGCGGTGAGCAGGTCTCCCACGCGGCGCAGGACGTCACCCCGGGCGGGTGCCGGCACCAGCTTCCAGGCGGCGAAGCCCTTCACGGCGCTGGCGACAGCCCGGTCGATGTCCGCCGGCGCGGATCGCGGGAAACGGCCGATGAGGTCAGTCGTGTCGGCGGGATTGCGGTTCTCGAACCAGGCGCCGGTGGACGGCGCGACCCACTGGCCGGCGATGTAATTCTGGAAATCGGTCATGGAGGCACTGGGATGGAAGGTCCCGGGCCGGGCAGTCGTCGCCGGCACGGCAGGCTCAAAGATAGCCGAACACCCATCGCCACCCGTCGCCCCTCAGCCCACCGCCCACCGCCCCCCGCCCCAGCGCCCCGCGCCCCGCGCCCCGGTCCGGCGACTGCCGGTTCCGGGCGATGCGCCGGCGCCGCTCAGCCGACGGCCCGGAGGAGCGGCGCCGTGAGCCACCGGAGTTGCACCCGCTGCGACCCGTGCGCGTCGAAGTTCCCCGGTGCCAGCCACTGCTCGAACGCGGCGCGCACCGCCGGCCACTCGTCGTCGGTGATCGAGAACCAGGCCGTGTCGCGACTGCGGCCCTTGTAGACGATCGCCTTGCGGAAGACCCCCTCGAACGAGAACCCGAGCCGCTGCGCGGCGGCGCGCGACGGCGCGTTGAGCGCGTCGCACTTCCACTCGTAGCGCCGGTAGCCCAGCTCGAAGACGTGGCGCATCATGAGGTACATCGCCTCGGTGGCGATCGGGGTGCGCTGCAGCGCCGGCGAGAAGTTGATGTGGCCCACCTCGATGCAGCCGTGGGCCGGTGTGATCCGCAGGTAGCTCGCAACACCGACCGCCGCGCCGCTGGCGCGGTCGATGATGGCGTGGCAGAGCGGGTCGAGCCCGAGGAGGTTGTCGGCGAGGTACGCCGCGTACGCCTCGCGCGAGGCCGGGGGCTCGGCGAACAGGTACGTCCAGGCACTGCCGTCGCCGCGGGCGTTGGCCTCGTACAGCGCATCGCAGTGCGCCTCGATGTCGAGCGGCTCGAGGTCGCATCGCGTGCCGCGGATGGGGGTGCGCTCCGGCGCGGGCGGCGGCGCCCAGTTCAGGACGGCATCACCGATGGCCTGGCCGTACCGGTTCACGCGTGCCATCAGGTGGCGGCCATGCCGGCGCGCACCAGGCCGTAGCGCTCGATCTTCTTGTACAGGTTGGAGCGCGGCATGTCGAGGGCGCGGGCCGTCTCACTCACATTCCAGTCGTGCTCACGGAGCTTCACGCGCAGGAACGCCTCCTCGGCGGCCAGCTTGAAGTCCTCGAAGCTCTTGCACTGCATGAGCGCCCCGAGGCCGGCGGTGTCGGCGCTGGGGCGGCCGACGAGGCGGTGCACGTCGGCCACGGTGATGCCGTCGCCGCCGGCGAGGATCAGCAGCCGCTCGACCGTGTTGCGCAGCTCGCGGACGTTGCCGCTCCAGTCGAGTTCCGTGAGCGCGGCAATGGCCTCGGGGGCGAAGCGCCGTGGGGCGATGCCGTCGCGCTGCGCCATCTGCTGCACGAAGAACGCGATCAGCAGCGGGATGTCCTCGCGCCGCTCGCGCAGGGCCGGCACGCTGATGGGCACGACGTTCAGCCGGTAGAACAGGTCCTCGCGGAACCGGCCCTCGGCGATCTCGTGCTCGAGTTCCTTGTTGGTGGCGGCGAGCACGCGGACGTCGACCTGGACCGGCTTGGAGCCGCCGATGCGGGTGACGACGCCGTCCTGCAGCACGCGGAGCACCTTGGCCTGCGCGGCGAGCGACATGTCGCCGATCTCGTCGAGGAACAACGTGCCGCCGTCGGCCTGCTCGAACTTGCCGGGGCGGTCGGCGATGGCGCCGGTGAACGAGCCCCGCATGTGTCCGAAGAGCTCACTCTCGATGAGTTCCCCGGGAATGGCCGCGCAGTTGACCTCGACGAACGGCTTCTTCGCACGGGCCGAGCCGCGGTGCACGGCGCGGGCGACGAGTTCCTTGCCGGTGCCGTTCTCGCCCGTGATGAGCACGCGTGCCGGGGTGGCGGCGACCTTGTCCACCCGCTCGAGCAGTGCGGTGATGGCGTGGCTCTGCCCCACGATCTCGCGGCGCGCATCGAGCTGCTCGAGGAGGGTGGCGTTCTCCTCGACGAGGTCGAGGTGGCGAAGCGCGTTGCGCAGCAGCACGAGGATCCGATCGGTGTCGAGCGGCTTCTCCATCACGTCGTAGGCGCCGGCCTGCGTGGCCTCGACCGCCGTGGCGAGCGTGGCATGGCCGCTGATCATGACGACGAGGGCACGCGAGTCCCGGGCCCGGAGTGCACGCAGGACGTCGAGGCCGTCCATGCCGGCCATCTTCACGTCGCTGAAGACGAGGTGCGGCCGGAAGCGGTCGTACTCGGTCAGGCCATCGGCGCCGTTGCTGACGGTGCGCACCTCGTAGCCCTCGTACTCGAGGAGCTGGCCGAGGGCGGAGCGGATGGGGGCTTCATCATCGATGACGAGAATGCGACGGTTCACGGTGTGGCGCGGTAGATCGTGATGCGCCCCTGGGCGACGCGGATGTCACCCACGCCGGCGGGCAGCCGGATGGCCATGGCGGCGGGATCGATGCCGGGGGCCGGGGGGCGGCGGTTCAGCGAGGAGACGAGCTTCGGCACGACGGGCGCCGGGATCGGGAAGTCGCCGATCTTCACGCGCGTGAGCCTGAACTGCGCTACCCCGGGGGTGCCACCGGGTTCGAGTGATCCGCCGAGGGTGAGCCGTTCGCGATCACCGACCATCGAGGCGAGCGGACCGAGGACGGCGCGGCCGCCGAGGTCGCCCAGCCGGACGGTGGCGCGGATCTGGAATTCACTGCCGACGGCGCGGACCTGCACGCTGTCGGCGCTGGCGGGGAGCTGTGCGCCAAGCGAGTCCAGGACGGCGGCGGCGAAGTCGGCGGCCGTCATGCTGACGTAGGCGGGGCCGTTCTTCCGGGCGATGCGATCGAGCGCGCGTCGCCCCTTGTCGGCATCGACGAAGGAGAGAGCCTTCCAGCCGGTGTCGGCGGGTGCGCCGCTGGAGTCTGCGGCGGTGCCCGGCGCGCGCCCCCCGTCACCCAAGGCCTGCCGGACCCGCGGCAGCCACAGGTCGCGGGTGGCGAACGCCGCGACCGCGACGACCGCGAGGATCACGAGGCTGATGAAGCGACGCAGGCAGCCAAACACGTCAGACGGCTCCGGGAACGGGGATGCGGGATGCATGCGGTGACCTGGCCGGGCCACCGGGACGGCGAAACGTAAGGCGCGGTGGTGATGGCAGGCAGCGGGGTGGCTCACGGGCCACCACCGCCCTGGTCTCAGCGCGGGCGGTTGGCGTCCCGTTCGAGTGCGGCGTCGATGCCGTCGAGGAGTTCGCGCGTGACGAACGGCTTCTGCACGAAGACGGGGCGCGTGTCACCCGAGGCCGGTGCGGCGAGCGACTGTGCGGAGTAGCCGCTGGCGAGGACGATCGGCACCGTGTTGCCGCGCCGGCGGAGTTCGGCGACGACCTCGGTGCCGCTCATGCGCGGCATGGTCACGTCGAGCACGATGGCGGTGATGACGGCCTGGTGTTCCTCGAACAGCCGCAGCGCCTCGGCGCCATCGGCCGCCTCGATGACCCGGTAGCCGCTGCGCACGAGCATGCGCCGCGCGACTTCGCGCACGGTGTCCTCGTCGTCGACGACGAGGATGGTGCCGGTGCGCGCAATGCCGATGACGGAGCGCGGGGTGCGGCTGGACGGGATCTGTTTGTCGACGGTCGGGAAGAGCACGCGGAAGACGGTGCCGTCGCCGGGGGTGCTGTGCACGTGGACGGCCCCGCGATGGCCGCGCACGATGCCGAGGGTGGCCGCGAGGCCGAGCCCGCGCCCGGTGAACTTCGTGGTGTAGAACGGCTCGAAGATGCGCGGCAGGGTGTCGGCATCCATGCCGACGCCGGTGTCGGCCACCTCGACGAACACGAACGCGCCGGGTTCGACGCCGTCGGCCGCGAGGCAGGCAGCGAGGTACGCCGCATCGGCGTGCATCATGCCGGTGCGGAGCACGATGCCGCCGTTCTGGTCCTGGAGCGCGTCGGAGGCGTTGGTGAGCAGGTTCATGATGACCTGGCGCACCTGGGTGTTGTCGGCGTCGATCAGGGGCAGGTCGTCGGCGAGCCCGAGGGAGAGGGTGGCGCGCTTGGAGATGGCGGACTGCAGGAGCGTGGACATCTCGCGCACGGCCTTCGAGAGATCGAGCGGCTGCACGTTGAAGCGCCCCTTCCCGGCGTAGGCCAGCAGCTGCATGGTGAGCTCGGCGGCGCGCCGCGCGGCCGTCTCGATGTCGGTCAGCAGCTCTTCGGTGGCGGTGCCGGGTTCGAGGTCCTCGCGGGCGAGGCTGGCGTTGCCGAGGATGCCGACGAGCAGGTTGTTGAAGTCGTGGGCGATGCCGCCGGCGAGGACGCCCAGGCTCTCGAGCTTCTGGGCGTGCTGCATCTGCGTCTCGAGCCGGCGGCGGTCCTCGGCGGCCGCCTTGGCGGCGGAGATGTCCTCGACGGTGCCGACGAAGCCGGTGACGTTGTTGCCGTCCTTGTGTGCCGCGGTGCGTTCGCAGACCCAGCGGGTGGAGCCGTCGGGGCGGACGACGCGGTACTCGATGCTCAGTTCCCCGCCCTCGCGCACGGCGCGTTGCCAGGCCTGGGCGACGCGTTGCCGGTCGTCGGGATGGGCGGCATCGAGGAAGCCGCGTCCGAGCAGCGAGTCGGCGGGGGCCCCCCAGAGGTCGTGCATGCGCGGGGTGGCGAACGTGCAGTTCCCGTCGGCATCGGTGAGGAAGATGCCGAGCGGCGACGCCATGGTGAGCGTGCGGAAGCGGTCCTCGCTGGTGCGGAGGGCGAGTTCGGCCTGCTTGCGGAGGGCGATGTCGGTGTGGGTGCCGACCATGCGCACGGGGCGGTCGTGCTGGTCGCGCTCGACGACGGTGCCGCGGGTGAGCACCCAGCGCCACTGGTTGTCGACGGTGCGCAGGCGCACCTCGAGGGCGTAGGTGTCGGTGCGGCCGTCGAAGTGGTCCTTGAGCGCCTGCTCGCAGCGCGGCAGGTCCTGCGGGTGGAGCAGGTCGAGGAAGGTGTCGATGTGTGGCGGCAGTGCGTGCTCGGGAAAGCCGAGCATCGCGTACCAGCGCGGGGCGTAGTAGCAGTAGCCGGTGGGGACGTGCCAGTCCCAGAGGCCATCCCACACGGCGTTCATCGCGAGGCGCAGCCGCTCCTCGCGCGCGCGCAGGGCCACCTCCTGTCCCTTCTGCGACGTGACGTCGCGTTCCACGGCCACCCACTGCAGGTAGTTCCCCACGGGGGACTGCACGGGAATGACGTCGATGTCGAGCCAGAGGGGCTCACCCTGCCGCGTGTAGTGCAGGAGCTCCTCGCGGATGCGCGTGCGATCGCGGACGGCGTCATCGATGCGGGCGGAGGCCTCGCGATCGGAGTCGGGGCCGCGGAGCATGGAGGGTGCGCGCCCGAGGACTTCGTCGCGCGAGTACCCGGTGACGCGCTCGAAGGACTGGTTGACGTACACGATGCGCGCGGAGGCGGCGTCGTGTGCAGAGCCGGTGGTGATGAGCACGAGGTCGTTCACGTGTTCCAGCGCGCGCTCGAGCAGTGCGGCATCGAGGGCGTCGCCACGCTGCGGCCGTGCGCGGTCGGGCCACGGGCGGATGCGCAGCAGCAGTCCCGGCACGGGCGGTTCGACGCTGGTGTCGAGGACGACGGGCGCGAGCGAGAGGTGCACGACGAACTTGCCGCGCGACCGGTGCGCCACGGTGGCGGGGCCGTGCCAGGCGGCGCCGTCGAGGAACCCGGGGGGTCGCGTGACGCCGACGTCGGCCGGCGCGGGATCCAGGAGCTCGACGAGCGACATGCCGAGCGCGTCGCCCTCCTGCCAGCCGAGGAGCGCCGTGGCGGCCGCGCTCCAGATGGCGATCTCGCCGTCGAGCGCGGTGACGATGACGGCGTCACCGAGCGACTCGAGTGTGCCGACGAGGGCGCGAAGGGTGGCACCGACGGCCGGCGGCGTTGCGTCGTCCGGGTTGCTGCTGCCGCGGTCCCTGCCCTCCGGGGCGCGCGTCGGCGGCGCCGAGCCGATCGGCGCGGCGTGCGTGTGTCGCGGTGGGGAGGTGCGGGAGTTCGGCATGCGGGATCGTGCGCTCCGGAGGGATCGCGCTTCGGCGACCCTGAGGTCGACTGACGGGCACGCTCTCCAAGGTAATTCTGGACAGCACGGTCCGTGCCTCCCCTCGCCGATCATGCGATTGCTCTAATCCCGGAACTGGCCTGGGTGCCCGGTCCGGTGCGTCGGTAGCGGAGGGCTTCGGCGACGGCGCCGGTGGTGACGGGCGCGGCGCCGGCGAGGTCGGCGATCGTCCGTGCCACCCGGAGGGTCCGGTGCCAGGCGCGGGCGGAGAGGCCGAGTCGGTCGCTGGCGTCGCGGAGGAGTGCGAGGGCGTCCGGGTCGAAGAGTCCCGTGGTGGTCAGGCGGCGCGGGGCGATGGTCGCGTTCAGCGCCTGTCCGCGGTCGAGCTGGCGGGCGCGCGCCGCGATGACCGTTTCGCGGAGCATGTCCGACTCCGGCGGGCGCAGGGTGGTGTCGAGTTCCGCGAGCGGGACGGTGCCGACGGGGACGTGGAGGTCGATGCGGTCGGCGAGCGGGCCGGAAACGCGTCGGCGGTAGCGGGCGAGGGCGCGCTCGTCGCACTGGCAGGCGATGGTGGCGTGACCGGCGAAGCCGCACGGGCATGGGTTCATGGCCACGACGAGCAGGATGTCCGACGGGAAGCACACGCTGCCGTTGACGCGAGCGATGGTGACGCGCCGGTCTTCCAGAGGTTGGCGGAGCGCCTCGAGCGCGGCGGGTTGGAGCTCGGGCAATTCGTCCAGGAAGAGCACACCGCCATGCGCGAGGCTCACCTCGCCGGGGCGCGGGCCGCTGCCACCGCCGATGAGGCCTGCGGTGCTGACGGTGTGATGCGGTGCGCGAAACGGGGCGAGGCGACCGTGGAGCTGCGCCGCGCTGAGCGTGCCGGCGACGGAATGCACCGCGACGACGTCGAGGAGCTGGCTGTCGGTGAGCGGCGGCATGATCCCCGGCAGTCGTCGCGCGAGCATCGTCTTGCCGGTGCCTGGCGGTCCGGTCATCGCGACGTTGTGGCCCCCGGCGGCGGCGATGAGCAGCGCGCGCTTGGCGGTGGGCTGGCCCACGACGTCGGCGAAGTCGGGGATGTCGGTGTCGAGTCGCGTCGTGACCGGCGGCACGCCGGCCGGCGGGAGGGGCCCACGGGCGAGCGCGGCGACGAGTTCCTTCAGCGAGCTGGCGGTGGCGAGTGGCACGCCGGGGACGAGGGCGGCCTCGGTGACGTTGGCGGGTGGCAGGAGGAGGGTGGCTCTGCCCCGTTCGGCGGCGAGCATGCGGGCCACCGAGAGCGAGCCGCGGACGGCGCGGAGCGAGCCGTCGAGTCCGAGTTCACCGATGGCGACGAGGTTGTCGAGGGCTGTGGCGCGCAGTTGTCCGGTCGCCACCAGGAAGCCGAGTGCGATCGGCAGGTCGTAGGCGTTGCCGATCTTGCGGATGTCGGCGGGCGCGAGGGCGGCGAGGACGCGGAGCGAGGGGATGCGGAAGCCACATTCCCGGAGTGCGGCGACGACGCGTTCCTTGGATTCCTTGACGACGCTGTCGGCGAGGCCGACGATCGTCCAGAGCGGGAGGCCCTGGGAGACGTTGACCTCGACGGTGACGCTGGTGGCGTCGATGCCGAGTACGGCGGCGGAGCGGAGTGAGGCGAGCATGGGGGCACGGTGCCGGGTCGCTTGGCGCTGCGCGAGCCGGAATCGTGCGGGCGTGACCGGATCAGTGCGCGGGCGGCCGGTCGCGGACAGGCGGCTGTGTCACGGCGCGCAGGGGAAGCCGACGAGGGCGTCGGGCCCCGAGCCGGTGGCGTACACCAGTGCGCCGGGCGCGAACGTCTCGACCCAGGTGGCGGTGGCGGGGGGCTCGACGGGTGCGCCGGTCGTGGCATCGACGATCTGGCCGGCCGTCTCGGTGCCGGTGCGGGTGTCGGTGTGGATGAAGCGCCCGCCCGTCCGCAGCAGCACCATGCCGGCGTCGCCGCACGGCCGCACCGACACGGCATCCAGCCCAACGGCGGGGCGCAACACCTGCCGCACCACCCGGCCGGTCGTCGCTTGGCGGATCGTCTCGCGCGAGTAGCCGCCGGACATGGACGTCATGTAGCGGAAGACGAGGTGCACGAGCGGATCGGCACCGCCGGTCAGCAGCACCACCGGCTGCTCCATCAGGACGCCGTTGCTCACGCTGAGGCGGACGGCGCTCCAGAGGATCGCACCCGTCGCACCATCGAGCGCGGTGGTGCCGGTGAACGTCGTGACGACCACGACTCGGCCCGCCGAATCCACCGCGACGGCGGGTTGCATCGCGAAGGTCGGGAACCCGCCGGCCGTCGGGTCGACGAACGCCGTCGATTGCACCACGCCGGCGTCGCTCACGCGCACCAGTTCGTAGCGGCCGCCCACCACGCCGCCGGACAGCCGGATGAAGTGGAACGCGGTGCCACCGTGGCCGGCGTAGTGAAGGCAGCGGGCCGACTCGATCAGGCCGCAGTCACCGAAGGGCACGCGCACTTTCCAGAGCAGGCTGCCGGTGTGCGCGTTGCGGGCGACCACCGTGTCGCTGCCGGTGCGACCGATGACCGTGGTGCCGACCGCACCGATCGTCCCGACGTAGCCGGATGCCGGCACGGGTGCCGTGTAGCGTGTGGCGCCCGTGAGGGCATCGACGATCACTTCCTGGCGCGCGTCGAACGCGCCCAGCGCGAACTGGAAGACGCCTGCAGCACCGGCGAACGATCCAGGCGAGACGTCCGTGCGGGTCCAGAGCACCGTCCCGGTGCGCGGGTCGATGGCGCTCACGGCGTTCGTGCCAGTGGTGAGGAACGCGCTGGTGGAGCGGATCGCTATCCGGTCGAGCGTGTACGGGAAGGTCACGCTGCTGCGCGCCCACGCGCGCACCGTGATGGTGTCGCGCGCCGGCGGTGGCGGTCGGACGAGTGCCGTGGAGTCGCCGGTCCGCGGCGCCGTGCCGCCCTCGCTGCCGCACGCCGTGAGCGTCACGGCAACCGCCGTCAGCACGACCCGCACGACGCCGGACTTCCCCACCATGCAGACGCTCCGGCACGGTGCCCCCCGGTGCACCGACGTTCGCAGCGACGCGGAGTTAGGCACTTTCCGTGAAGATCACGCCGCCACGGCGATCCGCAAGGTCGGGCGCACTCAGGCCTTGTTCAGGAGGTTGAAGCGGTCGGTGAGCCCGTACTCCTTGTCGTAGATCGTCAGCACCTCGAAGAACCAGGTGATGGCGAGCGGGCCGAGAAGCACGCCGATCAGGCCGACGTACTCGATGCCCGCGAAGGCACCCAGCAGCGTGGTGAGCGGATGCAGGTTGCCCACGCGCTTCGCCACCAGGGGGCGCATGAGGTTGTCGATGTTGGACACGACCACGCCGCAGAACACAGAGAGCCCGATGGCCTGGCCCACGTTGCCGAGGGCGAAGAGGGCGATGGCGGCCGGCACCCAGACCAGCGCGGAACCGACCAGCGGCAGCACCGACGCGATCGCCGTCACGGTGCCCCAGACGATGGGATTGGGGAGGCCGAACACCGCGAACGCACCGCCCACCAGCACGCCCTGGACCACCGCCACGACCACCACGCCGAGCACGGTGGCGAGGGTGACCTCGTAGAACTTGCCGCGCAGGTCCTCGCTGTCGGCATCGTTGAAGGGCATGAACCGCTTCACCTTCGGCCAGACATCGTCGGCGGCGAGCAGCAGGTAGTACAGGCCGAGCAGCGCGATGACGAGGTTGAGCGTGCCACGCGCCGCGCCGCCAAGCGCACCGAGGATCTGCCGCGAGATCCACGAGCCGATGGTGCCGCTCGCCTTCGCGAGCTGCTCGCCGAGGTTGACCGGGCCGATGCGGATGCCCTGCACCTTCGCGACCAGCGGGCCGGTGTCCAGGCTGCCCAGCGCCTTCGGGATCTCGTCGATCAGCACCGTGACCAGCGCGCCGCCCGGGATCAGGATGATCAGGAGGATCACGATCAGCATCAGGGTCGCGGCCAGCGAGCGCGGCACGCGGCGCGCCACCAGCCAGCGGAAGCTGTGCACCGTGACGACATAGAAGACGGCGGCGCCGAGGATGCCCGGAGCGAACGGGACCAGCGCCCAGATGATGCCGAAGCCGAGGACGAGGAGGAGGCCGGCGGCACGGAACTTCCCCGTCGGGCGCGCCGGGATGAGGTCCGCACCGTCTGCCGAGAGGATCGTGGCGGGGACCACCGCCTGCGTGTCTGGAATGATCATGCAGAAGAAGTACTGCATCGCCCACGTCCGACAAGCGGCAGGCACGACATGCGCAGGCCCACCGGCTATCCTCCCGCAGCCTGGCGCAACGTCCCCTGCCCTCGAACATCAGCCCTGGTCGCACCCATCGGATGAGCCTGCACAGCGTGAACCCGCACGGCGGCGAGCTGGTCGCCACCTACGACGCACACGACACGACGGCCATCGGCCGCCGCCTCGATGCTGCCGTCGCCGCGCAGCGGGACTGGCGCCGGCGACCACTGGATGCGCGCGCCGCGGCGCTGCGTGGCATCGCCGCCGCGATCCGTCGCCACGCCGGCACCCTCGCCACGACCGCGACGCTCGAGATGGGCAAGCCGATCACGCAGGCGCGCGCCGAGGTGGAGAAGTGCGCGACCTGCTGCGAGTGGTACGCCACGCACATCGCGCTCCTCGCGGCGCAACCCGGCGCGACCCCGGGGGACGAGATCCGGCTGGAACCGCTCGGCGTCCTGTTCGCGATCATGCCGTGGAACTTTCCGTACTGGCAGGTGGTGCGTGTGCTCGCCCCGGCGCTGCTCCTGGGTAACACGGTGGTGCTGAAGCATGCGGAGAACGTGTCAGGGTGTGCACTGGCGCTGGCGGCAGCGGTGCACGACGCCGGCGTGCCGGACGGGCTGTTCACGGTGCTCCTCGTGACGCGCGACGCCGTCCCCGCGATCATCGCGGACGCACGCATCGCCGCCGTCACGCTGACCGGCAGTGAGCGCGCGGGCGCCTCCGTGGCCCGTGCCGCCGGTGAGGCGCTGAAGCCGGTGGTGCTGGAACTGGGCGGCAGCGATCCGTTCATCGTGTGGCACGACGTGGACATCACCGCCGTGGCGCAGGCCGCCGCGCAGGCCCGTTGCGTGAACGGGGGCCAGTCGTGCATCGCGGCCAAGCGCTTCCTCGTGCACGATCGCATCCATGACGGCTTCCTGCGCGAGTTCACGGCGGCGATGCAGCGGGTGAAGGTGAGCGACCCACGCGCCTTCGACACCGACGTGGGCCCGCTGGTGTCGGTGGCCGCCCGTGACGCGCTGCACGCGCAAGTGCGCGCGACCATTCACGCAGGGGCCACCGTGCACCTGGGCTGCACCAATCCCGGCAGCCCGACGGCGTGGTATCCGCCGTCGATCGTGACCGGCATCCCCGATGGCACGCCGATGGCGATCGATGAGCTCTTCGGTCCGGTCGCGGGGGTCTGGCGCGTGCACGACGTCGACGACGCCGTGACGCGGGCCAACGGCACCCGCTACGGCCTCGGCGCGAGTGTGTGGACCGGCGACGCGACGATCGCGGCGGAACTCGCACAGCGGCTCGACACGGGCAGCGTGATGATCAACCAGCCGGTCGTGTCGGACCCGGCGCTGCCTTTCGGCGGCGTGAAGGCCAGCGGTCACGGACGTGAACTGGGGCTGGCCGGCCTCACGGCATTCGCGAACGTGAAGACCATCCGCGGACTGCCGCCGCGCTGAGCCCGGCCTGCGTCAGCTGCCGCCGAGCCACCGCCACCACCACTGGCCACGCTCGGTGTCGTCCTGCAGTTCATCCAGCGCGGCGTGCCACGCCCGCCGCATCTCGGCCGCGTCAGCGAAGCGTGTCTCGGCCAGCGGCGCGAGGGCGCGCTCGAGGAACGGCACCAGCGGCGACGGCACGCCCACGAGGTCGGGCGAGCCGTTGAGCTGGCGGGCCACGATCACGCGGGCATCGCCACTGCCGAACGGCGTGCGCCCCGTGAGGGTGTACGCCACGATCGCGCCGAGCGCGAAGAGGTCCACGCTCGCACCCTGTGGCTCGCCCATGATCTGTTCCGGGGCCGCGAACTCCGGCGTCCCCGTGCCCTCGTGCTTCTCGGTGATGCCGGGGCCGTGCGCGATGCCGAAGTCGGTGAGGCGCCACCGCTCGTTCCGGTCGATCAGCACGTTCTCCGGCTTCAGGTCGCGGTGCACGATGCCCACCCCGTGTGCCGCCTCGAGGGCATCGAGGATGCCGTCCACCTGCGTGGCGATGTCCACCGCCGGCTGTGCCCCGCCGCGGCCGACGAGGCTCGCCACCGAGCCCCCCTCCGCGAGTTCCATCGTGTACCACGAGATCCCGTCGCGCGATTCCCAGTCGTAGATGGGCACGATGGCCGGATGTGCGAGCTGCGCGGCGAGCTTCGCCTCGCGCCGGAAGCGCGCCACCGCCGCATCGTCGTCGGCGACGTTGGGATGCAGCACCTTCATCGCGACCTCGCGCTCCAGCGACAGGTCACGCACGCGCCACACGCTGCCGAAGGTGCCGGCGCCGAGGCGCGCGAGCACCTCGTAGTCGTCTCCGGTGGCCCAGCGCAGGCGCACCTCCTCCTGGTCGGCCGCGCGACGCGCGGTCGGCGCGACCCGCTCGATGCCGATCACACTCGTGCGCACGCTGGCCACGCGCTCCATCGCGCGCAGCATGGTCGCCACCGTGGTGTGGCGCTCCGCCGGATCGAGCGACAGCGCCCTGTCGATGATCGTGGCCACCTTCGCGGGGCAGTCCGGGCGCACCAGCGCGAGCGGCGGCGGTGTCTCGTCGCGCGGCGGCCGCTCGCCGGTCATGACCGCGAAGGCGAGGGCGGCCAGCTGCCACTGGTCGCTGAGCATGGTGGGAGCCCAGCCCGAGGCCCACTCGGGCGCGTACGGCACGAACGACTCCGGCGGCGCGACGGCCACCGGTCGCACCGACTCCGGCAGTGCCCACTCCCAGCCCAGCTGCCAGAGGCGGCCGGTGGGCGTCAGCCAGCAACTGCCGGTGCCGATGGCCCCATGCGGCAGGTTCTGGTCGTGCAGGTACACCAGCAGCGTGCCCACGGTGCGCAGCAGGTTCAGCATGCCCGGCGCGTCGTCGGGCCCGATGCGCCGCGTGCGCGCCTCGATGCTCTCGCCGGCGATCCAGCGCCGGAGGTACCCCGGACCACGGGCCACCTCCGGCGAATCGGTCCAGTAGTGGTACGTGGTGGGGATCGCCGGATGGCTCTGGTGCGCCAGCTGGCGCGCCTCGGCCGCCAGCCACGGGCGATGCGCCTTGTCGGGGACGGTGACCAGCGAGAGGGAGCGCCCCAGCGCGTCGATCACTTCCTGGTAGTGCCGGACTGCACTCCGCACGCTCCCGCGCCCCCAGCGCCAGCCGGGCGGCAGCACCCAGGGCTGCAGGTGCGGCGGCAGCGTCGGCAGCACCACCCGGGGCACGCCCCCGGCCGGCGTCAGCATCGTGGGGCGATCAGGAGCAGTCATGCCATCAATTTAATGGTGCCGGGGCGCGACCGTCGGTCGCCCGCAGGACCATGGCCACGACCGTGCCCGACGGCCCGCTGCGTTCGATGGCGAGAGAGCCGCCCCACCCATCCACCAGGCGCCGGCTGATCGCCAGTCCGAGCCCGCTGCCGCTGGTGCGGGTGGAGAAGTGCGGCTCGAACACCTTGAAGAGCGCATCGGGGGCGATACCCGCGCCATCGTCGCGCACCTCGAGGCGCACCGTGGTCAGGTCGGGCACCACGTGCACGCTCACCGTGGACGCCCCCGCCTGCCGCGCGTTCTCCAGCAGGTTGAGCAGCACGTCGCGCAGCTCCGGACCGCGGGCCATCGCGAGCACCGCGCCGCTCGCCGGCGCCACCAGGTCCCAGCGCACCGCGCCCTCGGCCATCCGCTCGAGGGCCAGCACCTCCTGCACCACGGCCACCACGTCGGTCGCCTCCGCCATCGGCGCCGACTCGGGCGAGGTGCCGTAGCGGCTGAACGAGCGGGCGATTTCGTCGAGCCGGTCGATCTGCGTGAGGATCGTGCCGACGTTGCGATCGAGGATCGCATCGAAATCCGCGCGACCGTCGTCACGGGCGCGCCGCAGGTGCTGCACGCCAAGCCGGATCGGGGTCAGCGGGTTCTTGATCTCGTGCGCCACCTGCCGCGCCATCTCACCCCAGGCCAGCACGCGCTGTGCGTGCGCGAGTTGCGTCACGTCGTCCAGCGTCACCACCACGCCACCCAGGTCGAGTCGCGTGAAGCGTCCCTGCACCGTCGCCTCCCCCCACGCCTCCTCGAACGCGTCGTCGCGCTTGGCGCTGGCAGCGAACGCAGCGGCGCGCTGCGCCAGCGATGGGGCGACGGCGGCAAGTGACGTGCCCGGCGCGACACTGCCGCCAAGCAACGCCTCGGCGCGCGGATTCGCCAGCACCACGCGCGTCTCACCGTCCACCGCGATCACGCCGGACGCCACCGTGCGCAGCACCGCGTCGGTGCGGCGACGCGCGGCGTCGAGTGCGCGCTCGCTGGCCCGCAGGTCGTCGGCCATCGTGCGGAACGCATCGAACACCGGCACGAACTCCACCGGCGGTGCGGCGTCGAGGTGCGGCGCGCGTTCACCGGCGGCCACCGCCACCGCCGCATCGCGCAGCGCGCCGATCGGTCGCGCGAACTGCCGCGCGGCCAGCCCGGAGAGCCAGAGTGCGGCCAGCACGCCGCTCAACGCGCCGAAGAGCAGCAGCATCACCAGGTCCTCGCGCCGCTGATCGAAGGTCTCCTCCTCCAGCACCGCCGGCGCCGCCACCACAATGCGCTCACCGCGCGACCCGCGTGTGCTCAGGTAACTGAGGAGCACGTTCGTCCCCGCCACCGGCACCGTGCTGGTGGCCGTGAGGGAGCCGCCGGGGGCCAGCGCGAGCGCCACGTCGGGTGGGAGGAAGAGCCCCACCGGCGCCAGCGCGCCGAACAGCTCATCACTCACGTCCACCAGGCGGCCGACGCTGTAGCCGAGCAGCGGCACGCCGATGCGGCGGCTCGCCTGTTCCAGCTCGGGGCGCTCGCCGGACCGGTCCACGGCACGCAGGAACTCGCGCACCAGCAGTTCGCGCTTCTCCGCGTCGTCGATGCGCAGGCGCTGGAAGCTCCAGACGGTGAGCACACTGAGTGGCACGACGAAGAAGAGCAGCAGTACGACGGTCAGGCGGAGCCGGTAGCTGCCGCGGATCGAGCGGCGGCGCTGGCGCCACCAGCGCCAGGCGCCCGCACGCGTGAGGCCGGCGGCGGCAGCGAGGGCGAAGAGCAGCGCCAGGTCGGCCGCCACCAGCAGCGAGCCGCGCTGGATCAGCGACCAGCCACCAGGGATCGCAATCCGCGCATGCGCCTGCAGCGGGCCGAGCACCGTCGGCACGATCCGCGAGCCGTCGAAGACGCGCCGCTCGCGCGCCCAGCGCATGCCGTCGTCCACCTTGCGGCCCGACTGCACCTCACCGAGCTCGAAGCGGTACGGCGGCGCGCCGGAGGTGGGCGACGAGTAGCCGAGCAGCGCGGCCACCGCCGGCATGGCCGACGCGCGCGCACGGGGCTCGACGATGACCGTCGTCACCGTGCTGTCGGCGAACGGCACGGCGAGCACCTGATACACCCCGGGGTAGCCGGTGACGTCGCTGCTGACCGGCTGACCCGAGCGCACGGCGTCCACGACCACCTCGCGGACGTCGAGTTGCTCCGTCTGCCCGAACACGTCGAGCGAGGCGAGGAGCGTGCCGTCCAGCTTCCAGGTGGCGGCGGTGAGCGGATAGCGCGCCACGAGATCGCTGGCGGAGACGCGGTCGAGCAGGTCGGCGCGCGAATGCGGCGACGGCTGCTCGGCGAGCTGCGTCGCGAACCGGCTGAGGAGCTGCGTTGCCTCGGGGTCCGTCGAGGTGAGCCGCGCCGTCTCGAAGGTGGCCAGTTCGACGGTGCGCCGCATCACCCCGCCCCAGGTGAGCAGTGTCGCGCCCAGCGCGGCGACGGTGCCCACCTGCAGCAGGACAGCCCGCGTGGGTCGGGACAGTGCGGTGCACGCGATGACCGCGATCCAGAGCAGCGCGTAGGCGTTGTTCCACGCCCCGTCCGGCATCCAGAGTCGCGGACCGAGTGACGCGGCGACGACCGCCAGCGCAGGCCCGACGATGGGATCCACGCCGCGGCCATCGCGCAGCAATGCGCGGCCCGCGGCGGCGCCGGCAAGGAGCACCACCACGGCGAACAGGAAGATGCCCAGCTGCCAGGCCAGCCAGAGGGCGGTGGGTGTGCCCGTCGCCGGAATCGCGATGCCTCCGCCCAGGAGGCGAAGCAGGAACGGGCCAAGGCCGACGAGCACCAGCAGCACCACGCCGGGGACCAGGCGGGACCGGTAGACGTTGCGCGCGCGGCGGAGCGCGAGGCCGGCGAGCGTGAGCAACGCGCCGGAGAGGATCAGCGCCGCCAGTCCCGCGATCGACACGTTCCCGAACCGCACGAAGTACAGCGCCGGGTCGAACACCCACGACACGTTGCTCAGCGCGCCAAGCGGCACGAGGCCGACGACGATCGCACCGGCCGCCAGCGCACCGAGCTGCTCGGCGAGTGACGGCCGGCGACGCCACGCCACCAGGATGAGGGCCAGTGCCCACGTGGCCAGCACGGCGCCGCCCAGCCCGCGCGCCGTCTCGAGCTGCCGCGTGACGGCATTGCCGCGCGTGGGTGCCGTGGCGCGGTACCGGAGCAACGGTTCGCCATCCACCAGCCACGGGCGGAATCCCGTCTCGTCCGCAGGGCCCGGCGGGGCGAACTCGATCGCGCCAACCGAGGCCCGCTGCGCCAGGTCGGCCCCCAGCCCGTTCACCAGGTGGCGCGCCGGCGGATCGGCGTCGAGCACCATCGTCGACACCGCCACGGCGTCACCCTGCCGCTCGGCCGCATACAGCACGAGGTAGAACCGCAGCCGCTCGACGCCGATGTCGCCTCGCAGCACCTCGGGCACCGCGCGCGGCTCACCGCCCCACGCCACCGGGAGCCCGTTGCGGTAGAGCACCACGCTGGTGCGCGCGTCGATGCCATCGAGGCTGCCGAGAAACCGGAATCCCGCCGCTGTCGCGACCGGTGCCGCCAGCGCCTTGCGTGCGAGCTGCCGCACGCGCTCGGCGGCGATCGGCAGCGCGCGCGCCGCACTCGCGTCGCCACGGCGGATCGCGGCGGCGGCCCACGCATCGAATCGCGTCTCGATCCGGCTCAGCTCGAACTGCTGCCAGGCCGCCGTGCCGAGGAAGAGCAGGCCGAGCGAGACCACCATGCGCGGCGAGCGGCGGCGCTGCGCGAGGCGTCCAAGTGCGGCGGTGAAGAGCACCGCACCGGCCACGGCACCCAGCCAGGCCACCGACGGGGAGCGCAGCCAGAAGGCGGCGCACACCACCCCCGCTGCGGCCGGAAACAGCCACCGTCGGCGCGGCGTGAGCAGGGGTTCCGGCGTCGGGGTCGGGGTCAGGAGCGTGGGAGCATGAGCGTGATCTGCGGTCGTCCGGTCGCGCGCGGCAGGCGGAACAGGTCAGTTTACAGTGTGACGCGTTTCATCCATACACCTCGCTGGTCCTCCCGGGCACGTCGTCGTTCGGTCCTGGCCATCTGCCTCGGCACGCTCGGCCCGCTCGCCGCCACACCGGCGGGCGCTCAGGCCCCCGCCTCCCCACTGCTGGACGCCCTCTCCATCTCGGTGCAGTTCGATTCCGTGACCGTGGCACGCGGCACGATGCGCTTCCGGCAGGTCCGGTCCGGCACCGATCTCGCCCTCGTGACCACCGGCATCGTGGTGCGCCGCGGGCTGCGGGTGACGGCGGAGCTGCTCACCGACTCGACGCTCGGCCTGCGGCGGTACGTCGCCGAATCCCGCGACAGCGCCGGCCGGCTCATCGATCGCATCCAGGTGACGAGCGCCGGGGGACGTGTGACGCTGGAGCGGGTGACGCCCACGCGACGGAGCGTCCGGGAGTATGCGGCACAGCGGGACCTGGTGCTGCTGGACACCGCAGCCATGGTGCCGTTCGTCACCCTGGCCAGCCACGCCGCCCGGAGCACCCCGCTGTTC
Organism: Gemmatimonadaceae bacterium; assembly: GCA_020851035.1. Lineage (NCBI taxonomy): Bacteria > Pseudomonadati > Gemmatimonadota > Gemmatimonadia > Gemmatimonadales > Gemmatimonadaceae > Gemmatimonadaceae bacterium. Next base: position 124,631 of record JADZDM010000025.1, on the reverse strand, counting down.
TTCCTGGACGTGCGGCGCGGAACGCTCTCGAGTGGAACGCTGGACTACGCGCCGACGGCCGAGATCTCAATGGCCGAGGTCGCTGTGACCGGCGTACCCGTGACTGTGACCGGCCTCTCGACACCGCTGCGCTGGTGGCGGGACGCACGGGGCCGCCTCCTCCGGGTGGCCTGGGGCGGGCGCAGCCGGCTGCTGCGGGACGATCCCCCCACCTGACGGTACAACTCACACGGGGTCAACGACATGCCCCGTGAAACTGTATTGCGACCGGGCCCGTACGTTGGCTCAGTCTGATCCCAAAATCCCTGATCACGCCGATGACTGTCCCTACCCGCAGCCTCGCCCTTGCCTTGCTCCTTCCCCTCGCCGCCGGCGCGCAACAGGCGCCGGTGGTGCCGGCGGCCCTGACGGTCGAACAGGCGGTGGACCTGGCGCTCGCGAACAACCCGCAGCTCCGGCAGTCGGCCAACGCCCGGCGCACGGCCTCAGCCGCCACCCGCAGCGCCTATGGCCAGTTGCTGCCCAATCTCGCCTCGTCGGCCGGGCTGTCGTGGCGTGAGGGTCGGCAGCAGGTGTTCAACGGCATCGGCTTCGGTGCCAACGCAAACACGATGGGGTCCAGCGCCAGCCTGAACGCCTCGGTCTCGTACGGCCTCGACGCGCTGCTGCAGCCGCGGGCGGCCAGGCTCAACGAGGCGGCGACCGAGTCCGAGGTGGATGCCGCAGGACAGCAGCTCCGCACGACGGTCACCACGCAGTACCTGATCGCGCTGCAGGCGCAGGCGCGCGCGGTGCTGCAGGACACGCTGCTGGAGAGTGCCCGGCTCTCGGTGGAACTGGCCAAGGCGCGCGCCGCGGCCGGCAGCGCGACGGTCCTCGACGTGCAACGCGCCGAGGTGGCGCTCGGACAGCAGCGCGTGCAGGTGGTGCAGGCCCGGAACGCGGTGGCGATCGAGAAGCTGCGGCTCTTCGAGAACCTCGGGGTGGCGGCACCGGCGCAGGACGTGGCACTCACCACCGGCTACGCCGTCACGCCCGTCACGACCAGCGTGACGGAGCTGGTCGACCTCGCGCGGCGTGCCAACCCGAACGTCCTCGCGCGCCGGCAGCGCGAGGACGTCGCGGCGGTGAACCAGCGGATTGCGCGGGCCGCGTACTTCCCCAGCTTCTCGCTCTCGACCGGCTATGGCGGGTTCACGAACTCGTACACCAACGACAACTTCCCCGTCACGCAGGCGCTCTCCAGCAAGCAGAGCAGCTGCTACCAGCGCGGCTCGGTGCTGACGATCGTCGGGCAGGCCTTTGACCCCGCCACCTGCGCCGGCATCACGCTCACGCCGGCCGAGATCGCGGCGGCGAAGTCCACCAACAGCGCCTTCCCGTTCACGCTCACGCGCAACCCGTACAGCGTGAATGCGCAGGTGTCGCTGCCGCTGTTCAACGGCTGGCAGCGCGAGCAGCGGGTGGCGGAAGCCGCCGTGGCCCGCGACAACGCGCGCCAGGCGGTGCGCCAGCAGGAGCTGGCCGCCCAGCAGGCGGTGCGCACGGCGTACCTGAACCTCGATGCCTCGCAGCAGACCGTGACGATCCAGGAGGAGAACGGGCGGCTCGCCCGGCAGGCGCTGCTGCTCGCCGAGACGCGCTACCGCGTCGGGCAGGCCACCTTCCTCGATGTCGCCGATGCGCGCGCGGTGTTCGCGCGGGCCGAGAATGACCGCATCACCGCCGTGTACGACTTTCACCGGGCGTTTGCCGCGCTCGAGCAAGCTGTCGGCCGCCGCCTGCGCTGACCCACCCACGAGAATCACATGACCAAAGGCTTGAAGATCGGGATCGCCGTTGCTGTTGTCGCAGGACTGGGCGCGCTGGGCTACGTCGCCTCGCAGAAGAACAAGAACAAGGCCGCCACGGTGAAGATCGAGGCGGTGGAGGCCCGTGACCTGGTGGCGAGCGTCACCGCCAGCGGGCAGGTGCGCCCGCGCGTGAAGGTGGACGTCTCCGCCGACATCACCGGCCGCATCATCCGCCTCGCCGTCAAGGAAGGTGACCAGGTGACGAAGGGCCAGTTCCTGCTGCAGATCGACCCGCAGCAGTACGAGGCCGCCCTGCAGCGCTCCCTCGCCGCGCTGGCGTCGGCGAAGGCGCAGTTCGCACAGGCCCGCGCCAACTTCCTGCAGGCCAAGCGCAACTTCGACCGGTCGAGCGAGATCAAGCAGGCCACGCCGACGCTGATCAGCGACGAGCAGCTGGAGACGCTGCGCACCGCGGTCGAGGTCAACACCGCGCTCTCCGATGCCGCGAAGTTCAGCGTCGAGCAGTCCGAAGCCGCCGTGCGTGACGCGCGCTTCGCCCTCAGCCGCACCACGATCCAGGCCCCGATGTCGGGGCGCATCACCCGGCTCAACGTCGAGAACGGCGAGACCGCCATCCAGGGCACGCTCAACAAGGACGCCGCCACCCTGCTGACGATCTCCGACCTCTCGATCCTCGAGACCAAGATCAAGGTCGACGAGACCGACGTCTCGCGGATCAAGCTCGGCGACTCGGCCGTCGTGCAGATCGACGCCTTCCCCGACACCACCTTCATCGGCCGCGTGGTGCGCATCGCGAACAGCTCGGTGAAGGCGACCACCGCCGCCACCACCACCGACCAGGCCGTGGACTACGAGGTGGTCGTGCAGCTCGTGAACGCGCCGAGCGAGACGCGCCCCGACTTCTCGGCCACGGCCAAGGTCATCACCGACGTGCGCCAGCGCGTGCTGTCGATCCCGATCATCGCGCTCACCGTGCGCGAGGACTCGGCGATCGCGAGCGGCGACACGGCACAGGCGCCGGGCGGCAAGAAGCCGGCGAAGCAGATCGGCAAGCGCGACGTGGAGGGCGTCTTCATCCTCAACGCCGGCAACACCGTGAGCTTCCGGCCGGTCAAGGTCGGCATCGCCGGCGACCGCTACTTCGAGGTGCTCGGCGGGCTGAAGGCCGGCGACCGCATCGTCTCCGGCACCTACCAGGCCATCCGCGAGCTGCGCGACGGGGCCACCGTGAAGGAGGAAGTGGCCGCCGACTCGGCCAAGGCACCGGGGAAGAAGGCATGAGCGGGCCCCTCGCGCCGGAGTCTCTGACGGTCACCGCCGAGCGCCGCGCCGTCTCGGCGGCGCAGGGCGCGGCGCCGGACAAGGACTGGGTCATCGTCACGCGCGGCATCACCCGCCAGTACGAGATGGGGGGCGAGATCGTGCGCGCCCTCCGCGGCGTGGACCTCGCCGTGCGGCGCAACGAGTACGTGGCCATCATGGGCCCGTCCGGCTCCGGCAAGTCGACGCTGATGAACCTCATCGGCTGCCTCGACACGCCCAGCAGCGGCGAGTACTGGCTCAACGGGCAGCAGGTCTCCAAGATGTCGGACGATGCGCTGGCCCACGTGCGCAACAAGGAGATCGGGTTCGTGTTCCAGACGTTCAACCTCCTGCCCCGCGCCAGTGCGCTGCAGAACGTCGAACTCCCGCTCGTCTACGCCGGCGTCTCGAGCAGCGAGCGGAAGAAGCGCGCGGCGCACGCACTCGCGCGCGTGCAGCTCGCCGAGCGCATGTCCCACAAGCCGAACGAGCTCTCCGGCGGCCAGCGCCAGCGCGTCGCGATCGCGCGCGCCCTCGTGAACGAGCCCTCGATCCTCCTCGCCGACGAGCCCACCGGCAACCTCGACTCGCAGACCTCCGAGGAGATCATGCGCGTGTTCGAGAGCCTCGCCGCGCAGGGCCAGACCGTGATCATGGTGACCCACGAGCCGGACATCGCCGCTCACGCCCGGCGCGTGGTGGTGCTGCGTGACGGCATCATCGCCAGCGACGACAGCGGCGACGTGTTCCGCAGCCGCCTGCACACCGGCGCGGGGCACTGAGATGCCGCTCTTCGAGGCCGTCCTCCTCGCCCTGCAGACCATCCGCACGCAGAAGCTGAAGAGCTTCTTCACCATGCTCGGCGTCTGCATCGGCGTCACCTTCCTCATCGCCGTCGTCAGCATCGTCGAGGGGATGAGCCGCTACATGCAGGACGACCTCGTTGGCAAGCTGCTGGCGGTGAACACGTTCGAGGTGCGCAGCCGGCCGAACGTGAACCTCGGCAACGTGACGGAGGAGGAGTGGCTGGAGTGGCAGCGCCGGCCACGGCTGATGGAGGCCGACGTACCGGCGATCACCGAGGGACTGCCGGACGGCATCGTCTGGGCCCCGATGAGCTCCGACGGTGGCGTCACGGCCACCACCCTCACCGGGCGGCCGAAGGGCGTGAACGCCGTCAACACCACGCGCAACTACTTCGAGATCAAGAAGATGGGCGTGACCAGCGGCCGCGTCTTCTCCCCGCAGGAAGATGCGATGGGGTCGCTGGTGGTGGTCATCGGCAAGGACGTGAAGGACCACTTCTTCCCGAACGTGGACCCGGTCGGCAAGGAGCTGCGCCTCGGCAACCTGCCGTACACCGTCATCGGCGTGGCCGAGTCGCAGGGCAGCGCCCTCGGCATCTCCTTCGACAAGTTCGTGGTCGCCCCGTACAACTCCCCGCTCCGCCGGCTCACCAACCGGCAGAAGGGCGTGATCGACGCGGTGATGATCAAGAGCCCGTCGGAAGCCGTGATGAACAGCACCATGGAGGACGTGCGCGAGGTCATGCGGTCGGTGCGGAAGCTGCGGCCGGGCCAGAAGGACAACTTCGTGCTCGAGACCTCCAGCTCCGCGCTGACCTTCTTCGCCAAGATCAAGCAGTACCTCGTGCTGGCCGGCGTCGTGCTGCCGGCGATCGGCCTGATCGTGGGCGCGATCGTGATCATGAACATCATGCTGGTGGCGGTGGCCGAGCGCACCCGCGAGATCGGCGTGCGCAAGTCGCTGGGGGCTCGGCGGCGTGACATCATGGCCCAGTTCCTGGTGGAATCCACCACCCTCTCGATCCTCGGCGCCGCCATCGGTGTGGGGCTGGGCGCCGTGCTCGCGAAGGTGATCTCGTCCGTCACGCCGCTGCCGGCCGCGATCGCGCTCTGGTCGGTGATCCTGGCCGTCGTCGTCGGCGCCGGGGTCGGCATCATGGCGGGCGTATACCCCGCCTCACGCGCCAGCCGGCTGGATCCGGTCGTCGCCCTTCGCTCGGAGTGACCGCATGTCGATGAAGACCACCATCAGCGGCACGATCGAGGGCGTGGGCATCGCCCTCGAGTCGATCCGGGCGAACAAGGTGCGCGCCGGCCTCACCATTCTCGGGGTGTCGGTGGGGGTGTTCGTGGTGGTCGCGATCGGCGCGATGATCACGGGCATCAACAGCGCCGTCACCCGCGACATCGCGGCCGCCGGCCCGAACACGTTCTACGTCACGCGCAACCCGATCAGCTTCGAGGCCTGCGACGGCAGCGAGGACACCTGCAAGTGGCGCCGCAACCCGCGGCTGACCGTGGCCGAGGCGGAGTCGTTCCGGGGCCTGCCGTCGATCCGCACCGTCATCACGCAGATCAACACCAGCGCCGCCGCCCGCTACCGCGCGCAGTTCCTCTCGTCGGTGCAGGTGCAGGCGTTCAGCACCGACTGGCTGATGGTCGACGGCGGCAACATCGTGGCCGGCCGCTCCTGGACCGACGCCGAGAACAGTGCCGGCGCCCGCGTGGCCGTGATCAACCGGACCATGCGCGAGAAGCTGTTCGGCGACAGCGACCCGATCGGCAAGCAAGTCACCATCGGCAACGTGCCGTTCGAGGTCATCGGCCTCTACGACAAGCCGCTCAACCCGCTCGGCAATGACAACGACGCGGTGGTCAGCATGCCGATGCAGGCGGCCATCACCGCGCTGAACGCCCAGCCCCGCTGGGTGAACATCGCCGTGCGGCCCCGCGACGGCGTGAGCCGCGACCAGGCCATCGACGAGGTCACCTCCTCGCTGCGCGCCCGCCGCCGGCTGCGCCCCGCGACCGAGAACAACTTCAACATCATCACGCAGGACAAGATCCTCGAGACCTACAACAAGATCGTCGGCACCTTCTTCATCGTGATGCTCTCGCTCTCCGCGGTGGGCCTGCTCGTGGGCGGCGTCGGCGTGGTGGCGATCATGATGATCAGCGTCACCGAGCGCACCCGCGAGATCGGGGTGCGAAAGGCCCTCGGTGCGACCGCCGGCATCATCCTGTGGCAGTTCCTGGTGGAGGCCGCCACGCTCACCGGCATCGGTGGTGCCATCGGCCTCGCCCTCGGCGCCCTGGTGGCGTTCGGCGTGCGGAGCGCCTTCCCGATCCCCGCCGAGATCCCGCTGCTGTCCGTGGTCGCGGCGATCGGGGGCAGCATCCTCACCGGCGTGCTCTTCGGCATCATCCCCGCCTTCCGCGCCGCGCGGCTGGACCCGGTGGTGGCGTTGCGGTACGAGTAGCGGCCGGCTCCCGGGGGACTGCCCCCGCTTCCAGCCGCGCGCGCCGGGTGGCGCACCCACCGGAGCGGTCGGGCGACGATAGCTTTCCCGGGTGCGCCTGAACGACGTCTTCCTCATTGCCTTCACGCAGCTGCGCGCGAACCGGTTCCGCGCGTTCTTCACGCTGCTCGGCATCATGGTGTCCGTGGCATTCCTCGTCGCGGTGATCGCGATCATCAACGGGATGAACGCGTATGTCAGCGAGCAGGTCGCCGGCTCCATGATCGGCAAGGACGTCTTCCAGGTCCGTCGCGGCCCGATCTCGCTGGGGCTCATCGACGACGAGATGCTGCTCCGCATCCGCAAGCGGCCCCGGATCACGCTCCGCGACGCCGCCGTGATCCGGGAGGCCCTGCCGGACGCCGCCGCCATCAGCCTGCAGTCGGGCTGGCCAACCCCGCTGGCCGACATCGAGTGGCGCGACCGGCTGGTGGGCAGCGCCACCATCTTCGGCGTGACCGCGGACTTCCAGCGCGTGCAGGACTACACCTTCGAGTCCGGCCAGCCGCTCACCGACCTCGACGTCCGCGAGCGCCGGCGGGTGGTCGTGATCGGGAACGACATCGCGACGCACCTCTTCGACGGGGTGGATCCCATCGGCCAGTCGGTGCGCATCAAGGGGCAGCTCTTCACCGTCTCGGGCGTGGTGGCGCCCAAGGGGCGCGTGCTCGGCCAGAGCTTCGACGGCTTCGTGCTGATCCCGATCCCGGCGTTCGAGGCGCTCTACGGCCGGCGGCTCACCACCACCATCAGCGTGAAGGTCACCGACCCCGCCACCATGCCGGCCGCGATGAACCGCGCGCAGGAGGCGATGCGCCTGGCCCACCGGCTCCGCCCGGGTGAGGCCGACGACTTCACGATCGAGACCGCCGATGCGCTGGTGGCGTTCTGGCGGAAGCTCACGAAGACACTGTTCTCGATCATCCCCGCGGTGGTGGCCATCGGGATCGTCGTCGGCGGGGTGGTGATCATGAACATCATGCTGATGTCGGTCACCGAGCGCACGCGCGAGATCGGGATCCGGATGGCCGTGGGCGCGACCCGCGCCGACATCCGCCGGCAGTTCCTCGCCGAGTCGGTGTTCGTCTCGGTGCTGGGCGGCGTGCTCGGGCTGTCGCTGGGCGCCGTGCTGGCGTGGCTGGTGTCGTCGCTGTCGCCGCTGCCGGCCCGCGTGACGCCGTGGTCGGTGGGCGCCGCGCTGGCGCTTGGCGCGGGCGTGGGGGTGCTGTTCGGGGTCTATCCGGCGGCGCGGGCCGCGCGGCTCGACCCCATCGATGCGCTGCGCGCCGAGTAGGGAGGCCGGCCGATGAGTGCGACGCGCGTGATCACGCAGCTCGGGCAGAACATCGCCGTCGCCGTGGCGGCGATCCGCGCCAGCAAGCTCCGGTCGGCGCTCACGATCCTCGGCGTGGTGATCGGCGTCTCCACGGTGATGACCATGGCGAGCCTCGTGCAGGGCATCCGGGACCAGATCGTGCACTCGATCGAGGTGGCCGGCCCGACGACCTTCTACGTGCTGAAGGTGTTCTCGCAGACGCCGGTCGACCCGAACCGGCTGCCGAAGCACATCCGCATCCGGCCCGACCTGGTCGAGGAGGAGGCGGCCCGGATCCGTGCGCTGCCGGAGATCCAGTATGCGTCACTCTGGGGCCAGACGCTGGTCCGGGTGGAGTACGAGGGGACGCGCACCCAGAGCGTGTCCGTGTTCGGCGCCGACGAGGGCTTCACGGCCATCCAGGGCGGCGAGCTCGCGTCCGGGCGCTGGTTCACGCGCGCCGAGGTGGCGAGTGGCGACGCGGTGGTGGTGCTGCGCGATGCGATCGCCGACAAGGTCTTCGGCCGCATCGACCCGCTGGGCAAGACGGTGCGTGTGGGTGGGCGGCCGGCGCGCGTGATCGGCGTCTACATCCAGCCCGCCAACATCTTCTCGCCCCCCGGCTCCGAGATCGGCGCGATCGTGCCGTTCCGCATGCTCGACACGCAGTTCCAGCTGGACAAGACGAATGGGCTCTGGATCCCCGTGAAGCCGCGCGCCGGCGTGACCGTCGCGGATGCGCAGGCGAGCGTGACGGTCGCGCTGCGCAGCGGGCGCAAGCTGCGGCCGCGCGACCTCAACACCTTCGACCTCGTCACGCAGGACCAGGTGCTGGACACCTTCAACAGCCTGACCAGCGTGTTCTTCCTGGTGCTGATCGTGCTCTCGAGCGTGGCACTGATGGTGGGCGGCATCGGCGTGATGGCGATCATGATGGTGTCGGTCACCGACCGCACGAAGGAGATCGGCTTGCGGAAGGCGCTGGGGGCGACGACCGGCGACATCCGGACGCAATTCCTCGTTGAGGCCGCGACGCTGACCGGCATCGGCGGCGTGATCGGCGTGCTCACCGGTGCCGCGCTGGGCTGGCTGGTGACGATGCTGCTCGACATCTCGACCGGCTTCCCGGTGACGCTGACGCTGGTGGCCGTGGTGTCGTCGATCGTGGTCGGGATGTTGTTCGGGCTGATCCCGGCGAATCGCGCCGCGCGGCGGGATCCGGTGGAGGCGCTGCGGTACGAGTGACGCCTTCCGTCGCTTTCATGGAAGACCTTCAACAAGGTTCACGATCTTCCACGACCTCCGGAGACCGTCGCGACTAGTGGCGTGTAATCGAAGTTCGGATAGCACAAAGCCGGATGCGGCGCCTGGCTGGCCAGCCGAAAACCGCAGCAATACCGGCGGTATTGCGAGGATCTTCAATGCCGCCAGCCGGGATGCCCCGACCGGCGACTGCGTCCGGAACTTCGATTACACGCCACTAGAACCCGCGTGCCTTCAGGAACACCTCCCACAGCGGCGCATCGCTGTGCACCCCCAGCAGCGCATACTCCACTGCGGCCAGCGCCACCAGCATCGCCAGCAGCGCCCGCCCCTGCCGCAGGAACGCATCCTGCGCCTGCCAGCCGCGCCACCAGAAGATCAGCGCGATCCCCATCGCCGTGAAGAACGACACCGGCAGCCAGCCGGTGTTCTCCGGCGGGCCATAGTAGGACAGCAGGAACTGCAGGTGCGGCGGCAGGAACCGCGCCCCGGGATTCGCCACCCCGAGGAAGATGTTCAGCTTCGCCACCTGGAGCACCGCCCAGTACGTGAGCAGCGCCTGGAAAGACAGCCGGTTCGGCGACGTGCGCACGTGCAGCCAGCTCACGAACAGGATCAGCACGCAGAGCAGCTCGTGCCACAGCAGCGACACCACCGCCTCCGCCGCGCGCAGCACCGTCGGCTCCCCCGCCGCGCTCGCCGCCTGCGACGGCCCGACGATCCAGCCGCCGTACAACCCGACATTGATCCACATCCAGATCGCGGTGCTGGCGAGGAACGTCCGCCGCGCCGCACTCGGCGTCCGGCGCTCCCGCTCCGCGTGGACCACGTACGTCGCCCAGATCGCCACCCCGGTCGAGATCACCCACGCCGCCAGCTTCGTCCACTCGTTCCGCTGCAGCGCGACGATCACCCCCGTCACCAGCCACCAGAAGCCGACCACCGCCAGCGTCCCCTTCCCCACCGCGCTCCAGTGTTCCCGCGCCCGCGCGATCCAGCCGCGGCGCCCCGTCGTCTCCGGCGCCCGATCCGCCGCGTGTGGTGCCACCGGCACGTCCCGCGGCGGCGTCACCCGACCTCCTTCGCCAGTTGCACGGCACCCGCGATCGCGCGCGCATCCACCACCGGCAGCGGCACGTACCGAGCCCCCATCGCCTCCGCCACCTTCCGCGCCATCGGCTCCGGGCGTGGCGACGTGTCGATCACCACGCAGGCCAGGTTGCTGGCACGGAACGTCGCCGCCGCGTCCAGCGCATCACGCATCGACTCGGTGCGCCCACCCTTCCCGTCGCGCGCCACGTTCGCGCGCCCGTCGGTGAGGAACACCACCACCGGCAGCGTGCCGGATCGGCGCGCCGCCACGCCCGCCGTCACCGCCATGTCGATCGCCGTCGCCAGCGGCGTGCCACCACCCCCCGGCAGCGAGGCCAGCAGCTTCCGCGCCCGCGCCAGCGCCCGCGTGGGCGGCAGCAGCATCTCGGCGGTGGTGCCCCGGAATGCGATCAACGACACCCGGTCGCGCCGCGCATAGCTCTCGGCCAGCAGCGCCTCCACCGCCCCCTTCGCCTCGCCCAGCCGCTGCGCGGCGGCGCTCCCCGACGCATCGACCACGAAGATCACTGCCGTGCCGGCGCGCTCCACGTAGCGACGGATCCGGAAGTCGTCGCGCTCCACGATCAGCGACCGCACCGGCAGCTCCCGCGTGGCCGCCGCCCGCGCACGCGCACGCTGCCATGGCGCCGCCGCACGCAGCGTCTCGAGCACGTGCAGCCGGCGCACACCATCCGGCTTGCCGCGCCGCGCCGCCACCTGCCGGCCACGGATCCAGCTCTCCTTCTCCGCCCCCGCACGCCCCAGCTCCTGGCTCGGCCGGTTCGCCCGTGCCAGCAACTCGGCCAGCAGTTCCGGGGGAATCGCGGCCGTCACGGCGTCCACCAGGCGGTCCTCCATCGGCCGGTCATCGGGACTGTCCGGCGGCGTGTCGGACGATGTCGGCTCCGGCGGCGACGGCTCGGGCGGTTGCTCCTGTTCCGGCTCGTCCTCATCCGGCGGCGGCGCGGGCATGCGCGTCGCGCGGGGCGCCAGCACGAGCTGCGCCGCCAGCGCCACGTCCGCCTCCTCCACGTCGCGGCGCGAATCGAGCGCGGCCAGCGCACGCGCGGTCCACAGCGCCTGCCGCGGCGCACGATCCGAGGCGATGCCGAACGCCACGCACATCGTCCCGATGCCGACCATCACGTCGTCCGACGCAAACACGTGCGACAGCATGGCACGCGCCGCCGCCACCGTCGCCGCCGGCGGCAGCATCGCCTCGTCCACGCGCACGTCGCCGTCCAGCACCAGGGCCAGCCGGTCACGCAACGGCGCCGCCACGCCCCACACCTCCTCCTCGCTCTCGTCGATGGCGATGAGCGTGAACTCCGCCGGGAACGACGCGCGCACGCCATCCCGCAGCACGGTGGCCACGCCGGTGTCGAGCACCGCGCCGAGGCGCGCCTGCGTCGCCACCGGCATGCGCTCGATGAGGGGAATCACCACCACACCCCCGTGCGCCTCCGCCACCACGCCACGTTCCGCCACCGGGCTGCCCGTGGCGATGGTCGCGGCCAGGTCCAGCCCGCCGAAGATGCGATCGTCGGTGGCGGAGGCGGGCAGGCGCAGCACGCGCACCGAGGCAGGAAGCACGCTGCGCAGGGCGGCGATCCACTGCTGTGCTCCCGCCGACGAATCCCGCAGCACGATCCCGCCGATCTCGCGACCGGCGACGGCCACCACACACAGCGCCGCGGCAGCGCGCGCGCGTGCCGCAGCCACGGCACCGTCCTGCGCACCCGCCACCGGCACCGCCGCCGTCATCACGCCGCGCCGTAGATCGCCGTGATCGCCCGCGCCACGCGCGTGCCGCTGCCGCCCTCGTCGAGCACGTTGCGGCGCAGGCGATGGCGCAGCGCCATCGGTGCCACCGCCTTGATGTGGGCGTCGGTCACGACCTTGTGCCCGTCGAGCGCTGCCGCCGCACGCGCCGCACGCAGCAGCGTGAGTTCGCCGCGCACACCATCGGTGCCCAGCTCCACACAGAGTTGCACCGCCTTGTGCAGCACCGCATCCGGCACCTGCACCGCCGGCAGGCGCTTGCGCGCCGCGAGGATGCGCGTGCGCACCGCCCCGTCCGCGGCCTCCCAGTGCGCGAGGAAGGCACTCGTGTCGCGCTCGTACGCATCACGGCGGCGGATCACCTCCACCCGCTGCCCCACGTCGTCACTGGTGCGCACTTCCACGCTCAGGCCGATCCGGTCGAGCAGCTGCGGCCGGAGGTCGCCCTCCTCTGGGTTGCCGCTGCCGACGAGCACGAAGCGGGCGGGATGCCGCACGCTCACGCCGTCGCGCTCCACCACGTTCTCGCCCGTCTGTGCCACGTCGAGCAGCAGGTCCACGAGGTGATCCTCGAGCAGGTTCACCTCGTCCACGTAGAGGAACCCGCGATGCGCGCGCGCCAGGAGGCCGGGCTCGAACGCCTTCTCGCCGTTGCGCAGCGCCTTCTCGATGTCGAGTGCGCCGACCACCCTGTCCTCGGTGGCACCGAGGGGGAGGTCGATGACGGGGACGCGCTTCTCCGTGACGGGCAGCTTGCCACGCGCCACGTGCAGGGCACGCTCCCGGCACTCGTCACAGCGCGCACCGTTGGCGGCGGGATCGCAGCCGTAGCGGCACCCCTCCACCGCCTTCATGCCGGGCAGCAGCGCCGGCAGCGCACGCACCACCGTCGACTTGCCCGTGCCACGGTCGCCCAGCACCAGGACGCCCCCCACCGACGGGTCGACGGTCGCGATGAGGAGTGCCAGCTTCATCTGTTCCTGCCCTACGATCGCACTGAACGGAAAGGCAACGCGCACACGGTCCCCGGAAACGGTGAATCAGCCCTGTCTGTTCAGAAGGTGCCCCCTCCCCCACCGTCCAGCAAGCTTGACAGAGTGCGTGTTGCGCCTGCATCACAGAGCAGCAGCGCGGCAGGCAAAAGTCCGTTCGGCCGCGTGGCGCCCCCCTTGCTGACAGGACCACCGCATTTTCATGTCTGACCGCCCCAAGCCCGCCGCCGGCGCGGCCGCCGCCGCTGTCTCGTCCGGGGTCACCGGCGTCCGCCCACGCACCGAATCGGCCGGGGCCCCGCTCTCGATCAAGGACCGGATCGCCGACTGGCGGAACCGGATGGCGGCCTCACCGGGCTTCCAGCGCTGGGCGGGCTCGTTCTTCCTCACCCGCTTCATCGCCCGCCGTCACGCCCGCGAGCTGTTCGACCTCTGCAGCGGCTTCGTCTATTCGCAGGTCCTCTACGCCGGCATCCAGCTCAACCTGTTCGGGAAGCTTCGGAACGGCCCGCTCACCATGGTCGAGATCGCCACGGCCGTCGGGCTCCCGATCGAGGGGACGGAACGCCTGGTGCATGCGTGCAAGGCACTGGACCTGCTCGAGGCCACCGAGGACGGCCGCTGGCGCCTGACGGTCAACGGTGCCTCGATCGCCCCGAACACGGGGCTCGAGAAGCTGATCGAGCACAACCAGCTCCTCTACCGTGACCTGCTGGACCCGGTGGCCATGCTGCGCGACCCCCGGCGCAGCCAGACGGCCATCGCCGCCTACTTCCCGTACGGCGAGGCGGGCCGCCCCGAGGACGTGGACCCGGCCGCCGCCGCCCGATACAGCGACCTCATGGCGGCGACGGTGCCGCCGCTGGCCGAGGAGGTCATGGATGCCTATCCCGTGGCGTCGCACCGTCGGCTGCTGGACGTAGGTGGCGGGATCGGGGCGTTCCTCAGCCTGATGGGCGAGAAGGCCCCGAATCTCGAGCTGATGCTGTTCGACCTGCCCGCCGTGGCGGTCCACGCCCGCGCTGCGCTCGCCAGCACCGGACTCGACAGCAGGGCCACGGTCCACGCCGGCAACTTCCAGACGGATCCGCTGCCGGCCGGCGCCGACCTGGTGACACTCGTGCGCGTGCTGCTGGATCATGGCGACGAGGTGGCACTCACGATCCTCCGTCGGGCCCGCGAGGCGCTGGAGCCGGGCGGCACCCTGCTGGTGGTGGAACCGTTCTCCGGCGTCCGGGGCGCGGAGCGGGTGGGCGACGCGTACTTCGGCCTCTACCTCTTCGCCATGGGGCGCGGCCGGGCGCGGACGGTGGCCCAGCACCAGGCGCTGCTGCGGGCCGCTGGCTTCTCACGGACCCGCGTGGTCGCGACCCGCTATCCGGTTCAGTCCGGTATCCTCGCGGCCCAGGCCTGACCGGTTACCCACGAAGACTGGAACGGGGCGTGCCGCCCCCTTCATCCCCCTCGGCGACGCCCCTGCGCGGGCACGTGATCCGAGGCGAGAACCCGGCCCGAAAAAGCGTCAACCTTTATTGACGCCTCCTGTTGTACGGGTAGGTTGACAGAATACCCCGTTCGGGATCCCACCCGCTGGATGGAGCCGTCTCGTTTGAACTCTCTCGCTGTCGTGTTCGACGAACCGAGAACGCTCGCCCTGCGCGCGTTGCCGCTCGATGAACCCGGCGATGCCGACGTCATGATCGCCGTGCACCACACCGGCATCAGCACCGGCACCGAGCGACTGCTGTACACCGGAACGATGCCGCCCTTCCCCGGGCTCGGGTATCCACTCGTCCCGGGTTACGAGAGTGTCGGCACCATCACACACGCCGGCCCGCGGTCGGGTCGCGAGGCCGGCGACGAGGTGTTCGTGGCCGGCGCCCGCTGCTTCGGCGAGACCCGCGGACTCTTCGGCGGCGCCGCGGAGACCCTGGTGGTCGCGGGTGACCGGACGCACCGCATCCCGCGCGGTCTTGGCGAGCGCGGCGTGCTGCTGTCGCTGGCCGCCACGGCGCTGCACGCGCTGCGCACGCACCGCGAGGGCACCCTCCCCTCGCTCATCACCGGCCATGGCTCCCTCGGCCGGCTGGCCGCGCGGCTGGTGCTCGCACTCGGCGGGCCGGCACCCACCGTCCACGAGATCGAGCCCGCGCGCGTGAGCGGCGCGACGGGCTACCAGGTCGTGCACCCGGATCACGATCCGCGGCGCGACCACGCCGCCATCCTGGAGCTCAGCGGCGCCACCGGCATCCTCGACGCGCTCGTGCCGCGCCTGGCGCGCCATGGCGAGATCGTGCTCGGCGGGTTCTACCACGAGCCCGTGTCGTTTGCGTTCCCCCTCGCGTTCATGCGCGCCTTGTCGCTGCGGATCGCGGCTGAATTCACGCCCGCCGACCTGGCCGATGTCACGGCCATGGTGACCGACGGGCACCTGTCGCTGGACGGGATCATCACGCACCGCGCCCCCGCTGCCGATGCAGCCCAGGCGTACGCTACTGCGTTCGGTGACCCCGATTGTGTCAAGATGATCCTCAACTGGAGCTCGCCCGCATGACCACACAACAGGCCACCGCGAAGGATGACGTGCTCGCGACCATGCACCAGGCGCTTCGTGACGAAGCCGCCGGTCCGGACGCGGCACAGGTTGAGGAACGTCCGGTCACGAAGGAGACGCAGATCATCGCGATCTACGGCAAGGGCGGCATCGGCAAGAGCTTCACGCTGGCGAACCTGTCGTACATGATGGCACAGCAGGGCCGCAAGACGCTGCTGATCGGCTGCGACCCCAAGAGCGACACCACCTCGCTGCTCTTCGGCGGCAAGGCCTGCCCCACGATCATCGAGACGAGCTCGAAGAAGAAGCTGGCGGGTGAGCAGGTGGCCATCGGCGACGTCTGCTTCAAGCGCGACGGCGTCTTCGCCATGGAGCTCGGCGGACCGGAAGTCGGCCGCGGCTGCGGCGGGCGCGGCATCATCCATGGCTTCGAGACCCTCGAGAAGCTCGGCTTCCACGAGTGGGGCTTCGACTTCGTCCTCCTGGACTTCCTCGGCGACGTGGTCTGCGGCGGCTTCGGCCTGCCGATCGCGCGCGACATGTGCCAGAAGGTGATCGTCGTCGCCTCCAACGACTTGCAGTCACTCTACGTGGCCAACAACGTCTGCTCGGCGGTGGAGTATTTCCGCAAGCTGGGCGGCAACGTGGGCGTGGCCGGCGTGGTGATCAACAAGGATGACGGCACCGGCGAGGCCGAGGCCTTCGCGAACAAGGTCGGCATCCCGATCCTCGCCAAGATCCCGGCCAACGACGACATCCGGAAGAAGAGCGCCAACTACGAGATCATCGGCATTCCCGGCGGCGACTGGGGCGAGCTGTTCGCCGGCCTCGCACAGGCAGTGGCCGACGCGCCGCCGGTGCGCCCGCACCCGCTCACGCAGGACGAGCTGCTGAACCGGTTCTCCGCCGACACCGTCGGCCGCAACGTGGTGCTCGAGCCGGCGTCGTTCCTCGACATGTGCGGACGCGAGGAGTCGAACAAGGCCTCGCTCGAAGTCGTCTACGACACCGTCTGAGCCGCACGATGCCTGACGAGATGATCACGACGCCGAACCGCGAGGTCTCGTACGATGCCGCGGGCGCGTCACCGATGACGAACGACGCGCAGCTGGCGGCCGGCCTGGACCTCGGCGCCGGCTCGACGCGCTCCGCGCTGCCGGTGCTCACCGCCCCGCCGACCGACGGGGTGGGCTGCCACTCCGGCGCCGAGCAGATGAAGGCCGCCGCCATGGCGAGCGGCAAGGGCGGCATCCTCGACCAGTATGCCGCCGACTACCCGAAGGGGCCGCACGACCAGCCGCAGTCGATGTGCCCGGCATTCGGCTCACTGCGCGTTGGCCTGCGCATGCGCCGCACCGCCACGATCCTCAGCGGGTCGGCCTGCTGCGTCTACGGCCTGACGTTCACGAGCCACTTCTACGGGGCGCGGCGCACGGTCGGGTACGTGCCGTTCAACTCCGAGACGCTGGTGACCGGCCAGCTCTTCGAGGACATCCGCGACGCGGTGTTCAAGCTCGCCGATCCGGCGCTGTACGACGCGGTGGTGATCACGAACCTCTGCGTGCCGACGGCGTCGGGCGTGCCGCTGCAGCTCCTGCCGAAGGAGATCAACGGCGTGCGCATCATCGGCATCGACGTGCCGGGCTTCGGCGTGCCAACGCATGCCGAGGCGAAGGACGTGCTGAGCGGTGCGATGCTGCGGTATGCGCGCACCGAGGCCGAGCAGGGGCCGGTGGCCGCGCCACGCGGCGGGCGTAGTGAGAAGCCGACGGTGACGCTGGTGGGCGAGATGTTCCCCGCCGACCCGGTCGGCATCGGGATGATGCTCGCGCCGCTGGGCCTGGCCGCCGGACCGGTGGTGCCGACCCGCGAGTGGCGCGAGCTGTACGCGGCGCTCGATTGTGCCGTGGTGGCGGCCATCCACCCGTTCTATACGGCCTCGTTCCGCGAGTTCGAGTACGCCGGCCGCCCGATCGTGGGCTCGGCACCGGTGGGCCATGACGGCACCGCCGACTGGCTGCGGCACATCGGCGAGGCGGCGGGCGTCAGCGCGGACGTGATCGGCGCGGCACAGAACGCCGTGCTGCCGGCGATCAAGGGTGCGCTGGCCGCGAGGCCCATCACGGGCCGGATCACGATGAGCGGCTACGAGGGAAGCGAACTGCTGGTGGCGCGGCTGCTGGTGGAGAGCGGCGCCGACCTGCGCTACGTGGGCACCGCCTGCCCGCGCACACCGTACAGCGAGGCCGATCGCGACTGGCTGCAGGCGCGCGGGGTGCACGTGCAGTACCGCGCGTCGCTGGAGCAGGACCTGGCCGCGATGCGCGAATTCCAGCCCGACCTCGCCATCGGCACCACGCCGGTCGTGCAGGCGGCCAAGGAACTCGGCATCCCGTCGCTGTACTTCACGAACCTGATCTCGGCGCGCCCGCTGATGGGGCCGGCCGGTGCCGGCTCGCTGGCCACGGTGATCAATGCGGCGCTCGGCAACCGCGCGCGCTTCGACGAGATGAAGGCGTTCTTCGAGGGCGTGGGCGAGGGGCACACCGCCGGCGTGTGGGAGGAGGTGCCGGTGGACCGGCCCGAGTTCCGCGAGCACTACCGTCGCCACCTCGCCAAGCTGGCGAAGCAGCGCAAGGCGGAGGAGATGGTCTGATGCTGGTCCTCGACCATGATCGCGCCGGCGGCTACTGGGGGGCCGTGTACGCCTTCACCGCCATCAAGGGGCTGCAGGTCGTCATCGACGGTCCGGTGGGCTGCGAGAACCTGCCGGTCACGTCGGTGCTGCACTACACCGACGCGCTTCCGCCGCACGAGCTGCCGGTGGTCGTCACCGGCCTGTCGGAAGAGGAGCTCGGACAGCACGGCACCGAGGGCGCGATGCGTCGCGCGCACACCACGCTCGATCCGGAACTGCCGGCCGTGGTCGTGACGGGCAGCATCGCGGAGATGATCGGCGGCGGCGTGACACCCGAGGGCACGAACATCGTGCGCTTCCTGCCGCGCACCATCGACGAGGACCAGTGGCAGGCCGCCGACCGCGCGTTGTACTGGCTCTGGACCGAGTACGGGCTGAAGAAGGGCGTGATGCCGAAGCGCACCGAGCGCGCCGAGGGGGCGAAGCCGCGCGTGAACCTGATCGGCCCGATGTACGGTTACTTCAACACCTGGAGCGACCTCGCCGAGATCCGCCGCCTGGTGGAGGGGATCGGGGCCGAGATCAACATGGTGTTCCCGCTCGGCAGCCACCTGGCCGACGTGCCGCGGCTGGTGGACGGTGACGTGAACATCTGCATGTACCGCGAGTTCGGGCGCATGCTGTGCGAGTCACTGGATCGCCCGTACCTGCAGGCGCCGATCGGGCTGCACTCCACCACCAAGTTCCTCCGCACGCTGGGCGAGCTGCTGGGCCTCGATCCCGAGCCGTTCATCACGAAGGAGAAGCACACCACGATCAAGCCGCTGTGGGACCTGTGGCGGAGCGTGACGCAGGACTTCTTCGGCACGGCCAGCTTCGCGATCGTGGCGAACGAGACGTACTCGCGTGGCGTGCGGCACTTCCTCGAGACCGAGATGGGGCTGCCCTGCACCTTCGCGTTCGCGCGGCGGGCGGGCGTGAAGCCTGACAACGCCGCGGTGCGCGAGGCGATCCGCACCACGCCGCCGCTGATCATGTTCGGCAGCTACAACGAGCGGATGTACATGGCCGAGGCGGGGACGCGGGCGATGTACATCCCCGCGTCGTTCCCCGGGGCGATCATCCGCCGGCACACCGGCACGCCGTTCATGGGCTACTCGGGTGCCACGTACCTGATCCAGGAAGTCTGCAACGCGCTGTTCGACGCGCTGTTCAACATCATCCCGCTGTCCACCGACATGGACAAGGTGGAGGCGACGCCGTCGCGGCTGCACCAGGAGCTGCCGTGGACCGACGAGGCGAAGGCGGCGCTGGACGAGCTGCTCGAGGAGCAGCCGGTGCTGATCCGGATCTCGGCGGCGAAGCGGATCCGCGACCTGGCCGAGCGGGACGCGCGCGAGCTGAAGGACAGCACGGTCACGCGCGACCATGTGCTGGCATCGCGTCGCGCGATGCGTGGCGGGGCGTATGCCTGAGCGTCATCCCGGTCGGGCAGCGAGGGCGTCGAGCGCGGCCGTGATGACGGCGGCGACGCGTGCCGGCTGCTCGTCGGGGATGAGGTGTCCGGCCGGGGTGACGTCGACCACGGTGCGGTCCGGGAGCGTGCGGGTGGACGCCATGAGGTCGTCCCACGGCACCCAGGGTTCGTTGCGCGAGTGGATGAGCGTGACGGGCTGGACTATTGAGGGGAATGTGGCGACCAGGGCGGGCAGGTCCCAGCGCGCCATCATGCGGAGCGCGGCAGTGACACGCTCGCCGCTGGTGAGCAGTGCGACGTACCGCGCCTCCTGCGCCGGGTCGAGCGTCGAGCCGGTGGAGCGCAGCAGGGCGCGGGCGATGGTGCCGGACTCCATGACCGCCCCGACGACGCTGCGGAGCGGCGCCAGGTCGGCGAGCGCGCGGGAGAACGGCAGGAAGAGCTGCCCTAGTGGGTTGAGTGAAACGAGTGCACTGTTGACACCAATGATCGAACGTGGTGCCACCTCGCGGGACGACGCAAGCTGCAGCAGCACTGCCGCGCCTGCGGAGTGTCCGGCAGCGATGACCGGCGCGACCCCCAGGGTGCGCAGCAGGTCAGCGAGGGCGGCTGTCATGCCGTGGAGCGAGAGCTGGTCCGGGGTCGCGCCGGTGGTGAAGCCGTGGCCCGGGAGGTCGACGGCGAGCACGTCGGCCCGTGGCGTGAGCCGCGGGAGGACGTCGCGCCAGGTGTGTGAGGCGCCGGCGGTGCCGTGCACGAGCAGCGCGACCGGCCCGCGGCCGGCCCGCTGCACATGCCAGCGCAGGCCGGCGGCGTGGATGAACATCGAGCAGTCTGCATTCGGCCAGTCCGCCGGGATGACCGGCCGCTGGTCTTCGGTATCAGGCACGCATGCCCTCCAGGTGTGTCTGGTCAACACGAACGATTCGGGTCTGGGCCGGCGCACGCCGGCGGATCGTTCGTCCCTGCGCGACGGGATTCAATGTCGCGCCCTGCGCTGCGCCAGGAGCGTGCAGCAAGCCATTTCCCGAGGTTGGAATGGATAAGCCCCCGATGACAGATGAAGAAGCACGTGGAGTTCACTCGTTGGCGATGCTGACGTTTGTGGGCTTCTTCTTCTTCGCTGCGATTTTCCACTACCTGTGCTGGCAGTGGCGTCCGTGGTTCGGCAAGCCGCTCGGTTATGCGTCGGCGCAGCTGATCGACGTCGCGCATTCCGCCACTCGCTTCCTGAGCTGAGGAGAAACCCATGCTTTACAAAATGTGGCAGGGCTTCGATCCCCGGCGCCTGATGGTCGGCATCTTCGCGTTCATGTTCGCGCTGGCGCTGGTCATTCACTTCATTCTGCTCAGCACCACGCGGTACAACTGGCTCGATCCTGATGGGAACGCAGCCAAGGTGTCCACGGCAGACGCGCTCACCCCGATGCCGGCAAGTCGGTAACGACGGCGCGCGGGCTGCGGCCCGGATGGCTTCATGTGCCCAGACCACGTGAGCCATCCGGCGCCCTAGCCCTCCACGCCGGCGTCACGACCTTGCCTGCAAGGAGCGACAACCGATGGCGATGATGTCCTTCGAGTACAAGTACCGCGTGCGAGGCGGCACCCTCCTCGGCGGTGACTTGTTCGATTTCTGGATCGGGCCGTTCTACGTCGGGTTCTTCGGCGTGATCTCGGCCTTTGCAGCAGTGCTCGGGACCGCCCTCTGCGTCTATGGCGCGGCGATCGGCCCCACCTGGAACCTCTGGCAGATCAACATCGCGCCGCCCGACCTGAGTTACGGGCTGCGCCTCGCTCCCCTGCGCGACGGGGGACTCTGGCAGATCATCACGATGTGCGCCACCGTCTCGTTCGTGGCCTGGGTGCTGCGACAGGCGGAGATCAGCCGCAAGCTGGGCATGGGCTACCATGTCCCCGTGGCGTACTCCGTCGCGGTGTTCGCGTACATCACGCTCGTCATCATCCGCCCGGTCTTGCTGGGTGCATGGGGCCATGGCTTCCCGTACGGCATCCTCAGTCACCTCGACTGGGTGTCGAACGTCGGGTACCAGTTCCAGCACTTCCATTACAACCCGGCGCACATGATCGCGATCACGTTCTTCTTCACCAACAACCTCGCCCTCGCGATGCACGGCTCGCTGATCCTGTCAGTGACCAGCCCGCCGAAGGGGGAGTCGGTGAAGACGAGCGAGCACGAGAACTCGTTCTTCCGCGACGCCGTGGGCTACTCCATCGGCGCCATCGGCATCCACCGGCTCGGCCTCTTCCTGGCGCTCAGCGCCGCGTTCTGGAGCGCCGTCTGCATCGTCATCAGCGGCCCGTTCTGGACCCGGGGCTGGCAGGACTGGTGGAACTGGTGGCTGTACCTGCCCATCTGGGCCCCGAGGTGATGCACCATGATTGAATACCAGAACCTCTGGACCCGCGTGCAGGTGCACGCCCCCGTCGATCCCGGTGTCCCGCTTCGTGGCGGCACCTGGGGCCGCGACGGCAAGCCGATCCTCAGCTACTGGGCCGGCAAGTTCGGCGATGCGCAGATCGGGCCGATCTACCTCGGCACCCTCGGCGTCTTCTCGCTGATCTTCGGCTTCATCGCCATCGAGATCATCGGCCTCAACATGATGGCCTCCGTCAACTGGAGCGTCATCCAGTTCATCCGCCAGCTCCCGTGGCTCTCCCTCGAGCCGCCGGCGCCGAAGTACGGCCTGCACATCCCGCCCCTCGCCGAAGGCGGCTGGTGGCTGATGGCCGGCTTCTTCCTCACCCTGGCCATCCTCTGCTGGTGGGTGCGCATCTACCAGCGCACGCGGGCCCTCGGCATGGGGTCGCACATCGTCTGGTCGTTCGCCTCGGCGATCTTCTTGTACCTCGTGCTCGGCTTCATCCGGCCCCTGATGGTCGGCAGCTGGTCCGAGGCGGTCCCCTTCGGGATCTTCCCGCACCTGGACTGGACGGCCGCCTTCTCCATCCGCTACGGCAACCTGTTCTACAACCCGTTCCACATGCTGTCGATCGCCTTCCTCTACGGGTCGGCGGTGCTCTTCGCCATGCATGCGGCCACGGTGCTCGCCTGCAGCCGGTACGGGGCGGAACGCGAGATCGAGCAGGTCACCGACCGCGGCACGGCCGGTGAGCGCATGGGCCTGTTCTGGCGCTGGACGATGGGCTTCAACGCCACCACGGAGTCCATCCACCGCTGGGCCTACTGGTTCGCCACCCTCACCACCCTCACCGGTGGCCTCGGCATCCTCCTCACGGGGACCGCGGTCGACAACTGGTTCCTCTGGGCACAGAAGCATGGCGTCGCCCCGAGCTACCCGGTGCAGTACGCGGTGAAGGCGGAACAGGCGCCGTACCTGCGCGGCCAGTACATGGGCGTCGCACCGGACACCTTCCCGGGCATGATGCGGGATGCGACCGGACGCCTGGTGCCGCAGAAGCTGCCCGTCCCGCAGGGGGCACAGCTCACCGGCGCGGTCGATGTCGAGGCGTACAACAAGCCGGTGCTCTCCACGGCCGACATGCGTGACTCGCTCAACCTGGATGGCCTGTTCATCATGAGCGCAGTGTACTTCGACACCGGCAAGGATGGCCTGCGCGGGGAGTCGGACGCCGAGCTCGCCAACCTCGCCGCGCTGCTCACGCAGCACCCGACGCTGAAGGTCGAGGTGCAGGGCCACACCGACAACGTCGGTGACCCGACCGCCAACCTGACGCTGTCCCAGGGTCGCGCCGAGCGCGTGCGCGACATGCTCACCACCAAGTACGCGATCGCCGCCGACCGCATCAAGGCGCGCGGATTCGGGCAGACCCGTCCCACGGCAACGAACGCCACGCCGGAAGGACGCCGCCTGAACCGCCGTGTCGAGATCTCGTCGGAGGGCAAGGTCGTGCTGCCAGCGGGGACCACGCCATGATCACTCGTCACTCCGTGCGTCTTGGCGCCCTGCTGTCGGTCGTGCTGCTGGGCGGGTGCAAGGGCTATCCCGACATGTGGAAGCCCGGGCCGAAGAAGATCGCGCAGCATGGCTTCCGCGGCGTCGCGATGGAGACGAACTACGACCCGAACGACATCGCGAAGACGGCCGCGTACAACCAGGCCCCGAAGCCGCTCCCGCCGGCACCACCGGGCGGGGCGTCCGGCCAGTACAAGAACGTGCAGGTGCTCACCGATGTCGGCGCCGCGGAGTTCGGGCGCACGATGACGGCGATGAGCCAGTGGGTGGCCGGCAACGCAGGCAACTGCGCCTACTGCCACAACACGGCGAACTTCGCGGCCGACTCCAACAAGGGGCAGCCGATCTACGCGAAGCTGGTCGCCCGCATGATGCTCCGCATGACGCGCCGCATCAACAGCGACTACACCCAGCACGTCGCCGGCACCGGCGTCACCTGCTACACCTGCCACCGCGGCCAGCCCATCCCGAACGGGCTCTGGTTCTACAGCAACGAGAACCAGATCCTCCGGCACTACCTGGATCGCGATGACATCCGCGTGCAGAGCCACATGATCGAGCCGAGCAACGGCAACCGGACCGCCATCCGCCAGACGTACAACACGTACGCCCTGATGGTCGGCCAGTCGAACGCACTCGGCGTCAACTGCACGTACTGCCACAACTCGCGGGCCTGGACGTCCTGGGAGGAGTCCACGCCGAAGCGCGTGGTCGCCTACTACGGAGCCGCCATGCTCCGCGACATGAACATGAACTACCTGAACCCGCTGCAGCCGGTGTACCCGCGCAGTCGCCTGGGCGAGCATGGTGATGCGCCCAAGGCCCAGTGCATCACGTGCCACAACGGCATCTACAAGCCGCTGTACGGCGCGAAGATGGTCAAGGACTACCCTGCCCTCTGGGGTGCCCCTGGCTGGGACAACACACTCGGCCCGCTCGATGCGAACGGGAAGGCGCTCTACGACGGCGCACCGCTCACGACGCCCGTGCCGACCCCGGTCGGTGCCAAGCTCGCGACGGCTGCGCCGACGATGGCGACTCCGGCAGCCGTTCCGGTCGGGATGGGAACCACACCCGCCGCTGCGATGCCCGCTGCGGCCCCGGTGCCCACCGCGACACCGAACAAGTAGCACGCTCCTGTAGACATCGCCCTCGTCACGCGCCCGGGTCGGTTCGCCGATCCGGGCGCGTGGCGCGTTCGGGCACGTCGGTGTCCGGGTCGCCCAGGTGGAGACCGCGTCTCCCGCGCACTCGCGCCGGGATCCCACGGAAGTCCGGGACGAATTCCCGCATCGCAACCCTCCCGTTCGGGTACAGATATTCGTGCACTGTCACCGAATATCGTCCGTGCACTGTCACCGAATTTCGTCCAGATATTCGTGCACTGTCACCGAATTTCGTCCGGAGACAGATATTCGTGCACTGTCACCGAAATTCGTCCGTGCACTGTCACCGAAATCCGTCAGATATTCGTGCACTGTCACCGGAATTCGCTATTCGTGCACTGTCACTGAATTTCGTCCAGATATTCGTGCACTGTCACCGGAATTCGCCGGTCACCGAATCCGTCGTCAGGCCCGCGTCACCGCCGGCTGACGACGAGCCGGATCGTATCGGGACGCAGCAGCGCCGCCTGTGGAATGATGCACTGCCCCTGCAGGCACTCGAGGGATCCGGTCCCGTCGTAGTTCCGGCGCGGGATGACGGACCCGTCCTGCTGCACCTGTGTCACGGTCACCGAGGAATCCGGGATCACCCGGACACCCACGAGGATGTGGCGAATGTCGTTGGTCAGGTCCCAGGAACAGGGCTCGACGGTGCGGCCGGCGCGGACGCGGCATCGCGGCAGGTCCGCGCCGGCGCACGGGAGCGGCAGGCGATGCCGGTCCGTGCCGAGGCAGGTGGACTGCCAGGCGAGATCCGCGTCGCCGTCACCCGTCGCGATGACGGTCACCCGCCGTGGCGGGATGATGACCAGGAACTCCTCGCGTGTGCGCACGAGCGTGTCCACCATGACCCCGATCTCCACCGCGCCGAGCGCGCGCGCCGCGACGAGCCCGTCGCCGGACACGGTGGCACGGGTGCTGTCGCTGGTGACGAATCGCACCCTGCCCCGCAGCTCGGCGAGCGGAATCTCCCGCAACGCACTGTCCTGGATCTCGAGCGTGACGCGTTGCGTGTCGCCGAGCACCAGGCTCCTGCCGGTCACGCGCAGGGAGACCTGGTACACGTTCCTGGCGCCGTCGACGCCGGTGTTGTCGCGGCACCCCGCCGTCGCGAGCAGCGCCACGAGGACCGCTGCCAGGCGGCAGCGCAGCGGCGCGACGGCCGTGCGCGGCCGGCACACGGGTGACACTCCGGTGTTTCTCACTCGCACGCGGCCGGCTACGCCACCGCAGGCCGGGTCGTCGTCGTCGCGCCGGCCACCAGGGCCACCGGGTCGTGCCGGTAGAGTGACAGCATCAGCCGCGTCTTGCGGCGGAAGCCGATGTGCGCGCGCATCGACACCGAGTCGTACTCCGCCTCCTCGATCGCCTCGAGGATCGCCGCATACCCCACCGCGCACGCCTGCGCGCAGCGCTGCGAGTCCGGGGCCAGCATCGCGATGCCGGGCAGCGCCTCGCGGTACAGCGCGCGTGCGCTGAACACGAAGTGCTTCATCATCTCGCGCCAGGCGCGGGAGCGCACGTCCACGTCGCGCGCGATCACCTGGTCGCGCGTGAGCCCGACACTCAGCAGCGCGTCGTCCGGGAGGTAGCACCGCCCGTTGCCGGCATCCTCGCCGATGTCGCGCAGGATGTTGGTGAGCTGCATCGCCACGCCGAGCGTGCGCGCGAACCCGATCGCGCGCTCGCGGTTCGCCTCGCCGCCGATCACGCCGAAGACGTGGGTGCAGAGCTCACCCACGCTGCTCGCGACGCCCTCGCAATAGGCCTGCAGCGACGGCCAGTCGCGGTAGTCGGTGGGGTCCAGGTCACGCGCCACGCCGTTCACCAGCTCATCCACCGGGGCCATCGGGATGCCGAAGCGGCGGATGGCCCATGCCGTCTCGTGCATGACGGGGCCGGCGAAGCCGCCCGCGATTGCGTCGTCGAGCTGGCTGCGCAGGGCGGCAAGGTTCCGCCGCACCGCCTCGCGATCGCCCGGACCGGCGCGGTCCACGGCATCGTCCGCCAGCCGGCAGAAGGCGTAGAGCGCGTAGGTCCCGCGCCGCTTCGTCAGCGGCAGGAAGGCGCTCGCGAGCGCGAACGTGCGCGCATGGCGCCGCACGATGTTGCCGCACACCAGACTCTCGAACGTCACCATGCGCTGGTGCCTCGGGCCCGCGACGACGTCACGCGGGGGACGGGGTGGCTGCCGTGAGGTGGGTCCGCGCAGCGACCGGTGCGGCATTCGCCGTGGCTCCGGTCGCGCCGGCATCCGCGCCGCCGGCGGTGCAGGCGCGCAGCGCACCCACGACCGCAGTGGCGGCGGCATCGGCGTCGCGCAGGCCGCGGAAGGTCGGGCGTCCCCGCTTCGCGCCCCGCCACGACATGTGCGGGAACAGCAACAACCAGGGGATCTCCTGCGACTCGCCGAGCGTCACCATCAGGTCCGCCGAGCCGTCCTTGTGGCGCAGCAGGTCCACCCCCTCGATGCTGGTGTACGGCACGTTCGCGTCCGCGCGCAGCACGATCCCGATGTTGAAGTACAGCCGGCGGTCGGTGATCACGTACTTCGACGTGCGCTGCAACAGCCACGCGAAGATGCGCACCGCGACGATGGCAATCGCGGCCATGACGGCGCTGAGCGTCGCCACGCCCACCAGCCGCGCCCCCGCCCCCTCGGCATGCTGCAGCGCCTCGGCCGCCCCGAGGGCGAACGAGAACGCGACGAAGGCCAGCAGCCACCGCTCGCGCAGGAGGAAGCGGGCCAGCGAGCGCCGGTCCGGCGCCCCCTGCCAGAGGACACGTTCACCGGCGGGGAGGCGTCGCACCTCCCCGTCCGGCCCGACATGCTCGACGCTCTCCGCCATCACACCAGCGGCCCGAAGCGCACATCGGAGTTCCACAGCGACCCGGCACCGAAGTACGCGGAGATCTTGTCCTCTTCCAGCAGCGTGACGAGGTCCGGGTGCTTCGTCACCGGGATGCCGGCGAAGTCCGCCCCCTTCAGCACGTTGATCTGCACGTGCGTCGCCGACGGCTCCTTGGTCATGAGCGGCAGCCACGTGTCCGGCCGCGGCACGCGCAGGAACGGCACCGGCAGCAGGCGACGGCCGCCACCGCTGAGCTCCATCTCGATGTAGCGCAGGCACGGCTCGCTGCGGTCGACCCAGAGGTCCACCACGGTGCCGGCGGCGACGCCATCCATCCCGCGCACCTCGAGGCCGCGCGGATCAGGATCCTCGTGCGCCACGTAGAAGTCGGTGGCCACGCGCATCGGCACGATGCGCGGCGCCCCCTTGAGGGTCAGGTCGGGGCGGTCGGCGCGCTCGGCCCACGCACCGGGACCGATGCCGGCCGAGAGCGGGTTGCCGATCGGCTCCAGCGGGGCGCCGAAGCTCGAATCCACCGGCCGCGCGTTCTTCGGGACAATGAGTTCTGACATGGCTTAGTGCTCCGGGTGGGTGGGGATGAACTCCTTCGGGCCCGGATAGGGCGGATATCCCTGGTGCAGGCGGTCCGGCTGGTCGGAGACGAGGGGATAGCCCTCGCGCTTGTCTTCGCGGCGGAGGTACAGGATGAGCCCGAAGAAGGCGAACCAGAAGGCATACAGCACCCACTGCGTGACATCCATGTACGGCGTGAAGTTCCTGAACATGCCTGCTCCTTCGAGGTGAGGGACACCAGCAACTGCAGAGAGTGGAGAACCGGAATCAGGGTCAGGCCGGGAATTCCGCGATGCCGAACGGCATCTCACGGACATCCGCGCGGCGCTTTGCGGCCAGGGGACCAAGGACGACCAGCAACACGAACAGCCCGACGACGGCGAGGGCGTACGTCGCGACGTAGCCCGGTCCCGGCATCGGTTCGACCATCGGCAGCCGCGGGGCGACATGGCCGGCACTCACCCAGTCGCGGATGAACCCGGCCACCGCCATCGCCACTCCGGCACAGGTGGCCTGCACCGCACCCCAGGCCCCCAGCGCCAGCCCATGCTCGCCGTGGTGGGGCAGCGCCATCACGCGCAGCAGCGTGCCGACGCTGAACAACCCGTTCCCGAAGCCGATGCAGAGCGCCCCGGCCATCAGCAGCGGTGGCGAGAGCATCGGTGCCGAGAGGATCACCAGTGCGAACCCCACCACACCCACCACCGCGCCGAGGGCACAGAGGCGGATGGGGTCTGCGCCCTGCGAGGCGCGCTTCTGCGCCAGGGCGAAGCTGACGATCGCGCCGAACGCCATGATCCCCGTGAGTGAGGTGGTGGCGGCCACGCCGAGCCGCAGCACCTGTCCGCCGAACGGCTCGAGCAGCACGTCCTGCAGCGTGAACGCGAAGGTGCCCACGCCCACCGCCAGCAGCAGGCGGATCAGCTGCGGGTTCTCGGCCACGAAGGCGCGCCACGCCACCAGGAACGGCGGCCGCGCCACCTCCGGTGCCTTCGTCGGGGCCGAGCCACGGACCTCCTGCTTCCAGACGGCGAAGATGTTCAGGAACATGGTGAGTTCCGCCGCGCCCTGGATCACCTGGATCAGCACGACCTTGTTGAAGTTCCGCAGCGCCGCGCCGTAGGCCAGGCTCGAGAGCACCATGCCGACCAGCAGCATGACGTAGAGCAGCGCCACCACGCGCGGCTGGTCCTTCTCCGGCGTGATGTCGGTGGCGAGGGCGAGGCCGGCGGTCTGCACCATGTGCGAGCCGAGCCCCGTGCAGAGGAACGACAGGAAGCTCGCGACGACGCCCACCCGCGGGTCGCCGTGCGTGTCGCCGGCCAGGATGTAGAGCGCCACCGGCATGATGGCCAGTCCGCCGAACTGCAGGATCGTGCCGAGCCAGATGTACGGCACGCGCCGCCACCCCAGCACCGACACGTGGATGTCGGAGCGGTAGCCGATGAGCGCGCGGAGCGGGGCCGTCAGCAGCGGGATGGCGAGCATCAGGCCGACCACCAGCGCCGGCATCTTGAGCTCCACGATCATCACCCGGTTGAGCGTGCCGGCCAGCAGCGTGGTCGCCATCGCCACCGTCACCTGGAGCAGGCCCAGGCGGAGCAGGCGCGGCAACGGCAGCTCCGTCGTCGCCACGTCGGCGAACGGCAGGATGCTCGGCCCGAAGCGCGTCACCAGGCGCGCCACGAGCGGTGACTTCCGCGGGGTCGCGGCCGTGCTCATGGCCTCACCAGACCGGTTCCATGCGCACGTCGGCCGGCAGCTCGTTCGACTCCACCGGCAGGAAGTAGAGCTGCACGAAGGTCGTCACCACGCCCACCTTCATCATCGCGCGCCGCAGCGCCGAGCCGATGCCGGGCACCTTCTTCGTGGCCTCGATCGCGAGGGTGAGCTGGTACATCTTCTCGAACAGCTCCCAGATCCGCGGGCTCTCGAGGTCCAGGCTCACCGGGAACACCTGCTTGCTGATCAGGCTCGTGAGCTTGATCACCTTGCGGTCGTAGTCGTCCACCGACATGCCCATCGCGCCGAAGAACGAGGCGCGCAGGTGGTCGCGCACGTACATCGTGCAGAACACCGCCAGCAGGAAGAAGCGGATCCAGTACTTGTTGATCCCCTGCAGCGTCTCCGGGTTGGCGCGCATCAGCACCGCGAACGCCTCGCCGTGCCGGAACTCGTCGTGGCACCAGTTGTCGAACCACTTGAAGATCGGGTGCCAGCGCTTGTCGGGCTGCTGCTCGAAGTTGCGGAAGATCGTGATGTAGCGCGCGTAGCCGATCTTCTCCGACAGGTACGTCGCGTAGTAGATGAACTTGGGCTTGAAGAACGTGTACTTCTTGGCCCGCGTCAGGAAGCTCAGGTCCACCCGCACGTTGAAGTCGTTGAGCGTGTGGTTGATGAACCCCGCGTGGCGGCCCTCGTCGCGGCTCATGTACCCGAACAGCTCGCGCACGTCCGGGTTGGTGCACCGCTTCTTGATCTCGGCGTAGAGGATGCACCCCGAGAACTCCGCCGTGACGGAGCTGATCAGGAAGTCCACGAACTCCTGGCGGAGCTTCGGCGGCAGCGTGGAGAAATCGGCCTCGAACTCGGCCGTGCGCTTGAAGTGGTTCTTGTTCGGGTCCGAGCGGAACTCCTCCACCATCGCATCCCACTGCTCGCGCATCCGCGAGAAGTCGAGCTTGTTCAGCTCGTCGAAGTCGGTGGTGTAGAACCGCGGGTTGAGGGCCGCATCCTGGGCGGCGATGGCGGTGCTCTCGGCCGTCGACTTCACGTCCGGGGTGAGCTCCGCGCGATCGTCTGCAACGTTGTACATGTGTGTCAGCCCTCGAATCCGACTTCGTAGAGTTCCGTGATGCGGGTGCGTCCCATGACGCGTTCCCACATCCGGCGCGGCAGGCTCGCCTTCGACACCGTCGCGCTGGCCGTCATCGTGCGCTTCTCGTTGAGCGGGATGTACGACGGGGCGCCGTGCACCAGCACCTCGTCCCCCTCGTTCACCTCCACCCCCTCCAGCACCACGTGCGCGTGCAGCTCCCGGTCGGTCGCCTCGAGGTCGATCACCGCCGGCACGTCGATCCGCCGCCGGAAGAGGAACCAGGCCGTGAGCAGGGCCACCGACACCCAGAAGATCGTCACTGCGGTCATGCCTGCCCCTGTGCATTGCGGCGCCGGAGCTCCAGCGCCTGGGACTTGTAGAATCCACTCTCGATGCGCTGCGTGCGCCCCGGCGCCCAGTCCGCCAGGCACGCGTCGGCGGCGACGCCGGCGAGCAGGGCGGCCATCGCGACCGGCTCGATCTGCGGCGCCCGGTCGCGGCGCGGAAACGCCTTGCCCACCGCGTGCAGCGTGGCCAGCAGCGGCGTCCGCGGTGCGAACGTCACCGCCATCCCGATGCGCGTGCGGGCCGCCAGCGCGGCGTAGGCATCCAGCATGTCGGACAGGGTGTAGTGGATCAGGGAGTCCATGGCGACGACATAGTCGAACGAGCCGAGCTGCGGGTCGAGCATGTCGCCCGACCGCCACTCGATCGTTCCTCCCTCGAATTTCCCCGCAGACCGCGTCTCGGCTAGCCCCACGAGGGTCGGCGAGAGATCGATCGCGACCACCGAGGCCCCCCGGCTGGCGAGCTCGACCGCCTGGACCCCCGTCCCGCACCCCGCGTCCAGCACCCGCACCCCCCGCAGGTCGGCCGGCAGGTACCCGGACAGGGTGTGCCGCATCCGCTCCCGCCCCTCGCGCACCGTGCGCCGGACCCAGCTCACCTGCGAGTCCGAGGTCAGCGTGGCCCAGGCCGCCGCCGCGGTCCGGTCGAAGTACTCGTGCAGCCAGGCACGCCGCTCCGTGTAGCTGCGGCTGCCCGGCGGGCCTGCATCCGTCGTCGGCAGGGCCATGGCTCAGTCGTACCCGAGCAGGTCGAAGATCTCGCGGTCCTTCAGCGGCTGCACCAGCAGCGGCGGCACCCCGTCCAGCAGCCGCTGGGCACACGACAGGTACTCGTCCTGCACCGCCTTCACCTCGGGATCGGTGCTGTCCATCTCGAACATCGTGCACTTCTTCAGGCGGCTGCGGCGGATCGCATCCAGGTCCGGGAACTTCGCCGTCGTCGTCAGCCCCACCGCCGAGTTGTAGCGGTCGATCTGGTCGGTGTCCTTGCTGCGGTTGGCGATCACGCCGCCCACGCGCACCTGGTAGTTCTTCGACTTCGCCAGCACCGCCGCGATGATGCGGTTCATCGCGAAGATCGAGTCGAAGTCGTTCGCCGTCACGATCATCGCGCGGTGCGCGTGCTGCAGCGGGGCCGCGAAGCCGCCGCACACCACGTCGCCCAGCACGTCGAAGATCACCACGTCGGTGTCCTCCAGCAGGTGGTGCTCCTTGAGCAGCTTCACCGTCTGGCCGACCACGTAGCCGCCGCACCCCGTGCCCGCCGGCGGCCCGCCCGCCTCCACGCACATCACGCCGTTGTATCCGGTGAACACGAAGTCCTCCGTCCGCAGCTCCTCGCTGTGGAAGTCCACCGACTCGAGCGTGTCGATCACCGTCGGCACCATCGATTTCGTCAGCGTGAACGTCGAGTCGTGCTTCGGATCGCAGCCGATCTGCAGCACCCGCTTGCCCAGGTGCGAGAACGCCGCCGACAGGTTCGACGACGTGGTGCTCTTGCCGATGCCCCCCTTCCCGTAGACCGCGATGCAGAGCGCACCGGTGATCTTGTCCTCGGGATTGAGGTGCACCTGCACGCTGCCATCGCCGTCCTCCCGTCCAAGGACGGGGAGTCGCGTTGAGACTGCCACTTTACTGCTCCTGACCCAGGGAATTGATCGCGGCACGCGCCACCACGCGCGCCGGTCCCGCCACTGTCACGCACCGTCCCGCCCTCACCGGGCCACCACCCCTTCCAGCCGGTCCTCGAGTTCCGCCGCCGCATCACGCAACGCGTCCAGCGTCGCCGCATCGGGGGACCAGTACCCGCGGTCGTTCGCCTCCAGCAGCTTCGTCGCCATCCCGGCGGCGGCCGACGGGTTCAGGCTCGCCAGCCGGTCGCGCATCTCGGCGTCCAGCACGAAGGTCTGCGCCATGTCGCCGTACACCCAGCCCGGCACGCTGCCGGTCGTGCTGCTCCAGCCGACCGTCGTCGCGATGTGGCCGGCGATGTTGCGCACCCCCTCGTAGCCATGCACCAGCTGCCCCTCGTACCACTTGGGGTTGAGCGCACGGGTGCGCGACTCGAGCACCACCTGCTCCTCCAGCGTCCGGATCTTCCCGTCCTTGCCGGTGTGGTCGCCCATGTAGCAGGCCACCTTCCGCTGCTGCTGCTGCTCGATCACGCGGTTCACCCCGCCCAGCGCCTCGACGTACTGGTCGATGTCGGTCGCCCCGAGCTCCGCCGAGTCCACGTTCTGGAAGCTCAGCGACGCCGTGCCGAGCGCACGCTTCATCATCTGCTGCCCCTGGCGGCACTTCCCGTCGGCGCCATACGCGAAGCCCTTCCGCTGCACGAACAGGTCGGCGAGCTGGTTCTCGTCCTCCCACCGCCCGGTCTCGAGCAGCAGGTTCACGTTCGAGCCGTACGAGCCCTCCGAGTTCCCGAACACGCGCAGCGACGCGGTCTCCAGGTCCACACCGTCCTCGCGCATCGCGGCCAGCGCATGTTTGCGGATGAAGTTCTGCGCCTCCGGCTCCTCGGCGGCCGCGCAGAGCAGCGCCGCCTCGGCCAGCAGCTTCACCTGCAGCGGCAGCAGGTCACGGAAGATGCCGGAGAGCGACGCGACCACGTCCACCCGCGGCCGGCCCAGTTGTGCGAGCGGCAGCAGCCGCGCGCCACACAGGCGGCCCACGCCATCGAAGCGCGGCACCACGCCCATCAGCGCCAGCACCTGCGCCAGCTGCGTCCCTTCCGACTTCATGTTGTCGGTGCCCCAGAGCACGAACGCCACCGTCTCCGGGAACGCGTTGCCGTCGGCCACATGCCGCGCGATCAGTTGCTCCGCCCGCGCCGCCCCCTCCTTCAGCGCATACGGGCTCGGCACCTTGTACGGGTCGAAGCCGTACAGGTTGCGCCCCGTGGGCAGCACCGCCGCGTTGCGCACCAGGTCGGCCGCCGGCGCCGCCGCGACGAACCGGCCGTCGAGGGCGCGCAGCATCCCGGGAATCTCCGCATCCACGGCCAGCAGCGCGTCGAGCGCCATCAATCCCTGCAGGGTGGGCTCGAGGCCGATCGGCGACACGCCCAGCCGCTCCGCCGCGCGCAACCCCGCCGCGACCTCGCCGGCCCCGATGGCCGCCGTCACGATCTCGCGGGCCACCGCATCCAGCGCCTCGGGATCCAGCGCACGACGCGCCGCTGCACGCACCGTCTCGGCAAAGGCGGCGATGTTCGCCTCAGGGCGACCCACGCTGGCGATCGCAGCCAGCATGTCTGCGCGTTCCTCCACCGTCGGTGTGCGCCCCACCACATGCAATCCCACCGGGATCAGCGCCTGCTCCACCTCGATCAGCTTCTGCCGCACCGACTCGATCAGGGCGCGATCCGCCGGTGTCCACGCCGGCGTGGCCGGCGTCAGCTCCATCGCGCAGGCCTGCTCCTGCAGCAACGCGACCAGCGACAGCAGCTCGGCCTCGCTCGTGCGGTCGTCGGTGTTGCGCCACCGCTCGTAGGTGGCCTTCAGGTCGACGAGCCCCTTGTACAGCCCCGCGGATGACAATGAGGGCGTGAGGTAGCTGATCAGCGTCGTCGCCCCGCCCCGCCGCTTGGCGAGCGTGCCCTCCGACGAGTTGTTGGAGGCATACAGGTACACGTTCGGCAGGTCGCCGATGAGCCGGTCGGGCCAGCACTGGTCGGTGAGGCCGGCCTGCTTGCCGGGCATGAACTCCAGCGCGCCGTGGGTGCCGAAGTGCAGCGCCACGTGGGCCCCCCAGTCCTCGCGCAGCCAGCGATAGAACGCGCTGAAGGCGTGTGTGGGCGCGAAGTTGCCCTCGAAGAGCAGGCGCATCGGGTCCCCTTCCCACCCGAACGACGGCTGCACCCCCACGAAGACGTTCCCGAACTCCGCCCCGAGGATCTGGATCCCGTGGCCGTCGGCGAACTGCCTGCCGGGCGCCGGCCCCCACGCGCCCTCGATCTGCGGCAGGTACCGCTCGCGGCGCACGTGATCGTCGGTGGGCACCCGCGCGAACACCGAGGCGACCGAGCCGTACTGCTCGCGATTCCCCTGCGTCACGGCGTCGCGCAGCGCATCCACCGACGCCGGCACCGTCACCGTGTAGCCCGCATCGCGCATCGCGAGCATCGTGTTGTACAGCGAGTGAAAGCAGTCCAGGTAGGCGGCGCTGCCGGTGTTGCCGGCGTTCGGCGGGAAGTTGAACAGCACCACCGCCACCTTCCGGTCGGCGCGCGCGGTGCGGCGCATGCGCACCATCCGCGCCACCCGGTCCGCCATCGTCCCGACGCGCTCGGTGATGGGCCGCGACTCGGCGTTCTCCACCCCCTTCGCCGCACCGACCTTGCCGGCGAAGACCGTCGGCCCGATGGCGCCGTCGAGTTCCGGGATCGCCACCTGCAACGTGGCCTGGAGCGGGTTCAGCCCGCGCGGGTCGTCCCGCCACTCCGGCGTGGACTGGAACTCCAGCGTCTGGAGGCAGAAGTACGGCACGTCGAGAGCCCCGAGCGTGGCCTGCGCCGCCTCGGCATCGTTGTACGCCGGCCCGCCGACGAGGGAGAATCCGGTCAGCGAGACCACGGCATCCACCGTCGCGCGGCCGGCACCATCCACGAAGTAGCGCTCGATCGCCGGCCGCGCATCGAGTGCACTGGCGAACGCCGGGATGGTGCGCAGGCCGCGCTGCTCGAAGGCGCGCACCACCGCCGCGTAGTGCGCGACGTTGTCGGCCAGCAGGTAGCTCCGGCCCAGCAGCACGCCGACGGTGCCCGCCGGC
Source organism: Gemmatimonadaceae bacterium (assembly GCA_020851035.1). NCBI lineage: Bacteria > Pseudomonadati > Gemmatimonadota > Gemmatimonadia > Gemmatimonadales > Gemmatimonadaceae > Gemmatimonadaceae bacterium. Next base: position 88,592 of record JADZDM010000025.1, on the reverse strand, counting down.
CCCTGCTTCGGCAGTGCGGACAGCGCCTCGGTGATGCCGTGTTCACCGCGCACGTCCGGATGCCAGAGCCCGACCTCCGGATAGACCTTCGGCGCCTGCGTCCTGACGCGAGCCCGGAGCACCTTCCGCGGCCCGTCGGCGTACTTCTCGACGTGGAGGAGGATCAGGTTGGCGATGTTCTCCGACGTCCCGGCCAGCCAGTACTGGATGCTGAGCAGGTAGACGCGCACGTCCTGCGCGGGCCCCGGGATGAACTTGAGCAGCGCCGGCATGGCCTTGAGCGCCGTCATCTGCCGCTCGCCGCTCGACTTGCCGTCGCTGCGGCTGCCGCGGAGCCGCTTCAGGATGCCCAGCGGCGACCACGGCTTCGGCTTCTTCTCCTCGGCCCCGCCAAGGTCGAAGCGCCCCATCCGCGTGCAGCGCACCAGTTCCGGCGCCGAGACGGCCACCAGCATCGCATCGCAGTGCTCGCGGCGCGCCAGCAGTGCATCGCGGATCGCCGTGACCTGCTCATCCTGGAAGCACTGCGTGACGGCGATGATGTCGCCGGTGGCGATGTCCGAGCGGCAGCGTTCGAGCGCGGCCGGATCCCCGGGCCAGTCGGCCGCCACGTGCACGCGCAGGTCGATCGAGGGCACCTGTCGCAGCACGATCGCCGACGCCTCGGCGACCGCACCGGCGAGGTGCGAGTCCAGGGTGATGATGACGAACCGCAGCGGCGGCATCACCTCACCGGCCATAGTGCGCCTTCGCTTCGTACAGCGTCTCGACGGTGATGAGCCCGATGCCCTGCGCGGCCGCGTACTTCTCGGTGTTGCGCCGGGCCTTGCCGCGCACGAAGAACGGGATCTTGCCCAGCTCCTTCTCGCCGTCGGGGGACCAGACCGGCGTCACGACCTCGGTGGCGGCGGGCGCACCCGACGCCCCGGACGCAGTGGTGGCTGCGGACGTGTGCACCGGCGCGGGCGCCGGTTCCGGGACGACGGGCGTGGAGGCGGTGTCCTGCGGAACCCGCGCCAGCGCACTGGCAGGCGCGTCGGGTTTCGACGGCGCGACGCTGTGCAGGTGCGACGGCGCGGCGCCGTCACCGAACTCGAAGTCCTCGCGGAACATCTGCAGCAGGTGCTCCTCGAGGCCCATCATCAGCGGATGCACCCAGGCGTCGAAGATCACGTTCGCGCCCTCGAAACCCATCTGCGGCGAGTACCGCGCCGGCACGTCCTGCACGTGGATCGGCGTCGAGATCACCGAGCAGGGCACGCCCAGGCGCTTCGCGATGTGCCGCTCCATCTGCGTGCCGAGCACCAGCTCCACCTGCAGCTCGGCGACGGTGCGCTCCACGTCGAGGTAGTCGTCGGTGATGAGCGCGGTCACGCCGTACTTCTCGGCGCAGGCCTTCACCTCGCGCGCCATCTCGCGGCTGTAGGTGCCCAGCCCCACGACCTTGAAGCCCAGCTCCTCGCTGGCGATGCGCGCCGCGGCCACCACGTGCGTGCCGTCCCCGAAGATGAACACCCGCTTGCCGGTGAGGTACGTGGCGTCCACCGAGCGCGAGTACCACGGCATGCGCGAGTGGCTGCTGCCGAGTGACGCCGCGCCGGGCAGCTCGCCGCCGAGCACCGCACTCACGTCGAGGCCCAGCACGCGTCCCACTTCCGCGATGAAGTCGCGTGTCGCGCCGACGCCGATCGGCACGGTCGTGATCACCGGCATCTGGAACGTGCGCGTGAGCCAGCTGCAGGTGGAGAGCGCGATCTCCGGATACAGGCAGACATTCGCGTCCGCATCCGGAATTCGTCGCAGGTCGTCAGGATCCGCACCCAGCGGGGCGGAAACGTTCACGTCCACGCCGATACTGGCCAGCAGCTTGGTCACCTCCGCGATGTCGTCGCGGCAGCGGAAGCCGAGGATCGTGCCGCCCAGCAGGTTCACGCGCGGGCGGCGGCCCTCGCGACCCGGGCGCGGCTCGCGCGTCTTCGAGCGCTCGAGCAGCAGCGTGCGCACGAGCTGGTAGAACGTCTCGGCGGCGCCCCAGTTCTCCTTCTTGGAGTAGGACGGCAGCTCGAGCGGCACGATCGGGATGCCGAGGTTCATGCCCATCGCGAGGCTGCCCGGGTTGTCCTGGATCAGTTCCGCGGTGCAGCTCTCGCCCACCAGCAGTGTCTTCGGCCGGAAACGGTCGACGGCATCCTGCACGGCGCGCGTCACGATGTTCGCGGTGTCGCCACCCAGGTCACGGGCCTGGAAGGTGGTGTAGGTCACCGGCGGGCGCTTGTCCTGCCGCTCGATCATGGTGAACAGCAGGTCGGCGTAGGTGTCGCCCTGCGGTGCGTGGAGCACGTAGTGCACGTCGCGCATGCTGGTCGCGATGCGCATGGCGCCGACGTGCGGCGGGCCTTCGTAGGTCCAGAGGGTCAGTTGCATGCGTCAGACCGTCAGGCGGGCGCTGCGATCCAGCGGGCGCACGAACAGCTCGGCGAGGTCGCCGGCCTGGTCATAGCCCTGGATCGGGGAGAAGACGAGTTCAATGGACCACTTGGTCCGGAGGCCACGGGCCTCGAGCGGGTTGGCGAGGCCGAGGCCGCAGACCGTCAGGTCGGGCTGCTCGCGTTCGCAGCGGTCGAGCTGCTTCTCCACGTCCTGCCCCTCGCTCAGCACCGTGCCGGCCGGCAGCATCGCCAGCTCCACTTCCGTGAGCATGCGATCGAGATACGGCGTGCCCACGTCCACCAGTGCCATGCCGCACTCGCGCGACAGGAATCGCGCCAGCGGCAGCTCGAGCTGCGAATCGGGGAAGAAGAAGATCCGCTTCCCCTCCAGCGTGCCGCGATAGCGCTGCAGCGCCGTCGTCGCGCGCAGGCGGGCGGGCTCGGTGACCTTGCGGAAGTGTTCCGCCGGGATGTCCCACGCGGCGGCGGCGGCGGCCAGCCAGCGTGTCGTGCCCTCGGCGCCGAGCGGGTACGGCGCCGGCAGGAGCGTCGCGCCACGCGCCTGCAGCGCACGCACCGTCTCGCCGACGAACGGCTGCGCGAGCAGGAGCTGCGTGCCCGGCCCCACCGGCGGCAGGTCGGTGGCGCGGCGCGCCGGGAAGAACGACACCGGACCGATGCCCAGCTGCGCGAAGAGGCGCGAGAACTGGTCCTCCACCACATCCGCCAGCGTGCCGACGACGAGCAGGCGCCGGGCACCGTCGGCAGCGGCCGGCAGGTGCGGCGCCATCGCCTTCAGGCACTGGTCCTCACCCTGCGTGAACGTCGTCTCGATGCCGCTGCCGCTGTAGCTCAGGATGCGCACCCGCGGAAAGTGCTCGCGGTTCAGGCGCTGCGAGGCGGTGAGCAGGTCCAGCTTGATCACCTCGCTCGGGCACGAGCCCACGAGGAAGAGCGTCGTGATCTCCGGGCGTCGCGCAAGGAGCTCGGCCACAACGCGGTCCAGCTCCGCGTTGCAATCGGCCATGCCGGCCAGGTCGCGGTCCTGCAGGATGGCGGTGGCGAAGCGCGGCTCGGCGAAGATCATCACGCCGGCGGCCGACTGCAGCAGGTGCGCGCAGGTGCGCGACCCCACCACGAGGAAGAAGGCGTCCTGCATCTTGCGGTGCAGCCAGACGATGCCGGTGAGGCCGCAGAACACCTCACGCTGGCCGCGCTCGCGCAGCACCGGGGCGTCGGTGCACCCGCCGCCGGCGAGCACCTCGGGCAGCATCGGGAGCGGGGTGCTCATGCGGCCGCCGCCGCGCGCAGCTGCGCCTCGCGCGCCTCCTGGAGTCGGGCCGCACGGAGCTTGAGCAGGAACTGGACGGCGTTCACGACATAGACCGAGTACGCCGCCAGCGCGACGAGGAAGAGGGTGCGCGTGGACAGCCGCCCGGTCAGGAGCCCGCCGAGATAGATCGTGTGGAGCGCGATGACCACGAAGCTCACCGCGTCCTCCCAGAAGAAGGCGGGCGCGAAGAGATACTGGCCGAAGACCACCTTCTCCCAGATCGCGCCGGTGACCATGATCGTGTACAGCAGGATGGTCTTGACGATGATGGAGACATGGGCCGCGAGCTCGCCGGTGCCGGTGGCGAGGGAGCGGAGGACCAGCACGGCGCTGACGGCGAAGACCAGGAACTGGATCGGCGCGAGGATTCCCTGCACCAGCGTCCAGCGCGTGGCGTCGCGGCGGGCGCGCTGGGCGGGGGTGTAGAGCGCCCGCACCGTCCCCCCGGAGGCGGATCCGGTCGCGGCCGTCCCACCCCGTTCCGGGGCCATTCTCACTCCGGCATCCGCCACGTCAGTCCGCTCCATGTAACCGTTCCTCCGACGCTACACCCGGATGGGAAAGTGTCAAGGAAACCTGACACCACAGCGTAACAGCGGTCGCGGCTTCCCGAAATTTGACAATGCGCGGCAGCGGGCTTTCTTCACCAGACCGGCATTCCTGACTTGGGGCAATGCAGCCTCGGTGCGGCTCCCGGGCCGCCGGTGCGTCCGCGCCCGAACTCCCCGTCCGGAGGGGTCGTTGTCCAGTCCGCTTCAGTCGAACTTCAGTGCCGGCGGTCACGGCGACTGCGATCCTCCGCGTGTACGCGGGGGCGCGGTCGGCCGTTCGATGGAACTGGAGCTGATTCCGCGGTTGCTCAACCACGCCCGGGCCCACGGCACCCCCGACTGGCCGGTGCGGAAGGCGGTGCCGATCGGCCCGGACGACGTCACGGCCTTCGTGCAGGCGTCGCTGTCCCATGACGAGGAGGCCTGTCCGGCCATCGTCTCGGCGCTGATCGACACCGGGGCCTCCCTCGAGCGCATCTGCCTCGACCTCCTCGCGCCGGCCGCCCGCATCCTCGGCGTGCGCTGGGAAGAGGATGAGGCGGACTTCCTCGAGGTCACCCTGGGCCTCGGCCGCATGCAGCGGGTGGTTCGTGACCTGGGCCGGCGTGTCGCAGCCGAGACGCCGATGTCCGCCGACGCCGGCCAGGCGCTGCTCTGCGGCATGCCCGACGAGCAGCACTCGCTTGGCCTGGCCATGGTGGCGGAGTTCTTCGTGGCCGACGGGTGGGGCGTGACCGTCGGCCCGCCGCTGGGTGCCGAGGACATCCTGCATGAGCTCGGTGCGCATTGGTATGACGTGCTCGGGCTGTCGGTGGGCGTCAACGAGCGCGTCCCGCGGGTGGCGGAGCTCATCCGCACCGTCCGGGCGACCTCGCTCAACGCGGACCTTGCGATCATGGTCGGTGGTAGAGCGTTCGTGGACAATCCAGCGCTCGTGACCCAGGTCGGCGCCGACGCCTCGGCGGCCGACGCCGCGCAGGGCCCGCTCGTGGCCCGGACGCTCGTCCAGTCGCGGCGCGCATCGGCGGCGCTCGACACGGCGTCGCCCCCCTTGTCCGACGCGGCCCAGTGACAACCTCCCGCGCCGTCGACGGTGGCCTCGCGGATCTCGATCCCCAACTCGCGGCGGACCTCGTCGCGAACACCGGTGATCTCGCCGTCGTCGTGGATCGGACGGGCGTCGTGCGCGCGGTCGTGGCGACCGATACCGAGCTGCGGGACGCCGGCATCGCGCAGTGGGTGGGCCAGCACTGGGCGCAGACCGTCACGCTCGAGACGCGTGGCAAGGTCGAGGCGCTGCTGCGCGATGCCGGCAGCAAGTCGTCGGGCCGCCGGCGGCAGGTGAACCACATCCTGCCGGGCGGGAACGACATGCCGGTGTCGTACACCGTGATGCGCGTGGGCCGCGACGGGGCATTCGTCGCCGCCGGCCGCGACATGCGCACCGTCTCGGCGCTCCAGCAGCGGCTCGTCGAGGCGCAGCAGGCCATGGAGCGGGACTACTGGCGCCTGCGCCACGTGGAGACGCGGTATCGCCTGCTCTTCCAGCTCGCGGCCGAGACCATCCTCGTGGTCGACAGCGCGTCGATGAAGGTGATGGACGCCAACTCCGCCGCCGGCAAGCTGTTCGGCGAGGCGCCGGAGAAGCTCACCGGGCGCAACTTCCCGTTCGGCATCTCGCCGGAGGACCTGCGCGCGGTGGGCGATGCGCTCGCGAATGCCCGGGCGGTCGGCAAGAGCGGCGACGTCCGAGTGCACCTCGCCCGGACCGGTGAGCAGTTCATCCTCAGCGCCTCGACGTTCCGGCAGGACAGCAGCACGCTGCTGCTCATCCGGTTCTCGCCGGCCGACGGCATCGTCACCGGCGGCGAGGGGGGCGAGCGCTCCCGGATCGCCGCCCTGCTCGAGCAGTCGCCCGACTCGTTCGTGATCACCGACATCGGCGGCACGGTCACCTATGCCAACCGGGCCTTCCTCGACCTGGTCCAGCTCGCCTCAGACGAGCAGGTCCGCGGCGAGGAGTTCGGGGCGTGGATCGGGCGCCCCGGCGCCGACTTCGACGTCTTCCTGACGATGCTCAAGCGCAACGGCGCAGTCCGCCTCGCGTTGACATCGGCCCGCGGCGTGCATGGGCTCGCCACGGAGGTCGAGGTCTCGGCCGCCTGGCTCCCCGATTCGGAGCACCCCTCCATCGGGTTCATGCTCCGCGACGTGGGACGCCGCCTGGCGGTGGGCCCGCAGGGCGCCAGGGACCTGACCCGCGCCGTGGAACAGCTGACCTCGCTGGTTGGCCGCGTCTCGCTCCGTGAGCTCGTCCGGGACACCACCGATCTGGTGGAGCGCCATTTCATCGAGGCCGCCCTCGAGCTGACCGACGACAACCGGACCTCCGCAGCCGAGGTCCTGGGGGTGAGCCGCCAGAGCCTGTACGTCAAGCTCCGCCGCCACCGCCTGCTGGACAGCCCCGACAACGCCCTGGCCAACCCCGAGTAACCGCCGTAGGGCAGGTACGACCTTGCGGCCGGCGGATTTTGGCAGCTCTGTCAGGAAATGTTGACACTCGACTCCGTCAGCCCCCGTTTACACACGACTCAGCGACGTCTGCCGAGTGCGGGTGCTGTCCTCGAGTTGCTCAAGCCGGTCACCTGGTTCCCGCCGATGTGGGCGTTCTCCTGCGGCGTCGTGAGTGCCGGTGTGCCGATGCAGGGTCGCTGGTGGTTGTTCGCACTCGGCATCGCACTCACCGGTCCTCTGTCATGCGCCGGCAGCCAGGCCGTGAACGACTGGTTCGACCGTCACGTCGATGCGATCAACGAGCCACAGCGACCGATTCCATCCGGACGCATTCCCGGCGTGTGGGGACTCATCATCGCGATCACCTGGAGTGCTGCGACGATCGCCGTCGGCGCGGCATTCGGTGCCGCCGGACTCGTGGCCACGGTGATCGCCGTCGCGCTCTCGTGGGCGTACAGTGCACCGCCGCTGCGCCTGAAGGCCGATGGCTGGTTCGGCAATGCCGCCGTCGGCCTCACGTACGAAGGCCTGGCGTGGATCACCGGCGCGGTCGTGATGCTCGGCACCTGGCCAAACCGGCGCGTGATGCTGCTCGCGGTGCTGTACAGCATCGGCGCGCACGGCATCATGACTCTCAACGACTTCAAGGCGATCGAGGGTGACCGCGCGCTCGGCGTCCTGTCGCTGCCCGTGCAGCTTGGCCCCGCACGTGCCGCACGCCTCGCCTGCATCGTGATCATGCTGCCGCAGGTGATCGCGGCGGCGCTGCTGCTCTTCGCGTGGAACCGGCCCATGCACGCTGCCGTGCTGCTCACGCTGATGGGCATCCAGCAGGCGATGATGCCGGTGTTCCTGCGCGATCCCGTGCGCAAGGCGCTCTGGTACAGCGGGTTCGGCGTGCCGTTCTCGGTGCTCGGCATGATGGTGTGTGCACACGCCATCCGCACGCTGGGGGGTGCGGCATGAGCGCGACGGCCGTGCTGCCGGCGCAGCCACCGTTCGGCTTCACCTCCGTGCTGCGCCTCGGCGTGGTGCAGGCGTGCCTCGGTGCGCTGATCGTGCTGATCACGGCCACCATGAACCGCGTGATGGTGGTGGAACTCGGCCTGCCGGCGATGGTGCCCGGCGCGCTGGTGGCGCTGCACTACGCGGTGCAGCTCTGGCTGCGCCCGCGCATGGGGCACTTCGCCGACCAGCATGGCCGGCTCACCCGCTGGATCGTGCTCGGCATGGTGATGCTCGCCGCCGGCGTGCTGGCCATCGCCGCACTGCTGCCCGTGCTGCGCTCGGCACCGGCGCTCGGCTTCCCGCTGATCATCGTTGCGTTCACGCTCGTCGGCCTTGGCGTCAGCACCGCCGGCACCCTGCTCCTCACGCTCCTCTCGCTGCGCGTGCCCGCCGAGCGCCATGCGCGCGCGGCGGCCACCGTGTGGCTCTGCATGATCGCCGGCTTCATCGTCTGCACGGTGGTGGCCAGCAAGCTCCTGAAGCCGTTCTCGTACGAGGCGCTGGTGCGCTGCACGGCGATCATCGGCGCAACGGCGATCCTCGCCACCACGCTGGCGCTGCTCGGGCTGGACGCGGTGCGGCCGGCGACGGTGCAGGCGCGGGCGGCGGCGATGCCGTTCACCGCGGCGTTGCGGGTGGTGTGGGCGGACCCCATCGCGCGGCGCTTCTCGTTCTTCGTCGCGCTGTCGATGCTGGCCTACAGCACGCAGGACCTGATCCTCGAGCCGTTCGCCGGCGCCGTCTTCGGTCTCACGCCGGGCGAGAGCACGGCCATCAGCGGCGTGCACCAGGCCGGGTCGCTGGTGGGGATGCTGCTCACGGCGATCCTCTCCACGCGGATCGGCACGCTCGCGAGCTGGGCGCGGGGCGGCTGCGTCGCCTCGGCGCTCGCGCTGCTGGCCATCGCCTTGTCGCCGGTCTCGGCGAGCCTGCCGATGCTGAAGGCCGCGCTGGCGGCGCTGGGCGTGGGGAACGGCGTGTTCGCGATCGGCGCGATCGGCTCGATGATGTCGCTGTCCACCGCGGGCGAGCAGGCGCAGACGGGAGTGCGCATGGGCGTCTTCGGTGCGGCGCAGGCGGTGGCGATGGCGGCGGGCGGGATGCTCGGCGCCGGTGCCAGTGACGTGATGCGCGCCGTGCTGGGCTCGGACCGGCTGGGCTACGGCAGCGTGTTCGCGATGGAGGCGGCGCTCTTCGTCGGCGCCGCCGTGCTGGCCTCTGCCGCCCGCCAGGCGGGCCGCGCGCAGTCCAGTGAGTCCCTCCTGGCCGCGGCGGGCTGACCGATGGCCATCATCATGTTCCCGTCCCTGTCCTGTTCCTTCCTGCGTGCGCCGGCGCTGCGCCGCAGGGACCTCCCGCGAGGAGACGCGTGATGCCGAAGATGTACGATGTCGTGGTGGTCGGTGGGGGGCCCTCGGGGGCGACGGCGGCGAACGACCTGGCGCTGCAGGGTTTCGCCGTGGCCCTGCTCGACAAGGCGGGGCGCGTGAAGCCCTGCGGCGGGGCGGTGCCACCGCAGGCCATGGTGGACTTCAACCTGCCGGACGAGCTGCTGGTGGCGCGCGTGAGCACCGCCCGCATGGTGTCGCCGCACCGCCAGAAGGTGGACATCCCGGTCGGCAAGGGCTACGTGGGCATGGTCGATCGCGGCACCTTCGACGAGTGGCTCCGCGAGCGCGCCCGCGACCATGGTGCCGAGCGCATCACCGGGCTGTTCGACCACTTCACACACGACACCGATGGCCGCCTGCTGGTGCACTACGCCGCGGGTGGCTCGCGTTCCGGCGCGCTGGAGACGATCAAGGCGCGGATGCTGATCGGCGCCGACGGTGCGCTGTCCTCCGTTGCCCGACAGGCGATCCCGATCTCGTACGCCGGAGGCAACCGCGTCACGGCCTACCACGAGATCGTGAAGTCGCCGCGCGTGGAGACCGACGACTTCAAGGCCGCCCGCGCGGACATCTACTACGACGGCAAGTACTCCCCCGACTTCTACGCCTGGGTCTTTCCCCATGGCGACGTGACCAGCATCGGGACCGGGACCTTCCAGCAGGGCTTCGACATGCGGGCGGCGGTGGCGCAGCTCCGGGCCGAGACCGGGCTGGCCGGGTGCGAGACCATCCGGCGTGAGGGCGCGCCGATTCCGCTCCGCCCGCTGCGCTGGTGGGAGAACGGGAAGGACGTCGCCGTCTGCGGCGATGCGGCGGGAGTGGTGGCGCCTGCGTCCGGCGAGGGCATCTTCTACGCCATGACCTGTGGCCGCTTCACCGCCGATGCCGTCTCCGACGCGATCCGCAACAACGATCCGCGGCGGCTGCAGGCGGCCCGCAAGCGCTTCCTGTGGGAGCACGGGCAGGTGTTCAAGGTGCTCGACGTGATGCAGAACTTCTGGTACACCACCGACAACCGGCGTGAACGGTTCGTGTCGATGTGCCGGGACGAGGACATCCAGCGGCTGACGTTCGATGCCTACATGCGGAAAAAGCTCGTTCGTGGAAAGCCGCTGGCGCACGCGCGGATCTTCTTCAAGAACATTGGACATCTGACAGGCCTGGCGCCGGTTGCTTAATGCTCGGGTATTCGGTCACGGCGATTGCGCTCGCCGCGGGGGGTCTGGTGGTGACCGCCGCGGGGGGAGCCCTCGTGACGCAGCTCGGCCCGTGGTACTACGGGCTGCGGAAGCCATCATGGCAGCCGCCGGACTGGCTCTTCGGCCCGGCGTGGACGACGATCTTCCTGCTGATGGCGTTCGCGTTCGTGGTGTCGTGGGAACAACTCCCGTCGAGTGGTGCGAAGGCCCGGCTGTTCGGGGTGTTCGCACTCAACGGCGGGCTGAACACGCTGTGGAGCTTCCTGTTCTTCGGCCGACGCCGGCCGGATCTGGCCCTGATCGAGGTCTTCCCGTTCTTCGGCAGCATCGTGCTGATGGCGTGGACGGTCGCCCCGCTCGACCGGCGGGCGGCCTGGGCCCTCGTGCCGTACCTGTGCTGGGTGCTGTTCGCCACCGTGCTGAACTTCGCGATCGTACGACGCAACGCTCCCTTCGGAAATCGGTGAACGCATGCTGATCTGCCTGGCGGTCGATTATCGCACCGCAGATGTCGCGACCCGTGAGCGCTTCCATGTCGCCGAGCAGCGGCTCGGCGAGATGTACGGCGCACTCCTTGGCGGCGGGGTGAGCGAGCTGGCGCTCGTCTCGACCTGCAACCGGACCGAGTTGTACGTCTGGACCGAGAGCAGCGGCCAGATGGCCCTCGAGACAGCGGTGGAGCACCTGACCGCCGTCTGGATGCCGGACCTCGAGGAGCGACACGCGCTGCTCAAGTCCCTGAACATCCGCATCGGCGACGAGGTGGGTCGCCACCTGCTGCGACTGGCCGCCGGCCTCGAGAGCCAGATTCTCGGCGACGGACAGATCCTCGGCCAGGTGCGCTCGAGTTACCGCACCGCCTGCGAGATGAACACGGTCGGGCCGATGCTGCACCGCCTGTTCGAGATCGCACTGCGCACGGGGCGCCGCGTGCAGTCGGACACCGACCTCTCCACCGGCCGCAACTCCATCGGCGCCGAGGCGGCCTCGGTGGCGCTGCAGCGCTTCGGCTCCCTGCAGCATGCGCGCTGCCTGGTGATCGGCTGCGGCAAGACCGGCACCCGCGCCGCCCGCCAGCTCGCCAAGCTGGGGGCGGTGGACATCGTGCTGATGAACCGCACCATCGAGCGCGCACAGGAGCTGGCCGAGAGCCTGCGCGGCCGCGTGGCGCCGATCGAGACGCTGCACCTCGAGGCCGCCTTCGCCGACGTGGTGATCGTGGCCACCGGGGCCGCCACGCACACGCTGGTGGCCGAGCAGCTCGAGGTGGCACGCCGCACCGTGGGCTACGACCACGCACCGGTGCTGCTGCTGGACCTCGCGATGCCGCGCAACGTGGACCCGCGCGCCGGCGACATCCCGGGCGTGACGCTGGTGGACCTGGACTCGCTGCACCGCCCGATCGTGGCCGCGGAAGCCGCCCGCGTCTCGGCCATGCCGGACGCCGAGCGCATCGTCGATCACGAGATGCGCTGGCTGCGGCACTGGCTGGCCACCGGCGCGGCCCGCCTCGCGATCCGCTCGCTGCACGATGCCCTCGTGGACCTCTGCCGCCGCGAAGTGGCCTTCGTGGCCGGCGACAACGTGGCCGAGCGCACCGCCGAGCGCATCGTCGCGAAGCTGCTCGCACGCCCGATGAACGTCTTCAGCGACGCCATCGCCCGCGGCGAGAACGTCGACGACCTGGCCGTGCACCTGGACCAGCTCTTCGCCAACAGCCCGCGGCGCGGCATGCCCACCGACCTCTCCTCCATGCCGATGGCGCACGACGGCGCCTCGGCGCTCGTTCCACCGAATTCCTGACCAGGCCGATGCCGACCAAAGCGACCCCCGCCACCACGCCCGAGGCACCCGCCGCCGGCGTCACCCCGCGCCGCAGCGACCTGTTCCTCCGCGCCTGCCGCCGCGAGATCGTCGAGCGGCCGCCGGTGTGGATGATGCGCCAGGCCGGACGCTACCTCCCCGAGTACCGCGCCGTGCGCGCCAAGTCGGGAGGCTTCCTCGAGATGTGCCGCACGCCGGAGCTGGCCACCGAGGTCACGCTGCAGCCGGTGGACATCATGGGCGTGGATGCCGCGATCATCTTCAGCGACATCCTCGTGGTGCCGCAGGCGATGGGCATGGACCTCACGGTGGACGAGGGCGTGGGGCCGGTGTTCTCCTCGCCGCTGCGCAATGGTGACGCCATCGCGCGCCTGAAGCCGGTGATGCCGGAGGAAGGCCTGGGGTACATGCTCGACGCGGTGCGGATGACGCGGCGTGAGCTGGACGGACGCGTGCCGCTGATCGGCTTTGCCGGCGGGCCGTGGACGCTGGCCGCCTACATGGTCGAGGGCAAGGGCACCAAGCAGTTCGCCGTCGCCAAGCGGATGTTGTACGAGGCACCGCAGGACGCCCATGCGCTGCTCAACAAGCTGGCGACCGCGGTCGGCAACTTCCTCGTGGCGCAGGCGGCTGCGGGGGCGCAGGCGCTGCAGATCTTCGAGAGCTGGGCCGGTGCCCTGGCCCCGCACGAGTTCCGGCAGTTCGCCCTGCCCTACCTCGCACGCGTCGCCTCGATCGCCCGCACCGCCGGTGTGCCGCTGATCGTGTTCGCGCCCGGCGCCGGCTGGGCCATGGAGGAGCTGGCGCAGGCCACGATGGCGGACGTGATCGGGGTGGACTGGCAGGTGGGTGCCGCCGAGGCGCGCAAGCGCATGGAGCATCTCCCGGTGGCGCTGCAGGGCAACCTGGATCCCTGCCTGCTGTACGCACCGCCGAGCACCATCCGCGCCCGCACGCTGCGCATGCTGGAGGAGTTCGGGGGCCGCGGCCACATCGCGAACCTCGGCCACGGCATCCTGCCCGACATCCCGGTGGCCCACGCCAAGGCGTTCATCGACACGGTGCGCGAGTGGCGCGCCCCGCAGGCCTCGGTGCCGCACCTCCGCCCGAAGGAGCGCCTCGCGTCATGAGCACGTCGGCGTCCCCGTCCCCCGTCTCGACACACGACACGGGACCAGGCGACGCGCGGCGTGCCCGCGCCATCGCCTGGATCGCGGAGGTGCACGACGAGATCACGGCGATGTTCACGCGGCTGGATCGGGGCGTGGCGTTCCGCGAGGACACCTGGGAGCGCGCCGAGGGTGGAGGCGGCCATTCGCGCGTGCTGATCGACGGCAACACGTTCGAGAAGGGCGGCGTGAACCGCAGCGTGGTGTATGGCCGCCTGCCGGCCGCCGCCGCGGCGAAGCTCGGGGGGCGCGGCGTGTCGGATGGCGAGTCGCAGTTCTTCGCGACCGGCGTGAGCCTGGTGTTCCACCCGCGCAGCCCGATGATCCCCACGGTGCACCTCAACGTGCGCTACTTCGAGCTGAGCGACGACGAGGGCAACCTCCGCGACGCCTGGTACGGTGGCGGCACGGACATCACGCCGATGTATCCGTGCGCCGAGGACGTGCGGCACTTCCATCGTGCGCTGGCCGACATCTGCGGGACCTTCCACCCGTCGCTGTACGCGCGCTTCAAGCCCTGGTGCGACGAGTACTTCCGCAACACGCACCGCGAGAACGAGGCGCGCGGGTGCGGCGGCGTGTTCTTCGATCACATCCGTCCCGGCGAGGACGAGAGCGGGATGGATGCCGGGACGACGATGGCGTTCGTGGATGCCATCGGGCGCAGCCTCGAGGAGGCGTATGCGCCGATCGTGGAGCGGCGCCGCGACCTGCCGTACGGGGAGCGTGAGCGTGCGTTCCAGCTCGTGCGCCGCGGGCGGTACGTGGAGTTCAACCTCGTGCACGACCGCGGCACGCACTTCGGGCTGCACACCGCCGCGCGAATCGAGAGCGTGCTCATGAGCATGCCCCCGCTGGCGGCATGGCCCTACGCCCCCACCTGGCCGGACGGCAGCTTCGAGGCGGAGCTGGTGGCGATGCTGGCCCCGCGGGACTGGCTGGCGGACTGACGCCGGCCGACTGACGCAGGACGCCTGACGGCCGGCGCCGGTGGCGCGCGTTAGGTTTGCGCCATGACGGCACCACCCATGACGGACCCGCTGGACGTCCTCGCCATCATGGCGCACCCGGACGACGTCGAACTGACCTGCGGCGGCACCCTGCTGGCCGCCGCCGCCCACGGCCGTCGCACGGGCGTCGTGGACCTCACCGCCGGCGAGACCGGCAGCCGCGGCACGGTCGGGATCCGGGCCGCCGAGGCGCAGCGGGCGGCGGCGATCCTCGGCGTGACGGTGCGCGAGAACCTGTACCTCCCCGATGCGCACCTCGTCAACAGCATCGAGGCGCGTGAGGTCGTGATCCGCGCCATCCGCCGGCTGCGGCCCACGATCGTGATCACCCATGCGCGGCAGGGTCGGCACCCCGATCACATCGCGGCCGCGCAGCTGGTGCGTGACGCCTGCTTCCTGGCCGGCCTGAAGAACCTGGTGCAGGAGCTGCCGCCGTTCCGGCCGCGGAAGGTCGTGCATGCGATGTCGTTCCGCGAGGATGCCATCGCACCGAGCTTCGTGGTGGACATCTCGGAAGTCTTCGAGAAGAAGCTCGAGGCCATTGCGTGCTACGCGTCGCAGTTCGACGGGCTGACGCAGGCGGGTGAGGTGTATCCCAATGGCGAGCCCCTGCCCGACATCATCCGCCACCAGGCGGCGCACTACGGCACGCTGATCCGCGCGCGCTACGGCGAGCCGTTCCACACCACCGAGACACTCCGCGTCAGCGACATCGCGTCGCTGGACGTCTCCACCTTCTGAGGATCGACCCGTGGACTACGGCACCTACCTTGCCCTGCCCGAGCTGCTGAAGCTGCAGACGATCCAGTCCAAGCCCGAGCACCCCGACGAGCTGCTGTTCATCATCGTGCACCAGGCCAGTGAGCTCTGGTTCAAGGTGCTGCTGCACGAGATGGACACGCTGTCGGAGGCGATGGATGCGAACGACGCGCCGCGCGCGGTGTCGAGCATCACCCGCATCAACGTGCTGGTGACCATCGTCAGCCAGCAGCTGGCCGCCCTCGACACGCTCCCGCCGCAGCGCTTCGCGCAGTTCCGTGGGTACCTCGGCCAGTCCAGCGGCTCTCAGAGTGACCAGTTCCGCGCCATCGAGGCCCGCAGCGGGCTGCGCGACGAGCACTTCCTGCAGGTGATCCGCGAGCATGGCGAACCGCCGGCGCTGGTGCAGAAGGCACTGGATGCGCCGCTGATGCAGGACCAGTTCCTGGCGCTGGTGGCCCGGGCCGACCTGACGCTGGAGCAGGTCTACACCGAGCACGAACACGGCGCCCTCGCCCAGCTGGCCGAGGGGCTGCTGGCGTACGAGCAGCAATTCGCGCAGTGGCGGTTCCTGCACGTGCAGCTGGTGGAGCGGATCATCGGCCCGCAGACGGGCGGCACCGGCGGCACCCTCGGCGCCAAGTACCTGAACCGCACGCTGTCGAACCGCTTCTTCCCCGCCCTCTGGGCCGTGCGGGCGAAGTTCTACGGCGCCCAGCGGTGACTCGGCGCGACATCAGCATCCCCATGGGCGCAGCCACCCCGGAGTGGCCGGGCGACACGCCGTTCTCGTGTGGCTGGTCGTGGGAGATGGCGACGGGGGCGAGCGTGAACGTGGGGGTGGTGACCACCAGCCTGCACGTCGGCACGCACGCCGATGCGCCGCTGCACGTGCTGCAGGGTGCGCCGGCCAGCGAGAGCCTGCCGCTGGAGGCCTTCAGCGGCCCCGCCATCGTGCTGGACGCCCAGGACGCAGGTGAGGGGCCCACCCTGACCGTGGCGTGGCTGGAGGCCGCGCTGGAGGGGCTGCCGATGCCCGTGCGGCTGCTGCTCCGCACCGGACGCACGGTGGCCGGCGGCACCTTCCCGGCCGACTGGCCCGTGCTGACGCCGGAGGCCACCGGCTGGCTGCTGCACGGCGGGCTGAAGCTGCTGGGCGTGGACGCGCCGAGCGTGGACAGCCGGGAGGCGAAGGAGCTCGTGACCCATGTCAGGCTCTTCACCAGCGGGGCGTACCTGCTGGAGAACCTGCACCTGGATGGGGTGGAGACCGGGCTGTACCACCTGACGGCGTATCCCGTGCTCGTGGCCGGTGCGGATGCGGCGCCGGTCAGGGCCGTGCTGGAAGCAGCACGGTAGGACAACCGGGCCCGGCACCCGTATCTTCTCAGCCATGGCCCCGCACATCTACCTCGACCACGCCGCCACCACTCCCGTCCGCGCGGAGGTGCTGGAGGCGATGACGCCGTTCTTCGGCGCCCGCTTCGGCAACCCGTCGAGTGTGCACCGCTGGGGGCGTGATGCGCGCACGGCGCTGGACGAGGCGCGGTCGCGGGTCGCCGCGTGCCTCAGGGCGCAGCCGGACGAGATCGTCTTCACCAGCGGCGGCACCGAGGGCGACAACCTCGCGATCCTCGGTCCGTGGCACATGCGGCGCGCACAGGGGCGGAACGCGGTGGTCACCACGCCCACCGAGCACAAGGCGGTGCTGGAGGTGGTGCACCAGGTGGCGCGCGAGGGGGGCGAGGAGCGCATCCTGCCGGTGAACGCGCAGGGCGAGATTCCGCAGGCGTCGCTGGATGCGATGCTGGACGATGCGGTGGCGGTGTGCAGCGTGATGTGGATCAACAACGAAACCGGCGTGGTGCAGGACGTGCCGGCGATCGGTGCGCGGGCGCGGGCCGTTGGTGCGTTGATGCACACCGATGCGGTGCAGGCGTTCGGGAAGCTGCCGATCGACGTGACTTCCCTGCCGGTGGATCTGCTGTCGTTGAGCGGGCACAAGATCGGGGCGCCCAAGGGCATCGGGGCGATCTACATCCGTCGGGGGACGCCGTTTGCGCCGTTGTTCCATGGTGGCTCGCAGGATCGCGGGCGTCGGCCTGGGACGGAGAACGTGGCGTTCGCTGTTGCCCTCGCCGTCGCTGCCGAGATGCAGCTGGCGGAGCGTGAGGCGGAGTGTGCGCGGCTGGGGGCGATGCGTGATGCGCTGCAGGGGGCGATCCTGGCGCGGGTGCCGGATGCGGTCGTGCATGGTGTGAACGCCACGCAGCGTGCGCCGCACATTCTCAGCATCAGTGTGCCTGGGACGGACAGTGAGAGCCTGCTGATGGCGCTGGACCTGGCGGGCATTGCGGCAAGCGGTGGGTCGGCGTGCCAGAGCGGGAGTGTGTCGCCGAGTCATGTGCTGAGCGCGATGGGTGTGTCGCGCAGCCTGGCCGGGGCGGCAGTGCGTTTGAGCGTGGGCATGCTCACCACGGACGCTGACATTGCGCGGGTGAGCGAGGTGTTCCCGGCGATGGTCGAGAAGGCGCGTCGCCTGGCTGGCGCGGCGTAAGCCCATGGCAGGCAAGCGGGTGCTGGTGGCGATGAGCGGGGGCGTGGACAGCTCTGTGGCCGCGGCACTGCTGCATAGCCAAGGGTACGAGGTCATTGGCGCGACCATGAAGCTGTTCTGTCATGGTGAAGACTTGCCGGACCGGCCCTGTTGTTCTTTGGATAGCGTGAATGATGCGCGGCGGGTGTGTCAGCAGCTGGGGGTTCCGCACTACGTGCTGAATCTCGAGTCGGCGTTTTCGCGCGATGTCGTTACGGATTTCGTGAATGAGTATGCGCAGGGGCGGACGCCGATTCCGTGTGTGCGGTGCAACACGTTCACGAAGTTCCGGGATCTGGTGCGGAAGGCTGACGCTCTCGAATGCGACTGGATCGCTACTGGGCACTATGCGCGCGTGATTGATGGCGAGCTGTGTCGGGGGCTGGATCCGGCCAAGGATCAGACGTACTTCCTGTGGGGGATCGCCCGGTCCGTCGTGCAGCGGCTGTTACTGCCAGTCGGGCATCAGACGAAGGCGGAGACGCGGGCGGTCGCGCATCGGCTGGGGCTCGAGGTGATCGCGGAGAAGGTGGAGAGTCAGGATATCTGCTTCGTGCCGGATGGGGATCATGTGAAGATCATCCGGCGGGAGTTGGGCTCTGAGACGCCGTCCCTCCAGGCGGGGCCGTTCGTGCTGGAGGACGGCACCGTGGTGGGTGAGCATCAGGGGTTCGCGCGGTATACGATCGGGCAGCGGCGCGGTGTACCTGGGGGGTTTGGGGAGGCGATGTTCGTGGTGGCGATCCGGCCGCAGTCCCGTGAGGTGGTGGTGGGGCCGCGGGAATCCCTGCTGGGCCGTGGGCTCGTGGCGCGCGGTGTCTCCTGGATGTGCGCTGCCCCGCTCGTGGTTGGTGATCGGGTGCAGGTGCAGCATCGGCATCGGGCGGTGCCGGTGGGGGCCGAGATCATCCGGGTTGAAGGGGATGAGATCGAGCTGGCGCTGGAGTCGCCGTTGAGTGCGATCACGCCGGGGCAGTCGGTGGTGCTCTACGAGGGGGAGCGGGTGCTGGGGGGTGGGTTCATTGAGGTGGGGCGGCGGGTGTTGGCCGTGATGGGCGCCTAGAGCCTGGGCGCGAAGCGAGAGTCGCTAGCTGTAGATGACGGAGACGTTGTTCACAGTCGCGCCGCCAGTCGTTCTGCCGGGGTGCACATGGCGATGCCGCTGTGGCGGCGTCGCGTGTTGTAGTAGGTGAGATAGCGGGTGAGGGCGGCGGTGCGCCAGCGGGAGGCGCAGTACGCCTGGGCATAGGCCCATTCGTGGAGCCGCGTGCGGATGAAGCGTTCGGCTTTGCCGTTCGTCTGCGGGCGGTAGGGTCGGGTGAAGCGGTGCGTGAGGCGGTGGTGCGCGACGACGACGGCGTGGGCGTCGCTGCGGTAGCACCCCCCGTTGTCGGTCAGCAGCCCCGTGATGCGGATGCCGTGGGCGGCGTACCACGCGATGGCGCGGGCGAGGAAGCCGGCCGCGGTCCGTCCAGTCTCATTGTCGAGCACTTCGCTGTAGCCCAGGCGGGTGCAATCGTCGATGGCGACGTGGACGTACTCCCAGCCGATGCCGCGCGCGGTCCGCCGCCGATCCCCATGAATGCGGTGGCCGATCCCCTGAATGCGCCCCAGTTTCTTGATGTCCAGGTGAAGGAGTGCGCCGGGCCGGGCGTGCTCATACCGCACCACGGGTTGTGGCGGCGCGAGCGACGGCAGGCGATCGAGTTGGAGGCGCCGCAGCATCGTCACGACGGTCGAGACGGGCAGCGCATAGTGCGAGGCGATGCGCAGCGACGACCAGCGTTTCCGTCGCGCCTTCTCGACTTGCCGGTGCTGATAGCGCGGCAGGCGGCGCGCCAACCGCTGTGGCCGTGACGAGCGATCCTGCAGCCCCGCCACGCCCTCCAACTTGAAGCGCTGCAACCACTTCCAGATCGTGCGCGCGGAGACACAGGCGCCCCGCGCGACCTCCGCGACCGGCACGCCGGCCTGCACGCGCTGGAGCACGGCGAGTCGCCCCGCCGGGGTCAATCGTGCATTCTTGTGGGAGTTCACAGGGCCCCTGGCTGGTTGCCGGTTGAGTGTCCAGACAACCCCAGCTTTCAACCGCTACGCCCTGTGAACAACCTCTCCGTCAACTACAGCTAGCACTGCGCAATGCGGCGAAAGTGCGCCTGACGCAGACCGTAACGCGTAACACAGCGTCTTAGCAGGCGCAGGTCCGAATGATGCATCCAAGCTGGCTTACGCAATTGCTGAGCGATGCAGCATGTTACTATATAGGGAGCCCAACGTGCACGCGCCGGGCTGCGCATCTCCAGCCAGAACCCGATGGGCACAACACGATTTCGCTGAAGACGCCGGAAGATGCCGGTCCACCCAACGGTCCTACCCACTCCGGTCTGCCATCCATTGCCCAGCTCCCGCGGTGGGGGTGGGGCATTTGAGACGATCTCTGGGTGGGGAATGTGTGACGATCTCTGACAGAGCTTGGTGTTCTCCTGCGCAGTTACCGGAACTAGCTGTCGTTACCGGGGACGTTGTTCACGGTTGGTGAGGGTGTTCACGGGGTCGTAACGGTGCGAAGCTGGGGTTCTCTAGGCCACCAGCAGCGGATCGTCAGAGGACCACGTGAACAGTCACAAGAATGCCCGGTTGGGCTTCGCGGGGCGAGTCTGCCTCGTGGAGCGACATGTCCGGGATGGGTGGACGGCCCCCGTGATCGCGGCGGCGTTCGGGGTCAGTGTGCGGACCGTCTGGAAGTGGGTCGCGCGGTATCAGGCGGAGGGCGTGGCGGGGCTGCGCGACCGGTCCTCGCGGCCCCAGCACTCGCCGCAGCAAGTCAGTCCACGCCTCGAACGGCGCATCACCCGATTGCGCGCGCAGCGCCGCAGTGGGCCGCAGATCGCCGACGCCCTAGGGCTGCCGCTGTCGACGGTGGGCGACGTGTTGCGGCGGCTCGGCCTCGGTCGGCTGCCGTCGCTGACGCCCCGCCCGCCCATCGTGCGCTACGAACGCGAGACGCCCGGCGAGCTGCTGCACATTGACGCGAAGAAGCTGGGGAAAATCGCCGTCGGCATCATCGGCCATCGCATCACGGGCGACCGGGCGCGCCGTGGTCCGCGGCAAGCGACCGGCTGGGAATGTTTGCACGTCGCGGTCGACGATGCCTCCCGCGTCGCCTATGCCGAGCTGCTGCCCGACGAAACCGCGGCGAGTGCCGTCACCTTCCTCGATCACGCCGTCGCCTGGTTGGCCACGCTCGGCGTCCCGGTCGTCGCCGTGATGACCGACAACGCCTTTTGCTACACGCAACGGACCCACGCCGCCGCCCTCGCGCGGCATGGGCTCCGGCATCTCCGGACGCGGCCCTACACGCCACGCACCAACGGCAAAGCGGAACGCTTCATCCAGACCGCGCTCCGCGAATGGGCCTACGCCAAACCCTACCGCTCCTCCCGACGGCGCGCTGGCGCGCTCGCCGCCTTCCTCACATCCTACAACACCACCCGGCCCCACACTGCGCACGGTCGACTGCCCCCGATGAGCCGTCTACAACCGTGAACAACCTGTCCGGTAACGACACCTAGCGCAGCTCGCCCATGTCGAGGCCCGCGTACTGCTTCCGCCAGCGGTAAAACGTGGACTACCTGACGCCCAGCTTCCGACAGGTCTCGCCAACGACCGTGCCGCATTCGGCCTGGCGCAACGTCTGCTAAATCCGAGCGGGGGGTGAATCGAATATTCTTCATCGGACCTCCTGCCCGGCATGCCGGATTGTGATCACGATGCGCTCTGCCGTAAACGAGAGTCTAGTTGTACCAACTTACGAGGAATAGCGCCAGAGGCGCCTTAAACTGCATCGGTCCTCCGCGTCGACGTCAGCGACGCAGCGCCTCTTCTCCGAGAAACACTCTTTCCGGAACCGGTTTCGCTATCTTCCCCTGCTGAACGAGATCCAAGCTGTTCTGGGCCCAAATCGGTCTCCAAAAATAGGGACTTCCTGGAGTCAGAAAGGCCCTCACGGCTTCGTCCCGTGACTTCGGAAAGTACTGAAACGTCCACGCGACAGCATACTCTTCCGGGCTGTAGTCAACGCTGGCCTTCCCTAAGAGGTAGTTGAGGACAGGCCTGCCTCTTTCAGCTGGGTTTGCCGACACATATTCTACTGTGCGAAACCACGTCTCGACGAGTCGCGCCATCTCGTCGGGGTGCAATTCTACAAAATCGCGACGTGCCACTAGCCCATCAACAACAGGCAGGCTCACATCCGGACCTTCGACTAGCGGAACAGCGCCAGACCGCTGAGCTTGAACGCGCTCAGTAAGGCCGGCAGAAAATGCGTCGAGACCGCCGGAAAGAAAAGCCGCAAGGTTATCTGCGGCCTTCGCATGCACCAGAACTACATCGGTCCTTGTCATTCCAGCAACACGCAGCGCGTCGAGAACCGTCTGCTCGAATGTTGTGCCTTCCGATATGCCGATGCGCTTACCTCGAAGCTGGCCGACGGCTGAGCGAACCCTCTCAGACCTCTGAGCAGGAGATAGAACTGATAAGTCACCTGCCGGCGACATGGCACCACCTCTGACCATGATGGCCGCACCGTTCCAAAGGTACAACGGCGCGTAAAACACGACATCCTTTCCTCCACTAGCCAAACTCGGCCACGACGACATGAATGAGTCAAAGTTGTACAGTGCGACGTCGATCGATCCGCTCGCCAGTGCCAACGGCACGTCTTCCCACCCAAGATCCACCAACCGCACGTTCAAGCCGCTTTCCTTGTACCATCCCAGCGCTGCGGGAACTACAGGAAGTGCCGAGTCCTGAAACGGAGTGATTCCGTACCGAATTTCTACGGGGGAAGAACTCCGTCGCATGACTAACCAGAGCCCCGTACCGATTCCCAATGCGATGAAAGCGATTGCAAGAGTGAGACGACGACGGGACATGCTAGGCCTCCAGTTGTTCAGTGCCTCTGTACCACCCTGTCGAGCGACCGTAGAATCTCGTCACGAGAAGGTCAATAGCTTGGCTCACAAGGCCGAGAAGAATTACAGCCAGCCAGATCGTCGGCATCGCCAAGTTCACTCTCGCCGTGTTGATCAAGTAGCCCAATCCAGACTGAGCCCCCATGAACTCCGACGCGATTGCTAGCGTGAAGGCGAGTGCAACAGCGAGCCGAGTCGGTCCCACCAGAAGTGGCACGACGCCTTGAGCAAGCACGTCCCTGAACACGCGCCGACGATCAAGACCGGAAACACGGGCAAATCGCGTCCACTGCTCCGGGACCTTGGCAACTGCCTCGACGGTTGAGGTCGCCATGAATACGGCTGTGCCACTTGCGATCAGGCAGACTCGCCCAAGCTCAGAGAAGCCGAACAGCAGAATGAACAGCGGAAGCGTGGCGAGCGCAGGCACAGGTCGCATTGCGTCGATCATTGGTCCGAATACTCGCTGGACTCTCAGGCTGTACTGAATCGCGAAGCCAATCGCAACGCCTGCAGCGAAGCCAACCACGAAGCCCACACTAGCTCGCACGGTAGTAGCAACAATGTGCAGAACCAGCTTCCAACCGATATTCCCGACTGCCCTGAGCACGTCCAGTGGATGCGGCAGAAGAAGTGACGACACGAAACCTGTTTCGGCCAGCCCAAACCATATCGCTGAAAACGCCACAAACCAATAGAGGCGTGCCATCGCGGAGACAGGGCGGCTACTTGTTACGAACGCTGGGTCCAACGAGCGGGATGCAGTCATACTGCGCGCTGCCCGAGGATCAACGCAAGTACCTTCTCGCGGAACTCGCCTGGGAATCGTCCGTTCTCGCGTGCCACGGAGAGTTGAATCCGAGTCGGTGCGTCCGGCGATAGCAGCAAAATTCTGTCGGCAACAGTCAACGCCTCGTCCAAGTCGTGGCTTACGAGCAATGCCACTCGACCGGTTTCCTCGATCTCCTTCCGCCAGAAAGACCAAAGGCGATGTCGCTGGTGGACATCTAAGGCTGAGAACGGCTCGTCACCTACAAGGTACCGATCGTCAGCGCACAACGCGCGAACCAGCTCGACTCGCTTCCGCATTCCCATCGAGAGTTCATGAGGCAACAGTGCTTCGGCACCCGAGAGGCCGAACTCGTCGAAGAGCACTCTCAACTTTTCAGGCCTCTGCAGGCCATCATATCGCCTAGGAAACCACGCATTCTTCGATGCGCCGAGCCATGGCAGGAGCGTGTCCTCCTGAAAGAGGACTCCCTTGACGTCTCCAAGTTTGACGTTGCGTTCACCTGCAAGAACGGTCCCCGCTTGCGGTGCCAGAAGTCCGCATGCGAGCCGGACGAGAGTGCTTTTCCCGCAGCCCGAGGGTCCTAGCAGTGCAGTAGTCGTGCCCGGATGGCATTCGAGGCTGAACGCCGACAGCACGGGCCGCCTCCCGAACGCGAAGTCGACGCTCCGGAACGAGATCATTGCGGCGCTGCCCCGGCTTCGACGAAGGTGTCGATCTCGTGAACTAACGTCGCAGGATCCTTGATACTAGTCACGAAAGCGTAGCGTCCAAAATTGAAGTCACGGTTTGGAGCCAGCAATTGACGAGCGGCGTAGCATGATTCGGACAATCCGTTCAGCCGCGATTGGCCACGGACAGCCTTTGCCCATTTCGAAAGACAGCGCCCCAGATCTCGGAACAGGGTCGTCAAGTGACGCTGCGCAGCTGAGGCTCGCCTACTAGCCTCGAATCCACCAAAGTCCAAGTAGTTCTCAATATGTGCGCGGGAGCCGCCGTCTTGGCGCCGCCCTGATATCAACCCGCCGCTAATCTCGTCATGGCCCAACAGTTTCAAGAAGTTGAGCGGCTCAGCAGCTTGCCACCATGTGCGGACAAGCAGAGCATTTATTGCGCCGCCGCAGTAGACGCCGACGTCACCCCTGATGAACCCGACAAAACTCTCATCGTCACTCTCGGATACTCGCTCCCGCCGTTGTGGCGCCTCTGCGATCCTTGACAAAGCGGGCCTGATCTCCTCGAACACCGATCCCTTTGAACCGAATCTTCCGAGCCTCAGTGCCAGCTGAGCACGCGCCTTGACACCGATCTGTAAGCACCGTCGTTCGACCTCTGCGCCGGTTTCTCGTGATATCATGCTCGGCGCGAAGGAATCGACGATTTCCAGGATCGCCTGCGATGCCTCCGTCGGCTCGTCACGATGAAGTTCGCGGATCTTGTCAACACGCACAAAAGCGTTCATGCCATTGAATCGGTAAATACCGAAACGCGTTGGTTTTGAGGTCACGTGCGCGCGCATCATGACGTGACCGTCGATGTTGCTGCCTATTCTGAATGAGGTAGCATCCCAACGTCTCAGCATAAGACTAGCACCCAGCAGTCCATGGCGGCGGAGTGCTTCCACCGCGAGCGACATCAATAGGCGGTCTTGGTGGTACTCGCTGCTTAGGAACACAAACGGCCGGTCCGTGAACCCACACGCCTTCAGAGCCTTAGCTGCGTCTCGAGCGGCATCGTCAAACTTGCCAAAGTGCCTCAGCTTTTCGAGAAGCACACCCTCCGAACATGCTGTCGAAGAAGGGGGAGAATCGTCGATATCTTGTCGGACTGTCTCTCGGACGAAGTCTAGTTGGCCCATTCGAACGTCTGCTTCCGTCGCCCCCTCTCCGAACACACCCGCTTCTCCAAGTCGATTGAACCAACGGAAAGCGCCCGATCTCTCGATTGAGTCGGAGAACGGTCGTGGATATCCAGTCGCGCTGTCATTTACGCGCGCCAACGAACTAACCATTGACAGCATTGCATGACGGGTGTTTCTGCTCGCCGCGCTTGAATTGAGTCGATCCACTGGTATCGATAGATCAATGGTATCGCCGGGCGCGACTACCGGTAACGCCGCGATGGTCAGTCCAACTCCTGGGTTCCATCCAGCCCCTCGTCCGATTAACTCGAAGGCATCGCGGAGTTGTGGAGACATCATTGCATATCGGCTCCGTTCGACCTCTCTATAGACGCCCTGAGAGATGCGATCACCAATTCGCCGGCCAAAGAATCGAACGAAGCTTAGGATCTCCTGCGCCGCCTCGCCTCCGGCCGAAACAGCGGACTCTACCAAAAACCTGAATGAGTCGTCTGGCCACTGCTTCAGGAGCGCGAGCGCAACTGTCGGCACGAACTTCCAAGCGTTTTCACCGCCGGATGCCGGCAAGGAACGCCAGAAGTTTATGTCGTTCCCAACCGCGTCCACATCGACCAAGAACTGCGCTGCGGAAACGCGAATGTCCCATCGATGATGCGAAGCAACAAGCACCTGATTCGCGGCCCGCACTCCGAGCGCGCACGCTCGGGGTTGCATCGCCACCACCGTGCCAAGACGGAAGAGAATCTGGATCCGATTCGACTCGGCTTCAGCACCCGACAAAATGCGGGAGAACTCTACCACTGCCTGATCGAACAACAGTTCGAGCAGAGCGGCTCTCGATCGATACTCCACCTGCAGGACGAGCCGATCAAACACGGCGTCAGCTCGAACCCGCCCGTCCTTCTGATCGAAGACAGCAATACGATCGCCTAGTAGACCATCGACCAGTGTGCCGAGTTCGTCGAGTTGGCCATCAAGCGTATTCACAAGCTCGACAAGTTGAGCCCAATCTAGTGTTCTCTTTTCCACTTCGTTACCCAGGGAAGCTGTGAAGAGGTATTCTCCAGACGATCGTCTTCGTTCGCAACTGCGGCTGGGATTTCCAGATACAGAAGAGTTGCGGCCGCCTCGCGCGGTGCTGATCTGCCGAGCGCCGCCGGGCGGCGTTTCGCCTCCAGATGATGCCTACGGCGACGATGCTTTCCCTCAGAACTGGGTCTGCATCGCTCAGGATAGGTCCGTGAGCCCCACCGTACGTAGTACTTGTCGAGTCCGCGAAAGCACGTTGTCCATAAGCCCTACAACCGTTCTGCCAACCGGAAGAACCGCTCTGAGCGCGAGCGGACACCGCATCGCGCGCGATTGACCTGATCCCAGTTGGCCGTGCGTGGCCATCGGCGGTCATCATCGCCCGATTCACACCGCTGCCGAAAGGCCTCCTGCCACTAAGTTGTGTCGCCGTGGAGCCTTTGTCGTGGTCGTGCGACAACTCGCTGAGTTGCGTGTTGCCCGTCGTCGGCGCCGAGTGAGCTAGCCCGCGCCTGTCATGAAGGAAAGGAGTCATTGCCCCGAAGTAGCACTTGTCACCTTTCCGCCGCGGCTTCATGTACGGAGCATGTGTCAGCGCAACTCCTTCAGTCGAACTCTGAAAGTTGACGATCAGCGCACTGACAACCGTGCCGGCCTTGAGCAAGAGCGATTGATTGTCGAGCGACGCGCGGATGGTGTTGAAGACCTGCGACGCCAACTGGTGCCGCGTCAGCAGTAGGAGCATCCGCATGATCTTCGATCCATCGGGCGCCGCGTGATCGCCGAGCGCCACCTGCGCAAGGCGTCTCATGGACTCGGTGTAGTTCAGAATGATCTCTCCGTCGGGCGCTGCCAAAGGATGTAGATCTGCTTCATATTCTCGAGCAGCAACGGGCAACGACCGCGTCCCGCTGGCTGAAAGTTCGGGGCAATCCGAGCGAACTGCGACGCTGAGGGTATGGCCCGATCCATTTCGGTCAGAACATACTCAGGAATCGTCGCCTCCATTTCCGCTTTGAACACTTCATTCGCCAAACCCTCTGATTCGCTCATATCTCGCTCCGAGAACAGGAAGTCAGATCTTTCGAGCTTCGCAATGCGCCGTCAGACTCCGGGAATTGTACAGAACTTCCGTTGCGGAGGAGCCCGCGGCACGCTACCCCATGCGTCCGGAGCGAGCAGAAGCGGCGGCACGTGATGGAAGGCAACGAAGCACGCCTTGCGCTCAGACTACACCGACCGTAGCGACTCCGACGCTGTTCGTGATCTGGTCACCGGCAATCGGCGCGTGCACTCGCTCCGGTCGTCCAGTCAGGACGTCCACGTAGCGAATCGGAAAAGTTCGGCCACCTGGCTTAAACGGAAAGAAGAACCCACCGCCATACGCGTCTGCAATCGTGGGGATATGCACAGATAGCGAGGGTGGAATCGAGTACCAGAACAGATAGAAGACGTCTCTACTCACGAACCTTAGGCCCAAGTCGTCGATTAGCTGCTCCGGCGGATTCCGTGGTTCGAACGGATCGCCATCCGGGTCTCGCTCGGAGTATGTGCTCCACATCACGAAGCGACCCAAAGGTTGGCTGGCCAAGGTCGCTTTGGCTTCCGAAGGGCTTCGGTATGGAAGGCTCTTGACAACAAGCTCAACTTCAGACTTCGGCCACGTAGATGACCACATTTCGACGAGGGTCGAATGAAGGATCGCCCGTCCGTACGCGGTTCGGATCGTACCGTCGATGGCGCCGCTGAACTGATGCCGACGGAAAACCGATGTGAGTGTCTTCTCCAGATCTGTCAGGCCCTGCGCCAGATACGTGTCTGCAATCTCCTGCCAGCATCGAGCGCTTAAGTCAGACTCCTCGGCTAGGCAGGTGCCGGCGATGTAATGATGTGCCGGAACGCCGGCTCCACGCGTGGTGAGACATTGGACCAATTCTGAGAGCGCAGCCAAGCGCCTCGAATCATACCGTAGGGCTTCAGAGAATGTCGGCATCGGCGAAGCCGCGCGCATCAAGCTGCGCGCACTACTCCTAGATCAATGTTTCATTGGGTCCGTCGCGTACCCATTGAATATACGTTGAGATCGTCAGTCAAGCGAGGGCCAACGCCTTTGCGCCCCCTGTCCGATCGCCCATCAGCGGCGCCGCTTGCGCCGGCTGAGATCGAGGATCCCAGGCTGGCGTCCGGTGCCCGCGGAGTGTGCAACCCACCCAAGTTCCCAAGGTGAGATCGTGGGTATACCCCAGCATGGTTTTCGCTGAGTTGTTGCGGGAGTCGCCCGCCCCTGAACGCTCCCGAGCCGGTAGGAACAGCGCAGAACGGGCGCGGACTCCCAGGGACTCCCCGAATTTCACCGACTCGCGCGTTGGTACCCATCGCGCCTCGGGTCGATGCCTATAGCGAATGGTGACAGTGCACACTCGCGCCGTCCCATCTGATGACACGGCCAGAAATCCGCAATCGGTAGGACCATCGCCGCCGCCGTTCGGTGCACTATGTACGGTCACCATTCAGCCGTGCACTATGCACTGTCACCATTCAGCCTGGGGTGGCAGCCTTCAAGGCGGCGCTGGGCGCGGATCGTGCCCTTGCTCGCGCCGCCCGCCGGACGCATCCTCCGGAAGGGCGTTGCCGCTGAATGCAGCGCAAGCCAGTTCGCAACACCAGGACGCGGCACTCAATCCGGAAGCACATCAGCAGAGGCAATCCCGTGACGTCATACAGCCGCGCGTCCGTTGCGAAGTACTTCGATGATTTCGGCGGCCGCGAGTGGACGCGACTCGAGGAGAGCCCTGCAGCGGAGGTCAAGCTCCAGGTCCATTCGCACTACCTGCGGCAGTACATCGCGGCGGGCGCACGCGTGCTCGACATCGGTGCGGGTGCCGGGCGCTTCACCCGAAGTCTGGCCTCGCTCGGCGCGTCGATCGCTGTCGCCGATGTGTCGCCGGTACAACTCGCGCTCAACAGGAAGTATGCCACCGACTACGAGTTCGCGAACGCCGTCACCGAATGGACCGAGGCGGATGTGTGCGATCTCTCTCGCTACGATGACTAGAGCTTCGATGCCGGCGTCTGTTACGGTGGCCCGCTCAGCTACGTGTTCGAGCGTCGCCGCGAAGCGCTGGGCGAATTGTGCCGCGTGACCAGGCCCGGCGGACATGTGCTCCTGAGCGTCATGTGCCTCTGGGGCTCGATTCACGAGAAGCTGCCGGGCGTCTTCGCGACGGACGCCGCCGAGAATGCGCGGATCGTGGCAACGGGGGAACTGCGCCTTGGGACCGCAGATGGCTCGCGGCACCAATGTCACCTGTTCAGGTCCGACGAACTGCGTGAGCTCCTGGGTGCCACCGGGTGGGACCTGCTGGCGCTGTCCGCCTCGAACTGCCTATCGCCGGTGTGGGGCTCGCTGTTCGACGAGATTCATGCGGATTCGACCAAGTGGGCGGCACTGCTCGATATGGAAGTCGAGGCGACGGCAGCGACAGGGGCTCTCGATGCGGGGACGCATCTCATCGCGCTCATTCGAAGACCGTTGCGGACAAACGGTGACAGCGCACTCATTGCAGCCGAATGACTATTTCGGCGACAGTCGCCGCTCCGTCTGACTCCGGTTACCAATGCCGTCACCGTACCGACGACGAAGCGTCCACGCCGGGATGTCAGGTAGGTCTACATCCGCACAGGCTGTCACGGGTCGAATCAAATCAGTACAATGAGTGCATTGTCACCGAAACCGAACGCCGCGCGCAGGCTCGCTCGCTGACGCCTCGACACCGCAGCGCGCTCCAACCATGCGCTGCTGCTGTCGGGCCCTTTATGACGCCCGACCTTGCTCGCTGCACGCACCGGCCACATCCTTTGCAACCACCCCTTCGCAAGACCCTGCAAGTGGAGTGATCGATGACTGGCTCCGTACGCCCCCTGCTCATCATCCCTGCCCTGCTGGCAGCCGTCGGAGTGAGCGCACAGGAGCAATCACGACCGTCGCCCGGCACCGACACCCTCCTCGCCGGCTTCCGCACGCCCCCCCCAACCGCCCGCCCCCGCGTCTGGTGGCACTGGCTCTCCGGCAACGTCTCCCGCACCGGCATCACCAAAGACCTTGAGTGGATGCAGCGCATCGGCATCGCCGGCGCGATGATGTTCGACGGCGACATGGGCGCACCACAGATCGTCCCGCAACGGGTGACTGTCCTCAGCAAGGAATGGCAGCAGAACCTCCGATTCGCCGCCCAGGAAGCCGATCGACTCGGCCTCGAATTCTCCATGGCCGCCGCCCCCGGCTGGAGCGAAACCGGGGGCCCATGGGTCACCCCCGAGATGGGCATGAAGAAGTTCGTCTGGTCGGAACTGCGCGCACGCGGCGGACGCCCGGTCGGCAAGCTCCCTCCCCTGCCCGAGATGCCCGGGCCGTTCCAGGGAATCCCGCGCTACGACTGGGGCGGCAATCGCGAGCCCGACGGCGTCCACCTCTCGCGCGACGTGGCGGTGCTCGCGTTCCCTGCCTCTCACGGCGACGTGCCGCTGGCATCCCTCGCGCCGCGCGTGCAGGTGAATGGAAGCGCCGCAAACACCGCGCAGCTCGTCGATGGCGACGTGCTCGAGTACCTCGCGCTCCCCGTCCCGACGCCCGCCGCGCCGACGATCGTCACTTACGACTTCGCGTCCCCCCGCACGATGCGTGCGCTGACCTACATCGGCCCACTCGGCGGACGATTCTCCACCGGCCCTCAGGGTCGCATCGAGGCGAGCGACGACGGCACGCACTGGCGCACGCTGCGCCGCATCGTCGACCAGGCGCACAACGCCACGCGCCAACGCACCTTCGCCTTCACCGCGACCACCGCGGCCCACTTCCGCGTCGTCTTCGAACGCGCCGAGTCGCCGACACTCGGTCCACCCGCGCTCCGTGTCGCCGAGCTGGCGCTGGTGCCGGGCGCACGCGTGGACCTGTTCGAGGACCGCGCCGGCTTCGGCGTGCTGGCCGATGCCGACGCCGTCCATACGCCGCGCGTCGCCGCCGCGGACGCCGTCGCATCAGCCCGCGTGATCGACGTGAGCGACCATCTGCGCGCTGACGGCACCCTCGACTGGTCACCCCCGAGCGGCGACTGGATCATCCTGCGCACGGGCTGGTCGCTCACCGGCGAGAAGAACCATCCCGCCACGCCAGAGGGGACGGGACCCGAGGTGGACAAGTTCGACCCACTCGCGGTCCGTGCACATCTCGATGCCTACATGAAGCCGGTCACCCAGGCGCTCGATGGGCTGATTGGCGCGAAGGGGCTGCGCTACCTGCTCACCGACAGCTGGGAGGCGGGCCAGGAGAACTGGACCGCGCGCATGCTCGCCGAGTTTCGCGCGCGACGCGGCTACGACGCCACGCGCTTCCTCCCTGTGCTGGCCGGCCGCGTGGTGGACAACGCCGAGCGCAGTGACGCCTTTCTCTGGGACTTCCGTCGCACGCTCGCCGACCTCGTCGCCGAGAATCACTACGGCACGATCACCGCGTTCGCCCGCGAGCATGGGCTTGGCTACTACGGCGAGGCGACGGGAGCCGCGTGGCCGACTGTCGCGGACGGGATGCAGGCGAAGAGCCGCACCGACATCCCGATGGGGGAGTTCTGGGCGATGCCCTTCGGAGGCTTGCCTGCCGCCTTCCAGGGGGCACCGTCGATGGAGTTCCCCGCCGACATCATCGAGACGCGTTCGACGGCGCACGTGTACGGCAAGCCGCTCGTCGCCGCCGAGGCGCTGACGTCATCGCTGCCGCAATGGTCGCAGACGCCGTTGAAACTCAAGTGGGTGGTGGACAAGTACCTGGCGATGGGCGTGAACCGCCTCGTGCTGCACGCATCGCCACACCAGCCCGACGACACCCACAAGCCCGGCCTCACGCTCGGCCCCTTCTCGCAGGTGTTCACCCGGCACGAGACCTGGGGGGAGATGGCGCGCCCGTGGATCGACTACCTCGCGCGGAGCTCGTTCCTGCTGCAGCAGGGCGCGCCGGTCGCCGATGTGCTCTACTTCTATGGCGAGGGGGCGCCGTCGGGCGTGCCGTATCGCGATGCGCGCGACCCGGCCGACCTGCGCGAACACGGCTTTGACTACGTGAATGCCGACGCACTCCTTCGGCTCGCGCATGGGGAGGGAGGGCGCATCAACTTTCCCGGCGGCGCCAGCTATCGGGTGCTCGTCCTGCCGCGCGGGCTGGATCGGATGACGCTGCCGCTCATCACGAAGCTGCGCGAGCTCGTGATGGCGGGCGCGATCGTCGCAGGACCGAAGCCGCTCGCGTCGCCGTCACTCACCTCCGACAGCAAGGCGGTGCGCGCTATCGCCGATGCCATGTGGCCAAACGGCTCGGCACCGCGCGCCGTGGGACGGGGGCGTGTGTACCGCACCACCGACGTCGCCGAAGTACTACGGAGCGAACTCGTTGCCGCGGACTTCGCATACGACACCATCGCCACGCGCGCCAACCTGCGGTTCGCCCACCGACGCGTGCCGGACGGCGACATCTACTTCGTGACCAACCAGGGCGACCAGGACATCGCCACCTCGATTGCGTTCCGCACTACCGGTCGCACCCCTGAACTGTGGGATGCGGTGAGCGGTCGCACGCTCCCCACCGCGTTCCGCATGGACGGCGGCGTCACGCACGTGGAGGTCGCGTTGTCTCAGTACGCCTCGACCTTTGTGGTCTTCCGGCAGCCCACCACCGCGACGGCGTCCACGCTCGAACCCGCGCGCGAGCGTACGCTCGCCACGATCGACGGGGACTGGACGCTGCGCTTTCCGGCCGATGCCGGCACACCTGCCT
The DNA here is from genome assembly GCA_020851035.1 of Gemmatimonadaceae bacterium. Lineage (NCBI taxonomy): Bacteria > Pseudomonadati > Gemmatimonadota > Gemmatimonadia > Gemmatimonadales > Gemmatimonadaceae > Gemmatimonadaceae bacterium. The sequence continues at coordinate 55,333 of JADZDM010000025.1, read as the reverse complement.
CCATCACGACGACGAGCGGCTCCTGGACCGAACGCAGCGAGCCGGAGATCCGCTACTTCTCCGGTGTCGCGACGTACGAGCGCACGCTCGAAGTACCCGCCGAGTGGCTCTCGAGTGGCGAGCGGATCGTGCTCGACCTCGGGCGCATCGGCGACGTGGCCGACGTGCGTGTGAACGGCAAGGTGGCCGGCACGACGTGGGCGCCGCCGTACCGGGTGGACGTCTCGGCGGTGCTCGCGGCGGGGAGCAACCGGTTGGAAGTGGTCGTGGCCAACACCTGACAGAACCGCTTCGTGGGCGACCTGCAGCCCGGCGCGACGAAGCGTGCATGGACCAACGCGCCGAACGGTGGCGGCTTCACCTCGGCGAACGAACTCACGGCCGGGACACCGCTCTTGCCCTCCGGGCTTCTCGGGCCGGTGCGGCTGCTGTCCGTGCGTGATTCGGCGCGCCGCTGAGCGAAACAGTGCAAACCGGTGACAGTGCACTCATTGCAGCCGAATGATCCGCGGTCCAACCGAATCAGTGCAATGCGTGCACTGTCACCGAAACCCCACCGCGTCACCCGTCCGGACTGTCCCGCAATCCACCCGGCCGAGCCAGGAGACGTTGCAGCGACACGCTGAACCCCGGCAGCACGTCCTCGCCGTGGAATGCGTCTCCCTCGGTGAGCACCGTCACGGATCCATCAGCCCGGTGCACCGCCCCCGCCCGCCGCCGCGGATCGATCAGCCACACGAGGCGCGTCCCGGCCCGCAGCCAGTCGGCCACCTTTGCCTGCACCATCCGCGTCCGATCGCCGGGTGAGAGCACCTCGACCACCAGGTCGGGCGCAACTTCGTCGAAGCCGACGCACTCCTCCGTCGGTATGCGATCGGTCCGCAGGTACGCGGCATCCGGGGCGCGCACGGTGTCAGGGTGCCGGAACAGCGTGAAGCCCGTCTCCGCACCGTACACCTCGCCGATGGGGTTGGTCTCGAGGTAGGTGCCGATGGCGGTCAGCACCCGCGCCGCCACCGCCCCGTGCCGCCGCTTCGCAGGTTCCCGCACCACCAATCGCCCGCGCACCAGTTCCGTGCGCTTGTGCGGCACTGGATGCAGCGCGAGCTGCTCTGACGTCATGTACACGAATCGCGCCATGGCTCCGCTCCACGGGGTGACGTGCATCGCGCTCGCCACGAGCGCCGAGGTCCGTCGGCCCGAACGTACGTCCGCGGCCCCCTGGATGCGTCACCATTTTCACGCACGCCGGGCAAATCTGTGACAGTGTACGCATTGCATACAAATCGGTGACAGTGCACTCATTGCAGCTGAAGGATCAGGTCGGTGCCAGTCGTCGCCGCAGCCCGCGTCAGTTGCCACTGACGACACCGCACCGACGACGCGGCGTCCGCGCCCGGATGTGCGGCAGTTCCACACCTGTCCCGGCTGTCACCGGTCGAATCAAATCAGAGCAATGAGTGCAGTGTCACCGAAAGCCCGCGATGCCGGCGTGGTGGGACCTACCTGCCCTGGCAAGCGCCGGGCGCCTGCGCTCCAAAACGTACCAGTTCTCGTGAACGGCCCCGGTGTGGTTGCGCCCCCCGATTCCGCGCAGCCAATTTGACCCACCCCGCCCATAGCCCCCGCGCTGGCCCCCGACCCGAGCCGCCCCCGCCGCCATGGACGACGAGGCAATCACCGACCTGCTCCTGAAGGCCAACGCCGGCGACGCCGCCGCCGCCGCCCGCGTCATGCCCCTGGTCTACGACGCCCTCCACCGCATCGCCGCACGCCGCGTCCGACCCGAGCACGCCCAGATCGGCGCCACCTCGCTCGTCCACGAGATGTACCTCAAGCTCTTCCACGAGGGCGGTCTCGACGTCACCAGCCGCAGCCACTTCTACGCGCTGGCCTCCGCCGCCATGCGCCAGATCATGCTCGACAAGGCCCGCGCACACCTGCGCGACAAGCGCGGCGGCGCGGCACTGCAGGTCACACTCGACGACGAGATGGCGTCCGTGGACGCCCAGTGCGAGATGGCGATCGCGCTCGATGACGCTATCGACCGGCTCGAGCGCTTCGACCCGCGCCTCGAGCGCGTGGTCGTCTGCCGGTTCTTCGGCGGACTGACCGAGGAGGAGACGGCGCTCGCACTCGGCGTCACGTCGCGCACCATCCGGTCGGACTGGGTGAAGGCGCGGGCACTGCTGCGCACCTGGCTGACCCACTGACCGGAGGCCCGACATGATTGCGAGTGATGGCTCAGGCGCGTCGATCACCCCGGAACGCTGGCGGCTCGCGGCCCCGATCCTGGAGGCGGTGCTCGACCTGCCGCCCCACGCGCGCGACGCCTACATCGCACAGCAGTGCAGTGACCAGCCGGAACTGGCGGCCGACGTGAACGCCCTGCTGGCGCACGCCCTGTCCAGCGGTGACCTGCTGGACTCGACCGCGGCCGAGCAGTTCCCTGCCCTGCTCCCGGACGCGCGGCCGGTGCCTCCCAGCATCGGGGCGCGGTACGTCATGCACGAAGCGCTGGGGGCGGGCGGCGCCGCGACCGTGTACCGCGCGCACGACCCGACCACGCGACGCGACGTCGCCGTGAAGGTGCTGCACAGCCACCTGGCGTCCGCGTCGGGCCGCGACCGCTTCCTGCGCGAAGTGCGCATCGCGGCGAACCTGTCGCACCCCAACATCATTCCGCTGTATGACGCGGGGCAGGCTGACGGCCACGCGTACTACGTGATGCCGCTGGTGTCCGGCGGATCGCTGCGACGGAAACTCGAGGCGGGCGGGCCGCCGGCGCCCGAGGTGTCCCACCGCATCCTGCAGGAAGTCGCGAGCGCCCTCGCGTTCGCCCATGCACAGGGTGTGGTGCATCGCGACATCAAGCCGGACAACGTCCTGCTGGCCGACGACGGCCGCGCGATGGTGGCCGACTTCGGCATCGCGAAGGCGCTCTCCGCCTCGACGCCGGAGCTGCCCGAGACGGTGCACACTGTCACCGGCATCGCCATCGGCACTCCCGCGTACATGGCGCCCGAGCAGGTACTCGGCGACGCCAACGTGGCTGCTGGCGCGGACGTGTACGCGTTCGGCATCCTGGCCTACGAACTGCTCGCCGGGCGCCCACCGTTCACCGGAGGCTCCGGGCCCGAGATCGTGGCGCGCCATCTCCACGAGACGCCCGTTCCGCTCCTGTCGAAGGCGCCGCATGCTGACCCGCTGCTCGCCGATCTCGTCATGCGCTGCCTGCGGAAGGTGAGCGCGGATCGGCCGACGGCGGCGGAACTGGTGGATGCGCTGACAAATCGCACGCCGCTTCCGACACCGATGGTCACGGCTGCCGCGTCAACGCCCGCCGCTACGACGACGTCCGCGTCGACGACCGCCGCGTCAACCGCCGCCGAACCAGCCCCTGCACCCGGCGCGGCACAGCCGCCTGTCACTCCACCGTCGTGGTACCGGCGCTCGCAGCTGGCGCTGGCGTCATGCATCATGATCGCGAGCGCGACGCTGTGGTACCGGACGACGTCCGCTGCCCCGGACGCCGTACCGGCTGCACCGCGCACCACGGTGGTGCTCGCTGACTTCGATGCGCCGGCCGGCGACAGCGTGCTGGCGATGATGTTCACGGACGCCATCCGCGCGGCGATGGCGCAGTCGCCGGCCATGGGCATCCTCACCGACCGTCGCGTGATGAACGCGATGCGGCGGATGGCCGTGATGCCGGGCACGCCCCTCGACGTGGCCAGGGCGCGGGAGCTCGCGCAGCGCGAGGGGATCGCCACCGTGATCAGCGGCGACATCATCGGCAGCACGGCCACGGGCTACCAGCTCTCCCTGCGCGCCGTGACGGCCGATTCAGGACGCGAGCTGGCCCGTGTGCAGCACGCGCTGAGGGAACCGACGGCGCTGCTCAGCGTCGCCGACACGATGGTGCGACAGCTTCGCGTCGCACTCGGCGAGCGCCAGGACCTGGTGTCAGGAACGCCGTCGCTCCCGCGGGTGACGACGACTTCGCCCGAGGCGCTGCGGAAGTACTCCGAGGCGCGCGGAATTCTGCAGCGTGGCGAGCGGAGCCCCCGCCCGATGCAGCTGCTGCAGGAGGCCATCGCGCTCGACAGCAACTTCGCGATGGCGTACGTCCTGCTGTCAGAGGTGTACGCCGAGGGTGCGCCTCGGAGCGTCATGGCCCAGACGCTCGCGCAGGCCTACCGGCTGCGCGACAAGCTGCCGCCGGCAGAAGCCGCGTTCGTGGCCGCACAGCACTTCGGCATCGGCGCCGGCGCCGATCCGGCGGCCGCAGAGCGGTACTATCGGCAGGCGATGATCTACGGCGACACCGGCAGCGTGCGCGGCCCGCTCGCGATGCTCCGGATGTTCGTGGACGACCACGCCGGCGCCGTGCAGCTGCTGCAGGCGTCGGAAGCACGCGACTCGCTCGATGCCGACGAGACCGCGACACTGATCGCGGCGCTCGCCATGCAGGGGCGCGATGCGGAGGCGGAGGGCCGGCTGGCGCAGGCGATGCGCGCCGGCATGCTCTCGCCCCGCCTGCTCACGCTGCAGCCGATGCTGCCGTGGCTGCGCGGTGACTACGCGGCGGCGGAACGCGTCGCGCAGCAGCAGCTCGAGGACCGGAATCCCGCGGCACAGTTCATGGGACTGATCAACGGCAATGCGATCGCATCCACGCGCGGCAAGCTGGCGCTCGCATCGTCGCTCGGCGCGAAGTCTGCCGCCATGAGCGGGAGCCCCCCGGCGCAGCTCGCGCTCGAGGACGCAACCTCCGAGGCCATCGTGCTGGCGCGTGTGCTCGACCAGCCCGACTCGGCGCTCGCCGTGATCGAGCGCGCGAGGCGGCGGTATGCGCTGGACCAGGTGCCTGAGATGGATCGTCCGTACTACCCGCTTGCCCTCGGATACGCGTTTGCCAAGCGACCGGTCCTTGCCGGGGCGATGGTGGACTCGATGGAACGGCTGCGCGACACCGTGGCGCGTCGGAGCTTCGCAGGCCTGATCCGGCCGCTGCGGGCGATCATCGCGACGGTCGCGGGGCACCCGGACAGTGCGCTCACGCTGCTGCGGCAACAGCAGGCCGGCGGCAGCGGCCTGTCGGCCGACCGGCTCGACGCCATTGCCGCGGACGCACACTTCGCAGCCGCGCGGTTCGATTCCGCGGCGACGTACTACGAGCGGTACCGGCGCTACCGGACCGTGGACAAGATGTATGGCACGAGCGACCCGGTCTGGCTCGCGCATGTGCTCTGGCGACTGGGCGAGAGCCATGAGACTCGTGGGGACCGGCCGGCTGCGATCGCGGCCTACGGGCAGCTGCTGCGCCTGTGGGACGGCGCCGATCCGCCGGTCGCGGCGCGAGCCGCCGAGGTGCGCTCGCGCGTCGCCCGGCTGCAGGCCGCAGGAGCGCGCTGAGAGTCGGGACGTCGGGCTCGCGCTTGCCATAGTCGAGCCCGCTCGGGCCAGCGCGCCGGGCATTTCCGCTTCCGGACGGATTCGGCGAGAGAGAGGGAGCATCCAGCGCTCGCCACTCTCCCTCTCTCCCCCGAGGTCGATCCATGCACCCGAAGATCGCCGGCATTCGCAGCGCAGTCGTCCATGCCGCACTCGCACTGGTGGCCGTTGCACCGGTTGCCGCCGCACAGGCATCCACGCCTGCACCACCGGTGCCGCCCGCCGCGCTGGCCACCACCACGGACTTCGTCCTCGACGTGAGCGGCATCCAGAGCTGGGGATTGTTCAGTGACCCGATGAACGTCCGCCGGACGCTGAACGTGGGTGCCAACGCCCGCGTCGTTGGACTGGGCTGGAGCTTCACGCAGACCGCGACGGCGCCGAGCTTCCTCGCGCACATGAACGTGGCGATCGGATCGTCGGCCACGGCATTGCTCGGCCTCGTGGGTGATGAACTGGACACCTTCTCCGGGACGAAGAGCTACGATTCCGGCGGTGTGCTCGACCTGGTGCTGGCCGGCGCCGACTTCTCCGTGCTGGGCGATGGCCTGCTGCAGTTCGAGTTCTTCGAGACACTGGACGACTTCACGAACGCGCCGGACGGCACGTGGGGGAGCGGGACGCTGACGATCCGCGTCGAGTCGATGGACGTCGTCCCTGAACCGTCGACGTACGCACTGCTGGGAACCGGATTGGGGCTGCTCGGCGTGGTGCGGCTGCGCCGGCGTCGGGGCACGTCGGTGCCGGCGCCGACGTGTCGCTGTCGTTCGGTGGCGACGCGACGCACACCCACGTCGTGCCGGTGCTGTCCGAGCAGGTGATGGCGATCAAGGCGGGCACCCGCACCGTCGTGACGTCGTCACTGGCGAACAGCCATACACATTCCGTCACGTTCCGTTGAGTCAGTGCGGTCTGCACGCGCGTCATGGGGCCAGAGATGGTCCAATGCGATGCCCACCCACCGGACCAACTGGCCCCCTGACCGGCGCCGGCCACCGCCCCCACCGGCGCCGGACCGCGCGCGCGTCCAGCTTCCGGCATGCCCTCGCACACCCTCGCCCGACGCCTGCGCCTGCGCCTGCGACTGCTCCTGCTGCTCGCCCTCCTGGCCCTCCCGGCCCTCCCGGCACTCCCCGCCGGCGCGCAGGCCGCACCTGACACCACCCGCACCACCCGCACCACCGAATACCGCAACGCCCGCTGGTTCGACGGTGTGACGTTCACCACAGGCTCCCGCTTCGTCCGCAACGGACTGTTCGTCACCCGACCCCGACAGCCCGCCGACAGCGTCGTCCCCATGCAGGGCCGCTTCGTGGTGCCGCCCTACGCTGACGCGCACACGCACAGCCCAGACGCCCGCTTCAACTTCGCCACCATCCGCGACATGTACCTCCGTGGTGGCGTCTTCTACGTGCAGGTGCTTGGCAACAGCCGCGCCGGACGACGCGAGATCCTGGCCGAGGTGAACACGCCGGCCGGTCTGGATGCGGTGTTCGCGAATACGCCCATCACCGCGTACGGCGGGCACCCGCAGCTGCTCTACGAATCGCTCGGTCTCTTCCGCATGCCCTTCCCGGCCGAGCCGGCCCAGCGGCTGCAGGCGGCGCGGAGCCGCGCGCGGGAAGGTGACGTCTACCTCACCCTCGACAGCCTGCCGCAGTTGCCGGCGCTCGTGCGACGGCTGCGACGCGACACGGTGCCGATCCTCAAGCTGATGCTGCTCGACACCGAACATCGTCGCACCATCGCCACCGACTCCACCGCAGCGGGCAGCTACGGCCTCGCCACCGAAGTCGTGCGCCCGCTGGTCGATTCCGCCCACGCCATGGGGCGCCGGGTCTGGGCCCACGTCGAGACGGCGTACGATGCGCAGCTCGCGATGGACGGCGGCATCGACGGACTCGCACACGTGCCGGGCTACGGCGCGGGCAGCGCGGCGGACAGCACGCTCGATCGCTACCGGCTCTCGGAGGCGCTGGCCCGCCGCATCGGCCGTTCAGGCATCCCTGTCGTGACCACCATCGGGCTCGCCCGCGGCGGCGCGCGCGACACGGCAGCGCAACGGCGCGTGCGCACGGTGTTCGAGGCGAACATCCGCCTGCTGCAGCGCTTCGGGGCGCGGCTCATCACCGGGTCCGACACGTACTCCGACGCCGACATCATCGTGCGTGACGCGACGGCGTTGAACGAGGTGCTGCGAGGCGACGCGGCGAGCCTGCTCCGGCTGCGCGCCGTGACCACGCCGCAGGCCATCTTCCCCGGCCGGCGCATCGGTGTGCTGCGCCCGGGCTACGAGGCGAGCTTCCTGATCCTCGGCTGCAATCCCCTGGCACGCGAGTCATGCCTGCTGGACATCCAGGAACGTTTCAAGCAGGGCGTTCAACTACGCGTGCCACCGGCACCACCACCCGGCTGATCCGCGCCGCCACGGCCCGCCGCACTGCGCGACCACGCGCGCAGCACTGCCGTGCCACGACGGCTGGCGACGACACGCTTGCCGTTGGGCAGTTCAATTGCGAGCCGGTGCGCATCGTGCGGCACCAGCGCCCGGATCGCGCCGGTGTTCACGAGGTGCCGGCGGTGGATACGCAGGAAACCCTCCGACGCCAGCGCGCGCTCGAGTTCGTGCAGCGTGGTCGAATGCAGCAAGGTGCGATCGGCCGTCACCACGCGCACACAGTCATCCGCCCCCTCGAAGCGCCACACACTCGCCAGCCGCACCGGCACGTCACGCACACCCACGCGCACGAGCAGGTGTCCACCCGCCTCGGTGCGCGCCGGTATCGACTGGCGCCGCCGCCGGATCCGCTCGAGCGCCTCGTGCACGCGCCGTGCCCCGAAGGGCTTGCGCAGGTAGTCCACCGCATCGAGGTCGAACGCGGTTGCCGCATGCTCCGCGTGCGCCGTCGTGAACACCACGAGGATGTCGGGCGAAAGCAGCGGCAGGCAGTCGAACACCGTCCCGCCAGGCATGCGGACGTCCGCGAACAACACGTCGAGTGCCGGCGTCGTCCGCAGCAGCGCCGCAAGCGCCGGCACGTCGTGCACTTCCGCCACCAGTGTGACGGCGGGATCCTCCTGCAGCATCCGGCGCAGGGCGCGTCGCGCCAGCGGCTCGTCCTCGGCGATCGCCACACGCAACACGTCGGCCGTCATGTCGTCGTGACCGGCAAGCGCAGCGACACCTGCCACCCCAGCCCACCCGCGGCCGGCCCCCAGCGCAGGCTGCCGAGCGTGCCGAAGTACGCCCGCAACCGCGCCTGCACCAGCGACAGGCCGCTCCCCGATCCCGGCGTCGCGGGGACCGTCGTGCCCACCCCGTCGTCGGCCACCGTGATGCGCAGGTCGCGGCCGTCCTGCGTCGCATGCACCGACACACATCCAGGGCCGGGACGCGGCCCGATCCCGTGGACGATGGCGTTCTCCACCAGCGGTTGCAGCGAGCCGGCGGGAATCCGCACGCCGGACACCGCGTCGTCGAGCCGCAGCACGACCTGCAGCCGGTCACCGAGTCGCAGCTGCTCGAGGTGCAGGTAGTCTTCGAGGTGCGACCACTCGTCCTGCAGCGGCACGAGGTCACCGGCCGCGTCGCGCGGCGCACTCACGTAGCGCACCACGCGCCCGAACCGCTCGATCGCCTCCTCGGCCGCCGCATCGTCACTGCGCAGCAGTTCGACCAGCGAATGCAGCGTGTTCAGGAGCACGTGCGGATCGAGGCGTGCGCGCAGGCGGGCCAGTTCCGCCTCCTGTCGCAGGCTTCGGGCGTCATGCGCGTCAGCCGCCACCTGCAGCGCATAGCAGCTCCCCGCCACGGCGGCGTAGCCGAACACCACGGTGAACAACTGCCAGTGCAGCCCGCGCCCGCCGAGCCAGGTGGGCGTGAACTGCGACGTCTGCACCCAGGTGGCGAGGCCGAGCGCGGTCGCGGTGGCCCAGACGGAGAGCTGCGCGGCCGCGAGGGCCGCGAGAACATGCACGGGCAGGAACCACCACGCACCCGCCCGTGACCACGGCACCCGATCCGTGAACCAGCGCACACCCAGCGCCACCAGTGCGAGCGCCAGCGTGTTGGCCACGGCATCGAGGACGATGCTCACGGTGACCTGGTGCGCGTCGGCGGTGAACACCGAGAGGTAGGCCGTGCACACCATGACGGCCACCACGACCACGAAGCGGACGGACGGTCGCGCCGCCTGCACAGGGGGAATTGTCGCCATCAACGGAATCTGGTGCCGGCGAGCCACGATGCCTGCCGCGGCCTTCTCGCGGCGGTCAACCAGCCGTCCTGGCCGGTGAACACCGCGACGCCCCGGTCGCGGCCGGCTCGGCCGGCACCCGTGTGCGCCCTCTCATGTTCGCGCCCTCCCCGGTTCTGGCTATGGCGGCCCGCCGTACCCGCGGGTATGCTCCCCCCTCACTCGCTCACGAGGACTTGGCATGCCCATCGTTCGGGATCTGCTCGCGAGGAAAGGCACCGGGGTCGTCTCCGTCACGCCGGCCAACACCGTGCTCGACGCCGCCAACCTGATGAACGAACGGGGGATCGGCGGCGTGGTGGTGATGGACGGTGACCGGCTCGCCGGCATCTTCACCGAGCGCGACATCATGCGTCGCGTGGTGGCGGCCCAGCGCGATCCGGCCTCGACGCTGGTGGGTGACGTGATGACCACCGAATGCCTGACGATCACGGCCGACATGCAGATCCCGGAATGCCGCGCCATGATGAGCGTCCGGCGCATCCGGCACCTCCCGGTGCTCCATGAAGGCGGGCTGGTCGGCATGGTCACCTCGGGCGACATCCTCGCCTTCGAGGTCACCGCAGCCGAGGCGCAGATCGAGCAGCTCGAGAAGTACGTCTTCAACGTGCGCTGACGCGGCCGTCCGCCGGCCACGGCGCCGTCGCAGTCAGATCTCGCGGCGCAACGCGTCCAGCCACTGCTGCATGACGGCCGTGCGCCGGTCCGCCTCGCGCCGGCCGGACGCCGTCTGCATCGTGCCTGCGAGCGTGAGCAGCTTGGTGTAGAAATGGTCGAGGCTCGACACGGCATCACTCGCCACGCGGTGCTCGGCGAACGGGTCGGCCGGGTCATACAACACGCGGCCCATCTGCCCACCCAGCATCAGGCAGCGTGCGATGCCGATCGCGCCGATGGCATCGAGCCGGTCAGCGTCCTGCACCACCCGCGCCTCGGCGGTGAGTGGTGCGATCCGCGCGCTGAAGCTGTGCGCCGCGATCGCATGGTGCACACGGTTCAGCAGCGCGACGTCACCGTAGCCGATGTCGCGAAGGAAGGTGACGGCCATGTCTCCCGCCATCACCGACGCGCGCGGCCGATCGGGCGAGGTGACGGCGACGTGCACGCAGTCATGCAGCCACGCCGCGGGCATCACGACATCGAGGTCGGCGCCCTCCTCGGTGGCGATGGACCGCGCCATGGCGACCACACGTGCCAAGTGCGCCGCATCGTGCGCGGCGTCGGCCCGCAGGCCGGTCTCGTGTGCGAACGCCTCGATCGCAGCCGCGTGCGCCTGCCACGCCGACGGGGTGTCGCTCCGGCTCAGAACTTCAGCCCACCGGCTTCGGCAAACTCGCGCATCAGCTTCTCCTGCTCCTCGGTCAGCGTCTCGGGGACGGTGATCGCCACGTCCACGAGCAGGTCGCCGCGCTTCCCTTCCTTCTCGATCCCCTGCCCACGCACGCGGAACCGCTTGCCACTCGGCGTGCCGCCGGGGATGCGCAGGGCGACCTTGGTGCCGTGCAGCGTCTTGAGCTGGATCTTCGAGCCGAGCGTGGCCTGCGCGATGTTGATCGGCACGCCGAGGACCAGGTCGAGGCCCTCGCGCGTGTAGCTGCGGTCGGGCAGGACCTGGAAGGTGATGATCAGGTCACCCGTCGGCGCGCCGGCCTGGCCGCGCGCCCCCTGTTCCTTGAGGCGGACGCGGGTGCCGTTCTCGGCGCCGCCGGGCACGGTGATGTTCACCTTGCGACGCGAGCGGACCTGGCCGGCGCCGTTGCAGCTCCCACACTTCTCGCTCGGGATGGTGCCACGGCCAAGGCAGGCAGGGCACGGCCGCTGCACGGCGAAGCCACCCTGTCCGAAACTCACGGTGCCGCGCCCCTTGCACTCGTCGCAGATCTTGACCTGTGCGCCCGGCGCGGCCCCGTTGCCCTTGCAGGCGGGGCATTCCTCGACCAGGTCCAGCTCCACCGGCACCTTGCCGCCTGTGGCCGCGGTGCGGAACGGGATCTCGACGGTGAGCTCCACGTCCCGTCCCCGTTCCGGTGCGCGCGGGCCCTTGCGGGTGCCGAAGACGCTGCCGAACAGGTCACCCAGGCCACCGATGCCGCCGATGTCGAAGTCCTCGTAGCGCTGCTGTCCCTGCTGCGCGCCGGGCTGGCTGGAGTAGCCCGCGCCGGGATCACGGCGCGCACTGGACGAGGCGTTGCGCCAGGCATCGGTGAAGCTCGACGCCGCGCCGTACTTCCGCATGTCGTCGTACTGCTTGCGCTTCGCGTCGTCGCCGAGGACGGTGTACGCCTCGGAGATCTCCTTGAAGCGCTCGGCCGCCTTGGGGTCGGACTTGTTGGAGTCCGGATGATACTTTTTCGCCAGGCGGCGGTACTGCTTCTTGATCTCGTCGCCGGTGGCGGTGGACGAGACGCCGAGGGTGGCGTAGAAGTCGGAGTTCGGGGCGGCCATGGGCGCGCGTCAGCGCGAAGGGGTGGACACGCTGGTGCGGCGGCTCAGCCGTTCCACTGCCGCACGACGACGCGCGCCGGGCGGAGCAGCATGCCGTTGTACATGTAGCCCACCTGGTAGACGGCGCCGACGGTGTGGTCCTGCTCGGGCGAGGCGGCGGGCTGGGTGGTGACGGCCTCGTGCATCGCCGGGTCGAAGGCCTGGTCGGCGGGGTCGATGACCGTCAGGCCGCCGGCGTTGAGTTCCTTGAAGACCTTGCGCGCGACGAGGGCGGCGCCCTCGACCATCATCGGCACGTTGGCGCTGGTGACGTCGACGTTGGCGAAGCGCGTGAGGTCGTCGAGCGGATCCATGAGGAGCTTGACCAGGTCGGCCTGGGCGCGGCCCCGCTCGTCCATCCGCTCCTTCATCGTCCGCTTGCGGTAGTTGTCGTACTCGGCCGCCAGGCGCAGGTACTTGTCATTGGCGGTGTCGAGTTGCGCCCGCAGCGCCTCGATCTCGGCCGCCTGGAGGGGCGTCTCGACGGCGGAGTGGTCGGTCAGCCCGTCGTGCATCGGCTCGGAGGCGGCGGTGTGTTCTTCCATCAGGAGACTCCTAAGGGTCAGGCGCGCGACGGTCGGCGCAGGCAGGCTCTGGCGAGTGTGATCCCACTCAGTGCAACCGGCGTTCCGCCAGACCCTGCCGCTCTGGCAGGACGGGGGAGCGCCGGCGGTGCCGGGCTGTCAAATGTACGCAGCCCGGTTCGCGATGTGTCATTCGGCGCCGAGGCACATCGGTGCGAGCGGCGGAGGAGCGGGCCCGGGTCACGATCCCCGTCCCGTTGAACGGGCCCCCGTTCAAGATCCCCGTCCCCTTGAACTCGAGATCCCCGTCCCCTTGAACGGGCTCCCGTTCAAGATCCCCGTCCCCTTGAACTCGAGATCCCCGTCCCCTTGAAGGGCTCCCGCTCAAGATCCCCGTCCCCTTGAACGCGGGATCCCCGTCCCCTTGAACGGGCTCCCGTTCAAGATCCCCGTCCCCTTGAACCCCGTGCCCCCGGCGGCTCACCCCGCCGCCAGCAACGCCCGCCGCACGAGGTCCATGGCGGCCTGACTCGCCCGGTGCCGGACCTCAGCGCGGTCCCCGATGTAGACGGCCCGGTTCGTCATGACCTCCCCACGCACGTCGATCGCGATCCAGACCGTCCCCACGGGCTTGTCGGCCGTGCCGCCGTCCGGGCCCGCGACGCCCGTGATGCCGACACCGATCGTGGCACCGGTCACCCCGCGCGCGCCGCGCGCCATCTGGATCGCCACCGGCTCGCTCACGGCGCCATGCACGTCGATGTCCTCGGCCGACACCAGCAGCTCCTGCTCCTTCACCTGGTTCGAGTACGCGATCACGCCACCGAGCACCACCCGGCTGGATCCGGGAATCTCGGTCAGCCGGGCCCCGAGCAGCCCGCCGGTGCAGCTCTCAGCCACCGCGATCGTGTCCCCATGCGCCTCGCAGAGGTCGAGCACGACCTTCGCCATCGGCATGCCGTCGGTGGCGTAGGCATGGACGCCGACCATCTCGCGGATGGACGCCACCGCGGCATCCAGGCGCTGCGCCGCCTCGTCGGCTGCGAGCCCGCGCGCAGTGACCCGCAGCTCCACGCCATCGTGGCCGGGCAGGAACGCCAGCGGCAGTCCCTCCACCTCGCGGCGCAGCGGGCCGAGCTTCTCGGCCAGCGCACTCTCCGAGATGCTGGTGGTGCGCACGGTGCGCGAGCGCAGCACGGTGCCTGTGCCGCGCGCGGCGAGCCAGGGCACGATGTGCGTGGTGGTCATGTGCCGCAGCTCGCGCGGGACGCCGGGCAGCATGATCACCCATCGCCCCGCAGCATCGGTGAGCTTCAGGCCCGGCGCGGTGCCCTGCGCATTGTGGAGCACCTCGGCGCCATAGGGCACGAGCGCCTGCTGCAGGTTGGACGGCGGGAGCTGTCCGCCCCGTCCGCGCGAGGCCCACAGTGCGTGCAGCGCCTCGACGATCGCCGGATCCTCGCGCAGTTCCCGGCCGAACAGCTTCGCGAGCACGGGGCGCGTGAGGTCGTCGGCCGTGGGTCCGAGCCCGCCGGTGGTGATCACCCCGCCGGTGCGCTCGAGCGCCTGGCGCACCGCGTCGGTGATCTCGTCCGGATCATCCCCAACCGTGGCGCGGCGCGCGATCGGCACGCCGATCTCGCCCAGGGCGCGCGCCAGGAAGACGGCGTTGGTGTCGACGGTCGTACCGAGCAAGAGCTCATCACCGATGGTGACGATCTCGACGGATTGGCTCATTGCGGTGTGACGATGGTGTGATGCGCGCGGGCGCGGAGATCCCCGTTCCGTTGAACGGATTGGACGCTTGGTGCGGTGGATCGATGCGTCGGTGAGGCCCCTGTGATCGCTCGTTCCCACGGAGGCACGGCGCTCACGGAGGACACGGAGAACGCCGACAGAGAAGGAATGGAACAGCCCGGGCGCGCCGCGATCACTGCCATGGACGCGCAGTTCCCGAAAAAACTGTCGCTGTTCCTCCGTGTCCTCCGTGGGCGCCGTGCCTCCGTGAGAACCAGCAATCACACGAGCCGCACCGCTCCACCGCTCCGTTCAAGATCTCCGTCCCCTTGAACTCGAGATCCCCGTCCCCTTGAACGCACGCCGGTTCAAGATCCCCGTCCCCTTGAACTCAAGATCCCCGTCCCCTTGAACGCACGCCGGTTCAAGATCCCCGTCCCCTTGAACTCAAGATCCCCGTCCCCTTGAACGGAGGCCCGGTCAGCCCGCGTGACTCCGCGTCGGCGCCGCGATGACGCTGCCGTAGCGCTGGACGTAGAGGCCCAGCGACCAGAGCGTGAGGCCCACCGCCGCGACCATGCTGAGCGCGATGACCGCGCCGTTGAACTGCGCGAAGGCGGCCCACCAGTCGCCGCCCCACCCCTGCTCCTTCGCCAGCGTGGCGGCGAAGAACCAGCAGTAGGCGGCGCCGATCCAGATGCTCTGGAAGGTGGTCTTCCACTTGGCGGGGCCGATGGCGGAGATGACCACGCCGCGGCGCTTGGCGACCTCGCGGAAGGCGGTCATGAACGCCTCGCGGCCGAGGACCACGATCACGACCCAGAGTGGCAGTGACACCCACATCGAGGCCAGCAGCGACGGAAACCGGCCATCCGGGGGAATCGAGTGGCCGGCAGGCTGCAGGATCGGTGCGCCGCGCATGAGCCAGTACATCGGCGCGAAGGTGCCGACGAGGAGCAGCTTGTCGGCGAGGGGATCGAGCCACTTGCCGAGGGTCGTGATCTGGTTGTCGCGGCGCGCGAGGTAGCCGTCGACATAATCGGTGACGGCCGCGACGACGAAGAGCAGGAACGCAATCGCCCGCACGGTGGATCCATTCACGAACGGCAGCACCGCCACCAGGGGAGTGATGGCGATCCTGCCGACGGTGAGTGCGTTCGGGAGGTTCACGGCGGAGGGGCCCGGGGGGTCAGCTCGAGGACGCGAGACTCTTGAGCACCAGCTTGCTCACAGCCTTCAACGTATCGAAGACCCCGTCCCCCGCCACTGCCACCGCCTCGACGCTCGGCACCCGCTCGATCCACTCCCCCGTCGGGAGCTGCTCGATCAGCAGCCGGGACGGGTTGTTGGGGTCGGCCATCTGGCGCTGCCGGGCCGGGTCGACGATCTCGAACCCGGGATTGAGCAGCCCGTCGAGGTCATCGATCGGCGCGGCGTTGGGGAGGTCGCGCTTGTTGTACTGGATCACGAACGGCATGCGGGTGATGTCGTACCCGTACTCCGCCATGTTGTCGTACAGGTTCTGCATCGCCTCGATGTTCGCCTCCTGCCGCTCGACCTGCGAGTCGGCCACGAAGACGACGCCATCCACGCCCTTGAGGATCAGCTTGCGGCTGGCGTTGTAGTAGACCTGGCCGGGCACCGTGTAGAGGTGGAACCGCGTCTTGAAGCCGCGGATCGTGCCGAGATCCACCGGGAGGAAGTCGAAGAACAGGGTGCGTTCATTCTCGGTGGCCAGCGAGATCAGCTTGCCGCGCGTGTCGGGGGCGACGCGTGCATACACGTGTTCGAGGTTCGTGGTCTTGCCGCCGAGCCCGGGACCGTAGTAGACGATCTTGCAGTTGATCTCGCGTGACGCGTAGTTGATGACCGACATGTTCTGGTGGGCTGATTAGCTGAAGAGCCGGTCGATGTCGTCTTCGGCACCGGCAAGCAGGTGTGACGCGCCGAGATCGGCAGGCTGGATCTCCGCCGGCCGCGTGAACACCTGGTTCAGGTCGGTGATGGCGGCCTTCAGGCGGAGGCGCACCAGTCCAAGTGTCGTCCGCTGGTCGAACAGGACGACGAGGATCAGCCGACGGGCGACGTCGGCCACGTACATCGAGTCACGCTCCCCCTGGTGGAAGAGCGTCGTGAAGTCCGTCTCACCGATGAGCTTGGCGAGCTGGTCGTTGGCACTGAAATCGGCAGCGGCGAGCGTGGCAAAGGCGGTGGCGTCGAACTGCGGCTGTTCCCCCACGGTCGTGACCAGCTGCCCCGACCGGTCGACGAGCAGCGCACTGCGGCTGTTCGTCTCCTGGAGGAAGTTGAGCAGGATGCGCGTGATCGCGTCAGCGTCGTCCTGGGTGAAAGACCAATGCGATGCGCGGGACATATCGGCGCTCACGACTCGAGAGCGAGGAGAAGTCGGTCCAGCGCGAGTTCCCCGCGCCGGCGGAGCGTCGGGCGACGCTCCCAACGAATGTAGTCGCGCAGCAGTCGCGCGTTCTCGACCGACGGGGTCCGGGACAGCCACCCGAGGGCGGCCGCGCGCTGCACCGCCGAGGCGGCGAAGAGCTGGTCGTGTGCACTGGCCTGCTGCCGGCGCCACGCCACTGCACCCACCACCAGCCCACCGGCGAAACCGGCGAGCACGTACGGCATGGCGTCCCGCGTGCGGCTGCGACGGAGCAGGCGGGTCATGCCATCTCCCGTCGGGCCGACAGCGCCTGTGCGATCGTGACACCGTCCGCGTACTCCAGGTCACCGCCCACCGGCAGCCCCCGCGCGATGCGCGTGATGCGCACCCCGGTGGCCGCCAGCTGGCGCTGCAGGTGGATCGCGGTGGCTTCGCCTTCCATGCTGGGATTGGTCGCGAGGATCACTTCAGTGACTGAGCCGGTCCGCACCCGGTCCACGAGTGCGGCAATCGTGAGGTCGCCGGGGCCGACGCCGTCGAGGGGCGAGATGCGCCCCCCGAGGACGTGGTAGACCCCCCGGAATTCGGCAGCCCGCTCGATTGCGCCGATATCGGCTGCCTCTTCGACTGCGCAGATGGTGTTTCCGTCACGTCGGGGGTCGGAGCAGATGGGGCAACGAGGGGATTCGGTCAGGTTGTAGCAGACTTCACAGGTCCGGACCCGCTCGGTGAGGCCGACCAGCGCCTCGGCCAGCCGGCGGCATTGGGCCGGCGGCTGCTTGAGCAGGTGATACGTCAGTCGCATCGCCGTCTTGCGGCCGATGCCGGGAAGTCGGGCGAGTTCGCTCGCCAGCTCGTCGATTGCAGCCACAGCTCACATGAACGGCAGCTTGAGCCCGGGAATGCCGAGCCCGCCGGCAAGCCGGCCCATCTCTTCCTGGCCGAGCGCCGCCGCCTTCTGCTGCGCATCCGCGATCGCCACCGTCACCAGGTCCTCGAGCAGCTCCACATCACCCCCGGTCACCAGGCTGGGATCGATCTTCACCCGGCGCACGGTGCCCTTCCCGTCCGCGTCGACCGTGACCATGCCACCGCCGGCCATGCCGGTGACGGTGCGCTTCGCGAGCTCTTCCTGCAGTTCCGCCAGCTTGCCCTGCATCTGCTGGGCCTGCTGGAACATCTTCATGATATCCATCGTCAGGTGGGGCGAGGGAAATAAGTCTGGAAAGCTACTGGTGCTGCCGCGCCTACTCCAGCAGTTCGAGGTCGAGCGCCTCGACGGCCGCGCCGAGCAGGGGATCCTGTTTCGACAGCGCCGCCACGCGCTCCTGCTTCACCCCTTCGGTGGTGAGCCGCTCCCGCGTCACGGGCACCCCGTCGGCCGGCGGCCGGACCTGGACGCGGGTGATCGACGGCAGCACCTCGCGCAACGCGTCCGTGACCTGCGGCAGCCCATCGGCCACGACCGGAAAGTCGCCGGCGTCATCACACTCGAGGGTGAGCAGGCCGCCGGCGGTCACGGCGATGGGCTGCACACGTTCCAGCAGCGCCGCCAGCATGCCCCGTTTCCGCTCCCGGAGCGCGGCGATCACCGCGTCCCACTCGTCCACGATGCGATGAAGGTCCGGGACCACCGCCCCGGTTTCCGGCGCGGATGCGACCCGGGGAGCCGCGGTCTTCGCGGTGGCGGCTGCAGCAACCGGTGCCGACGGCTGCGCCGCGGCGCCGGTGGCCACGGGCGCCGCGACGGGCGCCGATGGAGCAGGATCGGCCTTGACCGCACGCGCCGCCGCCGGTGCGCCTGGCGCTGGCTGCGACCACTTGTCGGGCGCGGGGGCAGAACGGACGGGCTCGGCAACGACGGCACGGGCGGCGACCGGGGGCGCACTGCGGGGCGCCGCGACGGCACGTGGCCCGGCATCACCAAGCCCCGCCAGCACCTCCTCCAGCGAGACGGTCCGGTCCAGCAGGGCCAGCCGCACCAGCAGCGTCTCGAACACGAGCTGGGGCTGTCCGCTCCGCTTCAGGCGCAGCTCCACGTCCGCCATCTGCTGCAGCACACGCAGCAGGTCGCCGGCGCGCCATTGCGGCGCCATGGCGGTGAGCCGCTCGCGCACCGCCGTCGACACCGCCCCCGGATCGCCGCCGAGGACGATGGCCAGCTGCGCCCGGACCAGGTCACCCAGGCCGCTCAGCAGCAGCTGGAGGTCCACGCCCAGGTTCGTGAGCCGCTCGATGGCCTCGAACACGTCGCCGGCGCGGCGCTCGGCGATGATCGCCAGCAGCGCCAGGAGCTCGTCTTCCGGGACCAGCCCGAGGGCGTCGCGCACCCGGGCCGAGGTGAGCATGCCGTCGTCACCGAAGGCGAGCACCTGGTCGGTGAGCGAGAGGGCGTCGCGCAGGCCGCCATCGGCCGCCCGCGCCAGCATCTGGAGCGCGTCGGGTTCGTAGCGCACCCCTTCGCTGTCCAGCACCGCCGCCAGCCGGTCGCGGATCTCCGCCGGGTTGATGCGACGGAGGTCGAAGCGCTGGAGCCGGCTGAGCACCGGTGCTGCGGTCTGCGCGATCTTCTGCGGCTCGGTGGTGGCGAAGACGAACACCACCCGCGGCGGCGGCTCCTCGAGGATCTTGAGGAGTGCATTCCACGCCTCACGCGTGAGCATGTGCGCCTCGTCCACGATGTAGACCTTGTACCCGTCGCTGGTGGACGGGGCGTACATCGCGCGCTCACGCAGCTCGCGGGCGTCGTCCACGCCGCGGTTGGAGGCGGCGTCGATCTCGATCACGTCGAGGGAGGCGCTCCCGCTCCAGATGCGGGTGCAGGCCCCGCAGGTGCCACAGGGCTCGCCGTCGTCCCGCGTCGCGCGGTTCTCGCAGTTGAGCGCCATCGCGAGCACGCGCGCGAGCGTGGTCTTGCCGGTGCCGCGGGGCCCGCACAGCAGGTAGCCGTGGGCGACCCGGTCGCGGGCGATCGCACCCTTCAGCGTGTTCGACACGTGCGTCTGCACGGCGACCTGCGCGAAGTTTCGGGGGCGGTACTTGCGGGCGAGCGCGATCACGGGCTGGGAGTCCTCCCGGGGGGCGCAAGGGCCGGCCGGCGTGGCGGTGACCGGGGCACGGGTGGCGCGACGCGACGCGCCGCATCACCACAAACGACTCGCGCGGCGTCGCCGTCCGGCTCCCGGACGTTCGAACGGCCGCGCGATACTCCAGGCCTGACGGAGCAACGCAAGACACCACACGGCGCTGCTACCTCTCGGTCCTGACGCGGTTAGCGGGCTGGCGCCCTCCGGGACCTGGAGCAACAGAGAATCTAGTCCGTGTACCCGGCCGCGTCGAGTCCGTTCGTGGAGCCGGATCCGGGGACCGTGGCGCGGGACGGCTGATCGGGCGCTGGCGGGGGATCGTCAACAGGGTTCACGCGGAAAACGCGGAAAGGAACTGCGAGGAAAAGCAACAGCAACGGCAACCGCTATCGATGGGAACGACTCGCTCGCTGCGGCGATCTCTGCCATGCGAGGGCAGTTCCCATGAAACGCTGTTGCAGTGGCTTTTCCTCTCTCTTCTTTCCGCGTTTTCCGCGTGAACCCTGTTGACGATCGCTGCCCACCACCGACGCCCAGCACCCGACGCCAACCTCCGACGCCAACCTCCGACACCCAGCCGAGCACGCGAAACGGCTGACCGCTCAGGCCGACGCCAGCGCCCGTGCGACAACCGCACCTGCCGCCGCAGCATCGGCCGACGAGACGTCGAGGTGGAACACGGCGCGCACCCGTGTGGCGGACCAGCCGCTGAGTGCCACGCCATCCCGGAGTGCGGCGGCGACCACATCCGCCGACCGCTGGCCCGAGCGCAGGTCGATCATCACGATGTTCGTGTCGGGCGCCACCGGCCGGGCCCCTCCCGCACCGGCCACCGCCGCAGCGAACGTCGCCGCATTGGCATGATCCTCCTGCAGCCGCTGCAGGTGATGCTGCACCCCGTGGAGTGCGCCGGCCGCGATGATGCCGGCCTGCCGCATGCCACCGCCAAGGCGCTTCCGGACTTCCCACCCCGCGCGCATCAGCGCCGCCGTTCCCACGAGCGCGGCACCCACCGGTGCTCCGAGCCCCTTCGAGAAGCTCACCATCACCGTGTCCGCCACCCGCGCGAAGTCGGCGAGGGGCGTGCCGGTCGCGATGTGGGCGTTCCACAGCCGTGCACCATCCAGGTGCACCTTCAGGCCGGCGGCACGGCCGCACTCGCCGAGCGCCAGCAGGTCGGGGAGCGGCGTCACGGCGCCCCCTGCACCGTTGTGCGTGTTCTCGAGGCAGAGCAGCGTGGCGCGAGGCGCGTAGCGTGACGGAGCACGCAGGCCGCGCTCGACATCGGCGGCACGGATCGTCTCACCGGCGGCGGTGACGGGACGCAGCTGCACGCCGCGCAGCACAGCGGCGCCGGCGCCCTCCCAGTCGTAGACGTGGGCGCGCGCGTCGCAGAGCGCCTCGGTGCCCGGCTCGGCATGCAGCCAGATCGCGGTCTGGTTCGCCATCGTCCCGCTCGGGAAGTAGAGCGCCGATTCCATGCCGAGCCGCCGCGCGACGTCCTCCTCCAGCGCGCGGACCGTCGGGTCGCCCTCGAGCACGTCGTCGCCCACCTCCGCATTCGCCATGGCCGCGCGCATCGCCGCGGTGGGACGGGAGACGGTGTCGCTGCGGAGGTCGATCATGGCGGGGCGGGCGGCGGGAGGCGGCGAAGCTCCACCACCTGCGCCACCTCGGCACCGATGATGAAGATGAGCGAGGCGTAGTACGTCCAGAGCGTCACGACGACCAGCGTCGCGATGGCGCCGGTGTAGAGGGAACTCGGCGTGAAGGCACGCACGTAGAGGCCGAACACCGTGCGCGCGAGCTCGAACAGCAGGCTGGTGGTGACGGAGCCGACCCAGGCCGTGTGCGACGGAATCGGGCGGTTGGGCACCAGCCGGTACGCGGCGAAGCAGAGCAGCACCACGAGGAGGAAGGCAACCAGGCGGCCGAACAGGTACTCGATCGGGCCCATCACGTCCTCGCGCACGCCGAGATGCATCAGCACCGCCGCACCACGGGTGGAGGCGGCGAGCATGTAGGCGGTGAGCGAGCCGTAGGCCGTGATGCCGATGGCGGCGATCAGCGAGCAGACGACGTCGAACAGCTTGCCGTGCAGGATGCCGCGCTCACGCGGCACGTCGAAGGTGCGCTGGAACACGCTGCGCATGGAGCTGAAGACGCGCGTCGAGAACCAGAGGAAGCCGATGGCGGAGTAGAGCGTGACGGAGCCGCTGACGCGCGCGATCTCGCGGACGGTGTTGCGCACCGCGTCTCCCTCGCCCCAGTTCTGCGACGGCAGCAGGCGATCGAGGAAGCCGAGCGCCGTGTCGGCTGCACTTTCCGGCGTGCTGCCGAGGAAGAGGATCGAGACCGAGGCCAGCAGCAGCACGAACGGCACCACGGCGAGCAGCAGGTTGAACGACACGCCGGACGCGAGGAACATCACGTCGTCGTCGCCGAGTGCCTTCCACACCTGTCCGCTGAAGGCACGGACCACCTGCATGGGTGACTGGGGCGGGCGCGCCGGGGCGGAGGCCACCGGGGTGCCGGAGCGCCGTGGCGTGGGGCCGGACTTGCGGCGGTCACGCGGACGTGGACCGGTCATGAGGGCCGGGGGCAGGCGTGTGCTGCGGCAGCGATCAGATCGGCTCCAGGGTCGATCGCGTCCGTTCGGACACGACGTTGCCGGTGTTGACCGTGCCGGCCGGCTCGAACAGCACGACCTCACATTCCGTGTGCGCAACGGGACGATGTTCCACGCGCCGCGGCACGAGGATCATCTCACCGGCCGCGATCGTGACGGTCCGGTCGCGGAACTGCATGTCGAAGGTGCCGCGATGCACGAGGACGAGCTCGTCCTCGTGCTCGTGCGAGTGCCAGTCGAACTCGCCAAGGATCTTCACCAGCCGCACCTGCTGCCCATTGAGTTCCGCCGCGACACGCGGATACCAGTGCTGGTCGATCTTTGCGAAACCGGCGTCGAGTGAGATGAGTTCGCTCATGCGTCTGGTGACGTGTGATGAAGGTGGGAGCCCCGGTGCACGACCGACCGGGAACGATCGCCGTCCGGCGGCACCGGCACAATCACGCCGGCGGGTCGGGCACGAGCGGCCGCGGGGCTGGCAGGGTAATTTACCCGGACACCGCGCACGAAGACCCACGACACGGACCGGGACGAGATGACTGCCTCACGAGGATATGCGGCGCTGCAGGCCAAAGCGCCGCTGACGCCATTCACGTTCGAGCGCCGTGTGCCCGGCCCGACCGACATCCGCATCGAGATCGCCTATTGCGGCGTGTGCCACAGCGACCTGCACCAGGTGCGCGACGAATGGGGCGGCGCGCTGTTCCCGATGGTGCCCGGCCACGAGATCGTGGGCACCGTGACGGCCGTCGGCGCCGCGGTGTCGAAGTTCAAGGTCGGTGATCGTGCCGGCGTGGGCTGCCTGGTGGATTCGTGCGGCACCTGCCCGAGCTGCCAGGAGCACGAGGAGCAGTACTGCACCGCCGGCGCCACCTTCACGTACAACAGCAAGGACACGCAGGGCGCCCTCACCTTCGGCGGCTACGCCAACGACATCGTGGTGGACGAGGCCTTCGCGCTCACGATCCCCGCCGGCCTGGACCTCGCCGCGGTGGCGCCGCTGCTCTGTGCCGGCATCACGACCTACTCCCCGCTCCGCCACTGGAAGGTGGGCGCGGGCATGACGGTCGGCGTCGTCGGGCTGGGGGGACTGGGGCACATGGGGCTCAAGTTCGCGAAGGCCTTCGGTGCGCACGTGGTGCAGTTCACCACCTCGCTGTCGAAGGTGGAGGATGCCCGGCGCCTCGGGGCCGACGAGGTGGTGGTGAGCACCGATCGCGAGCAGATGAAGGCGCAGGCGGGACGCTTCGACTTCATCCTCGACACCGTCTCGGCGCCCCACGACATCAACCAGTTCCTGGGCCTGCTGACGCGCAACGGCACCATGACGCTGGTGGGCGTGCCCGACGCACCGCCGACGGTGCACCCCTTCGTGCTGATCGGCGGGCGCCGCTCACTGGCCGGCTCGCTGATCGGCGGCCTGAAGGAGACCCAGGAGATGCTCGACTTCTGCGGCGAGCATGGCATCACGTCGGACATCGAGCTGATCCCGATCCAGTCGATCGAGACGGCCTATGCGCGGATGCTGAAGGGTGACGTGAAGTACCGGTTCGTCATCGACCTCGCGACGCTCGGCGCGTGAGCGTCCCGACGGCGCCGGTCGCCGGGCGCCCCTGATGCCCATGTCGCTGCTGGTGACGGGGCTCGTGTTCATCCTGGCGGGGGCGCTGCACTTCGTGATGCCGCGCTTCTACCTCGCGATGATGCCTGCGTACCTGCCGAGCCCGCTGGCTCTCGTGTATGTCAGCGGGGTATTCGAGATGCTCGGCGGGGCGGGCCTGCTGGTGCCGGCCGCGCGGACGGCGGCGGCGATCGGACTCATCGCCCTGCTGGTGGCGGTGCTCCCGGCGAACATCGAGATGTTGCGGGCGGCGCACGAGCGGGGCGCCGGCACTCCCTTCCTGGCCGTGCTCTGGCTGCGGTTGCCCATGCAGCCGCTCCTGATGTGGTGGGTGTGGCGCGTGAGCCGGTCCGGCCGCGATCTTGTGGCGTAGGGCCCGCCGCGCCCGCGGGCTGGTGTGTCCCCTTCCGATGATCCGGTCATGATCGCAGCCGTCCTGTTCGCCTCCCTCGTTGCCTGCCAGCCCGTGGCGCGCCCCACGCTGCCTGCGCTGCGTCAGGTGCCGCAGGTGGACAGCACCCTCCCGGCGCTCTTCGCCCGTGGACAGACCTTCGCCGAGTTCGTGGATCGCGCGACGGCGCGCCGCGACGGGTGGGTGCGGCTCCAGGCGGAGGCGACGGTGCGGCCGGAGTTGCTGGCGCGGGCACGCGCCGTCGGCGGCAGCTGGCAGCTGCTGGTGGTGGCGGTGGATGCGTGCGGCGACTCGATGAACTCGGTGCCGTATGCGGCGCGACTGGCCGACTCGGTGCCGGGGCTCTCGATGCGGATCGTGCTGCCATCAGCCGGCGGGCGCGCGGTGCAGCAGGCACACCGTTCGCTGGACGGCCGCGCGGCGACACCGACGCTCGTCCTGCTCGATGCCACCGGCGCCGAGGCCGGCTGCATCGTCGAGCTGCCCGCCCCGTTGCGCCACTGGACCGACAAGGCGCGGTCCTCCGTCAGCGGTGATTCGCTGCACGGCTACCGGTCGGCGTTCTACGCCAAAGACAAAGGCGTGAGCATCACGACCGAGCTGGTGGAACTGCTGGAAGCGGCCAAGGCGGGCACGCCGCGCTGTGAACGACAGGTGACACGCTGACGTGCGCCGCCCCTGCCCTCTCCCAACCGGATCCGCCCGATGAACCCAACCGATGCAGCCACCATCATCGCGATCGCCGCACAGGCGGCCGTGGTGGATGGCACCCGCGACGCCACCGAGCTGGCGCAGATCAGCGCCGCCGCGACGCGGATGGGCATGCCCGATGCCGACGTCGTGGTGGCACGGGCCGCCAGCGACCCGGCCGACGTGCGTGCGCTCGCGGCGTCCCTGAGCAGCGATGCGGCGCGTCGTGCCGCGTACGAGATCGCGGTGGCCGTCTGCAACGCCGACGGCGTCGCCGGCGCGAAGGAGATCGCGTTCCTGCAGGAGCTGTCCTCCGTGCTTGGCACCGGCATGGACACCGGCGAGATGTCGGCCGTGGCCTCGGTGGCCACGCTGAGTGGTGCCGTGCTGCCGCCGCCGGTGCCCGGCACTGCGGCCGGCCCGGTGCCGGCGCCCGGTGAGCTGGACGCGATGATCCTCGACCAGGCGATCCTGACCGCCGCGCTCGAGGTGCTGCCGGACCGGCTGTCGAACATGGCGATCCTGCCGCTGCAGCTGCGCATGGTCTACACGATCGGGCAGCGGTATGGGCAGCAGCTCGATGCCGCGCAGGTGAAGGACCTGGCGGCGACGTTCGGCCTGGGCGCGACCGCGCAGTTCATGGAGAGCATCGTGCGGAAGACACTCGGGCGCCTGGCCGGCGGGCTGCTTGGCTCGATGGTCGGCGGCGTGGGTGGCGTGGCGGCGGGGGCGACGGTGAGCTTCGCGGCCACCTACGCCCTCGGGCACGCGGCCGCGCAGTATTACGCGCAGGGGCGCTCGCTCTCGACCGCCGACATGAAGACGCTGTTCACGCGGTTCCAGCAGGAAGCCCAGACCCTGTTTCCCAAGGTGCAGGAGCGCGTCGAGACGGTGGCACGCGGCACCAACCTGCAGTCGGTCCTCGGCACGCTGCGCGGCCGCTGAGCCCTGACGTTCGCGGTGCGGCGGCGTCTGCCGCGCACCGCGGCGTCGCGGCGTCGCGATGTCCGCGACGCTCTCCCCCCCGCCCCACGACATGTTCAAGTTCCTGCGCGTCCCCGAGCGACTGTTCTCGATCGCGATGTGGGCCGTCTCCCTGGTGTTCGCGAGTTTCCTGACCGGGCTCGGTGGCAAGATCGTCGGCGAGCTGCCGGGGGTGGACCAGTCCCTCTCGCTCGACCAGTTCGTCTCTCCCGCGCTGCTGCAGCCGATCCGCGTGCGTCGCAACGGGCTGCAGGAGGAGGCGCGCTCGGTGAACGACCGCCGCAACACGGCGCAGCTGGTGTTCGACTCCACCGCCAGCAGCTACGACACGCGCAAGGCGGCATACGACACCTGGATCTCCACCCGCACCGCAACGAGCGACCCGCGGCAGGACCCCGAGGTGCTGACGCGGACGGCGGAGCTGGAGTCGCTGGGCACGCGCCAGCGCGAGGCGAAGCGGACCCTCGAGTCGCTCGATGCGCGGCGCCTGCAGGTCGACCAGGCGGTGGACTCGCTGGCCATGGCGGAGGAGCGCCTGCTGGATGCGGCACGCCCGCAGTATGCCGCGGCGCAGTTCCGGCAGGAGATGCGCGTGTTCGGCATTCGCCTGGCGCTCACGCTGCCGCTGCTGCTGATCGGCATCTGGCTGCTGGCGCGGAAGCGGAAGAGCCAGTACTGGCCGCTGGCGCGCGGCTTCGTGCTCTTCGCACTGATCGCGTTCTTCGTGGAGCTGGTGCCGTACCTGCCGAGCTACGGCGGCTACGTGCGCTACGTGGTGGGGATCGTGCTCACGCTGGTGGCGGGCCACTACGTGATCCGTGCGATGCAGCGTTACCTGGCGAAGCGCCAGGTGGTGGAGCAGCAGACGGAGACCGAGCGCCGGCAGTCGCTGGGCTACGAGGAGGCGCTGAAGAAGATGGGCGCGAACATGTGCCCCGGGTGCGAGCGCGCGATCGCCGGCGGCCCGAACGCGACGACGAACTTCTGCGTGCACTGCGGCATGAAGCTCTTCGACACGTGCGGCAGCTGTGACACGCGCAAGAACGCGTTCTTCCAGTACTGCCCGTCGTGTGGTGTCAACGCCGTGCCGCCTGTCGCGCCGGCATCGTCAGCCGCACCGGGAACTGCCTGACGCCAAGGCGCAAAGGGCGCGAAGGACGCAAGAAAGGGCTGGCCCTGCGCATCATGCGACGCTCGGCCTGCACGACTGCCGACGAAATCGAGGGGAACGGCAACAGCCACCGCAGTTCCCCTCCATTCCCCTGCTTCCCGTACGGAGCGACGCCCGCGGTGGTGTGGTGCTCCTTTGCGTCCCTTGCGCGCTTTGCGCCATTGCGTCACGCCGTTGGCGTTCGACGCACAGAGGGCCTAGGACGCCGAGCCGTTGTCGTGCTCGCGGAGGCGATCGGGGGCGGTGCGCTGCTCGGCCATGCGGCGCTCGAGGTCCTCGCGGGCGGTGCGGGCGGCCTCGCGGCCGGCGTCGACGGCGCGAGACACCTGCACCTTCTTCAGGTCGATGGACGACTTGGCCGAGTCGATGCGTGACTCGAGGTCGGCCTTGGCCTGTGCCAGCGCGTCGGTGACCTTCTCGCCAGCGCGCTTCGTGGCCTCGCCGGCCTTGCGTGCGCCGCGACGGATGGACTGGCGGGTTTCGACGCCGGACTGCGGCGCGAAGATCAGGGCCAGCCCGGCACCGATGGCGGCGCCGAGGATGAAGGCGGACAGCCCGGAGCTTTCGTTGCCCTCGACGATGATGACCTGCTCGTCATCGTCCCAGTTGCGGCGAGACATGTGCTGGATGCGTTGGAGTTCTGGCGCGGCGCCGGGCCTCAGCGCCCGGGCGCCGCCTTGCCCTCATCGGAACGTACGAGGCGCACCGCGGCGCGGTCACTCCCCTCCTCCCCCTCATCCGGGCCGTCTCCTGACGGAACGGGCAGGGCCAGCAGGGCCAGCAGCTCCTCGCGAAGTTGCGACTCCTTCATGCCCAGCATCGCGGCCGCCTTGGGCACGTCGCCGCCGAGCTGGGCGAAGGTGCGGAGGGCCAGCTGCCGGCGCGCATCGGCCATCGACGAGCCCACCGACAGGGTGACCGGTCCCATGCTCTCGATGCTGCCCCGCAGGTGGCGCGGCAGCAGGTCGCTGGCGCTGACCTCGCTGGTGCGCGAGAGGATCACCGCCCGCTCGATGGCGTTCTTCAGCTCGCGGACGTTGCCCGGCCACGGGTACATGGCCATCCACTCGCGGGCGCCGTCGGCGAAGCCGGTCAGGCGCTTGCCGTTCTGCTTCGCGAAGCGGGACAGGAACGCCTCGGCGAGGATCAGGATGTCGGTGCCGCGCTCGCGCAGCGGCGGGAGCACGAACTCCACCACCGCGAGCCGGTAGTAGAGGTCCTCGCGCAGCTCGTTCTCCGCGATCGCCTTCTGGATGTCCTTGTTGGTCGCCGCCACGATGCGGATGTCGACCGGGATCTCCTTCTTGCCGCCGAGGCGGCGGATCGAGCGTGTCTCGAGGGCGCGCAGCAGCTTGACCTGGATGTCGGTCGGCATCTCGGCCAGCTCGTCGAGGAAGAGCGTGCCGCCAGATGCGTTCTCGAACGCACCGGTCTTCTCGTTGACGGAGCCGGTGAAGGCGCCCTTCTCGTGGCCGAACAGCTCGTTCTCGAGGATCTCCTTCGGCAGCGCGGCGCAGTTGAGCGCGTAGAACGGACCCTTGGCGCGGTCGCTCTTCTGGTGCACCGCGCGGGCGACCAGCTCCTTGCCCGTGCCGCTCTCACCCAGCACCAGCACGCTGGCGTTCGTCGGGGCCACGGCCTCGATCAGGCCGTACACCTCGCGCATCGGCTCCGACTGGCCGATCAGCTCGCCGAAGCTCGTGAGCCCCTCCAGCCGCGAGGCCAGCTCGCGGTTCTTGCGGCGGGTGGCCTCCTTCTCGATCGCCTTCGGGATGAGGGCCTTGAGGCGCGTGAGCTTCTGCTTGGTGAGCGGCTTCTCGATGTAGTCGTAGGCGCCGAACCGCATCGCCTCGACGGCGGTGTCGACCGAGGCCTCGCCGGTGATGATGATGCACTCCACCAGCAGCTCGCGGGTCCGGATCGCCTCGAGCAGCGCCATGCCGTCCAGGCCCGGCATCTTGAGGTCGGTGAGCACGAGGGCGATGTCGTCCTGCTCCAGCCGCTCGAGCGCGGCAGTGCCGTCACTCACGACGACGACGTCGTAGCCGTCGGCGCTCAGCACGGCCTCGAGCGGGGTGGTG
Source organism: Gemmatimonadaceae bacterium (assembly GCA_020851035.1). Classification (NCBI taxonomy): domain Bacteria; kingdom Pseudomonadati; phylum Gemmatimonadota; class Gemmatimonadia; order Gemmatimonadales; family Gemmatimonadaceae; species Gemmatimonadaceae bacterium. The sequence goes on along the minus strand of JADZDM010000025.1, from coordinate 25,803 downwards.
ACGGCAGGCTCGTCGTCGGCGATCAGGATCGTGGCGTTGGGCATGGCGGTGCTCATGTGTCAGGCGATCGGCGGGAAGCGGAGACGGAGGCCGTCGCCGGTGGCATCGAGGTGTCCGCCAAGCTTCCGGAACTGCACAACCCATTCCAGCGACTCGTCGGGCACCAACGCACGGCCGGCGGTGAGCTCGACGATGCCACCCGACGCATCGGCGAGGATGCGGAAGGCGGGAGCCGCGGGCGAGCCGAGGGCGAGGATGAGGACCTCGAGGATGGCGGTGCGCGTGAGGAGCGGATCGACGCCGACGCTGGCGGCCGTGACCTGCTCGACCGTGACGGGGCGCAGCGGCACCAGCGCCGCCGCCTCGCGAACGATCACGGTGAGGTCGCTGGAGGTGCGCCCGCGCGCGAAGGCGATCAGCGCGTTGGTCATGTCGGCCAGGCGCTCGATGTGCTCGCCGGCGACGCCCGCATGGCCATGGATCGCCCGCAGGTCGCCGGCGGGGACGCTGGAGCGCGCGGCGATGGCCTCCACCTGCATCGCGACCACGCCGAGGGAGTTGCGGAGGTCGTGCGCGAGGGCCGCGATCGCACGGGAGAGGGCCGCGTCGAGCAGCGGGCGCAGCCCCCGAGACGACGCGGCGGCCGCATCCTCCGGGGAGGGTGCGGCCGCCGCGGGCGCCGGAACGGCTGGCTCAGTCACTCAGGTCCGCGTCATCCGGCGCCGCCACGACGCCGGGCGCACCGAAGACCTTGTGCAGGCGCGGTGCCTTCACGAACGCCTTCACCGGGGCCTTGGTGCCGTTGATCTTCAGCTGCGTGAACAGGAAGGTGAACTTGGCATCGTACGCCGCGGCGAGCGTCGCCTTCACGTCGGCCGGCAGCGCCCACATCTGCCGCTTGAACGGCCCGATCGCCTTCTTGCGGGTCTTGTAGAAGAACTGCTCGTCGGTGTCGGTCGCCTTCCGCTCGTCCTTCGCGTTCACCAGCAGCCAGTCGTAGATCTCCTTGCGGAGCGCGTCGGGCAGGTGGTCGAACATCATGTTCTGGAAGTTCGTGGCGAGGTGGATCTCCGCCGTCTCCGCCGCCGGGAACAGGTTGAACTTGTTGTCGGGCAGCGTGCTGGCGCCGTGCTGCACCGCGCCTGACATGCCGTAGCTGTCGCGGGCGATCTCGCCGAGCTTCTGCAGCGTGTCGATGTCGAGCGCGACGTCGGCGATGCTGCCGTCGGGCAGCACCGTGCCGCCGTGGCTGGTGCCGCTCTGCACGCTGATCTTGGACAGGCCGGCCATGCCCGGCGCCTGCTCGGCCAGCGTCCGCGTGAAGCCCGACATGAAGGCGTGGAGCTCCTCGGGCGTGGAGTTCTCGGTGCCCACCTCGCCGATCTCGCCACCGAGCGAGATCGTCACGCCCTGCGGCTCGCTGGCGCGCACGAAGCGGCAGATGTCCACCGCGGTGACGTAGTTCGGCTGCTGCTGCTCGTCGAGCGTCGGCCTGGAGAGGTCCACCAGCGTGGAGGTATCGACGTCGATGTTGTAGAAGCCGGCGGCGACGGCCTCGGTCACGAGCTGCTTCACCGAGTTGACCTCGAGCACCGGGTCGACCGCGAACTTCTTGTGGTTGACCTGGAAGTGGTCGCCCTGCACGAACAGCGGGCCGCGGTACCCTTCACGCAGCGCCGCGGCAAGGATCACCGCCACGTACTCCGTGGGGCGCTGGTCGGTGTAGGCGATCTCGGAGCGCGCGATCTCGAGGATGAAGGCGCCGGCATCGAGCGCGATCGCGGTGCGGAAGATCGAGCGCATCGTGTCGTACGACGCGGCGCGGATGTTCATCGCGGGGACGGTGTACCCGCCGGTCTTCCCCGCCCCGCGCGCCGTGTACAGGTCGTGGATCGAGGCGGGACGCGTGCCCACGTGCTGCCCGACTTCCCAGAGCAGCCAGCGCGCGTACTCCTTCTCCTCGTCGGTGCCGAAGACGGCGGCAGTGACCACCGCGTCCATGCGGTCGGTCGCCAGCAGCTCGGGATGCGTGACGGTCACGGTCGACCCGGACACGGTGACGCAGTCAGCGAGCAGGGCCGACGAGATGGCGGGAGCGGACATCAAGACCTCAGTGGGGAGAAAAGTTGGGACAGCGAGCCCGGGCACAGCACCTTCACTGGGAGCCCCGAAAGCTCCCTATGGCCGGCACGGGACACAAGTGACACGGGAACGGCTGGTCGTCAGACGCTGCACGACGGGTCGGGCTGGGCCAGCTGGTTGAAGCGGTCACGGTCGGCCTCGAATCCGGGGCGGCCGAAGATGCCGTACGTGAACTGCTTGCCCAGCTCCACCCCGGGCTGGTCGTAGGCGTCGATGCCGTAGAGCGCCCCGGCGAAGGCGGTCGCGAACTCGAACAGCATGATCAGCTCACCCAGGTGCGCGGCATCCACGCGCGGGATCTGGAGCACGCCGTTCGGCCGCCCGCTGCTGGCCAGTGCCCCGGCCGTCGCGCGACGCTCGGCGTCGAGGAGCGCCCCGATGGTGTTCCCGCCGAGGTAGGCCAGCTCGGGGAAGTCGGCGTGGAGCGCGGGGATCGTGATGTCGCGATCGAGCGCGCCGACGCTGATGAACGTCACCGTCTTGTCGTGCGGCCCTTCCATGAAGTTCTGCACCTGCGCGTGCTGGTCGGTGGCCCCGAGGGCCGGCAGCGGCGTGGGCCCGACGTTGCCACCACCCGGCAGCACCTTGCCGAGGCTCTCGGCCCAGAGCTGCACGAACCAGTTGGCGACGTCGCGCAGGGCATCCGCGTACGGCATCAGCACGTGGATGCTGCGGCCACCGGTGCGATCGTGCGCATGCTGCAGCACGGCGAACACGCCGGCCGGGTTCTTCGCCAGCTCGGGGTGCTCGCAGCGCACGCGCATGGCGGCAGCACCGGCGCAGAGCGCGTCGATGTCGATGCCGATGAACGCGGCCGGGGCCAGCCCGACCGCCGAGAGCACGCTGAACCGGCCGCCGACGCTGGACGGGATGTCGTAGGTGATGATGCCGTCGCTCTTCGCGATCGCACGCAGCACGCCCTTCGCCGGGTCGGTGATGAAGCGCAGGACTTTCGCCGGCCACTCCGGGCCGAGGGCCTGCAGCTTCTCGCGCACCACGAGGTACTGCGACATCGTCTCGGCGGTGCCGCCGGACTTGGAGATCACCAGCACGCGCGTGCGCGTCAGGTCCACGCGGTCGAACAGCGCGCCCATGGTGACGGGATCGACGTTGTCCATCACGTGCAGCCGCGGCCAGCCGCCGCGGCCGGCCCGGTCGAGCTCATTCCAGCGCGGCGGGCAGAGCGCGCTCCGCAACATGTTCGGGCCGAGGGCCGATCCGCCGATGCCGAAAAGCACGACGTCGTCGATCTCGTCGCGCGAGGCGAGGGCATCGGCCTCGAGCGCGACACGCAGCGCCGCGTCCTCGGGCAGCACCGGGAAGCCGAGGGTGCCGGCCGACCGCCGCGCATTCACGTCGGCGACGGCAGCAGTGAAGGCCGCCTGTGACGCGGACAGCGTGTCGGCCGGGAGGGCGCCCGGGCAGGCCGGCGCCAGCATGTTGGTGAAGTCGAACTGCGTTGCCACGGACAGGTCTCCGGAAACGGAACGGCGCGCTACTCGACGCGCACGGTGAGGCCATCGAATGCCGGCGCGATGCCGGCGGGGAGCTCGGCCTCGAGGTCGGCGTGGAAGTTCTCGTGCGTCAGGTGGGTGAGGTACGTGCGCTCGGCGCCGACCTCGCGCGACACCTGGATCGCCTCGGGAATGCTGAGGTGCGTGGGGTGCGCGGTGCGCAGCAGCGCGTTCAGCACCAGCACCTTCACACCGCGCAGGATGCCGATCCCCTGCGCCGGCAGCGACTTGGCGTCGGTGACGTAGCCGAGCGGCCCGATGCGGAACGCGGTGACGTCGAAGCGGCCGTGCGGCACGGTGAACGGATGCACCTGCATGTCGCCGATGGTGAGCGGGATGCCGGGCTCGATGATGCACGTCTGCCCTTCCGGCTTGGCCGTGCCGGGCATCGGCCGCATCGTCTCGTCGAACACGTAGCGGAACTTCTCGTGCAGGCTCCGCATGGTGGCGGCCGAGCCGTACAGCGGCAGCGGGCCATCGCGGCGCACGGAGAATGCGCGGATGTCGTCCAGCCCGTGGGTGTGGTCGGCGTGGTCGTGCGTGAAGAGCACGGCGTCCACCCGGTCGATGCCGTTGGCGATGAGCTGGATCCGCAACTCGGGCGGGGTGTCGAGCAGGAGGCGGGTGCCCCCCGCCGACTCGACCACGGCCCCGACCCGCGTGCGCTTGTCGCGCGGATCGGGGGAACGACAGACGGCACAGTGGCAACCAACCTGCGGCACGCCGAAACTCGTTCCGGTGCCGAGGAAGGTCAGTCTCACACCGTCTCCACGCGCATGAAGTTGGTGGTGCCGGGCGTGTCGAACGGCACGCCGGCGGTGACCACGATGTGGTCGCCCGGGTCGGCGAGGTTGAGGCGGCGGACCGCCGAGATACCCTCGACGATGAGCGCATCGTAGTTGTCGTGGCGCGGCACGAGTTCCGGCTGCACGCCCCAGACGAGGGCGAGCTGGCGATACGTCTTCTCGAGGTCCGTGCAGGCAACGACCGTGACCGCCGGCCGCATGCTGGAGACGACGCGTGCCGTGGAGCCGCTCTTGGTGAAGCAGACGATGGCGGGTGCCTGCAGCATCTTCACCGCCGCCGCGACGGCGGAAGCGATGGCCTCGGCCACCTCGTGCTTGTGCTCCGGCAGGCGGCGCTGCTCCTTCTTCGCCACCTCGAGCTTGGCACGCTGCTCGATCTCGACGATGATGCGCTGCATCGCCTCGACGGCGAGGCGCGGGTAGGCGCCGGCGGCCGTCTCGGCCGAGAGCATCACGGCGTCGGTGCCATCGAGGATCGCGTTCGCGACATCGGAGGCCTCGGCGCGGGTGGGGCGCGGGTGCGTGATCATCGACTCGAGCATCTGCGTGGCCGTGATCACCGGGCGGCCCATGCGGTTGCAGAGGGCGATGATCTGCTTCTGGGCAACGGGGACACGCTCGAACGGCAACTCGACACCGAGGTCACCGCGGGCGACCATGATGGCGTCGGCGGCCTCGACGATCGTCTCGATGTTGTTGAGCGCAACGTCCTTCTCGACCTTGGCGACGATCATCATGTCGCTCGGCACCAGGCCGCGGAGCTGCCAGAGATCCTCGGCGCGCCGCACGAAGCTGAGCGCGATGTAGTCCAGGTCCTGCTCGACCGCGAATGCGACGTCGGCGCGGTCCTTCTCGGTGATGGACGGGGCCGAGACGGCGATGCCGGGGAGGTTGATGCCCTTGTTGCTCTTCAGCTCCCCGCCGAAAACGACCTCGCAGCGGACGCGCTTGCCGAGGACCTGGATGACGCGCAGCTCGAGGAGGCCGTCGTTGATCAGGATGCGGCTGCCCGGGCCGACGTCGTGCGAGAGCTGGGTGTAGGTGACCGGGATGTCACCGGCCTCCTCTTCCCCTTCGTGCGCGAGGACGACTTCGCGCCCGGGGACGAGCTGCATCGGCTGGGAGAGCATGCCGATGCGGATGCGGGGGCCCTGCAGGTCGCCGAGGATGGCGACGGGGCGGCGCATCTCGTGGGCCAGGTCGCGGACGAGCGCGATCGTCTGGGCGTGCTGCTCGTGCGTGCCGTGGGAGAAGTTGATGCGGGCCACGTTCAGGCCGGCTTCGATCAGGGCGCCGATGCTCTCGCGGGTGGCGGAGGCGGGGCCGAGCGTACAGACGATCTTCGTCTTCGGGGCAGTGACGGACACGGGATCGGCGTCGAGATGGGAACGGCGCCGCGAGGGGACCCGGAGCCGCCGGCACAGCCGGCGCGCCCACGCGCCGGTGTCCGAGCCGTCAACATAGCGAGACTAACCGGTCAATGCGGGCTCGTCTGGGTTGTTTCGGGCAGGTTCGGGCGCAATCCGGCACCGAGCCGGGCTGCCGGCGTGGCCAGCAGTGCCGGGATGGCAGCGATGGCGGTGACGAGCTGCGTCGGCTTGAGCTTCATGCTGCTGGCGAGCGCAACCATGAAATCGGGCAGGTGGCTGCCGGCGAGGGCGCTCCAGCCGAAGAGGATGAGCCAGGCGGTGAGACCGGCAGCGCCGACGATGAGGCTGATGCCCTTCCGGCGCGCCCCTACGAGACCGAGCACCAGCCCGACCACGGGGAGCGCCCACCAGCCGATGACGAACTCGGCCGCGATGAAGAGGATGACTGCGATGGCGTAGAACATGTGTCGTTGGTGGGAACGGAAGGGCGATGCGTCAGCGACGGCGAGTCTGCCGCCGCGGCGCCACCGCGCCGGTCAGGGCTTGAGCTGCAACGTGGACATCACCCGCGCCTTCGGGAACGCACCCTCGCTCTCCGGCACCACCAGCGAGTCGAGCTGCCCGGTGCGCCACTTCTCCAGCCGGTCGTCGTACCGCGCGCTGGCCGGGTTGCCGCTCTGGCCGCCCGGATAGATCGACCAGGCGGTGCGCCGGTCCTTCGTCAGCTCGACGACCATCCGCCAGCTCGCGCCGTGGCTGCCGTTCGCGCCACTCGCGGGGGCCACGGTGCCGTAGCCGGAGGTGACGGGGAGGTGGTCACGCGAGAAGCCGGGGAGGTTCAGCAGGTGGTGCACGTTGATCCCGCCGGTGCGACTCCAGTCCCAGCGCGGGCTCACCGGTCCGAGCGTGACGCTGAGGGAATCGAAGGCATCGCCGAGTGACTGCGCGAGCAGCATGTCACGCGTCTCGACGCTGCCAGCGGTGCGATGGTCGTCCCACCACGCATTGGTCGAGTCGCGCATCAGCTCGAGGAACACCACCGTGGCCGGCGTCGCCACGGGCGCCCTGCCCTTCTCGGCAATCAACTCGTCCCAGGTGTTGCGCACCGCGCGCCGCATCGCCGCCTCGAACAGCACCGGCACCTTCGAGTCGAGCACGTAGCGGTAGTCCCAGTCGCGGAGCATCGCCGCCGCTGCGCCGAGTTTCGCGTTGCCGCTTCGCTCGGCCGCGCGCACGAAGTACGGGGCGAGCAGGCGCGCCCGCACGTTCAGCGGGTCCATGTGCATCTGCTCGATGCGCTTCGGCGTGACCTTGTCATCCGCGCGCAGCAGCTCGTTGATGCGCAGCGCCCGCCACGGGTCGGGCCAGTTGCCACCGATGTAACGCGACACGGCCGCGGGGTCGAACGGCTGCTGGTTGGCGCTCACGATGAAGCCCTGCGCCGGGTTCGTGACCTGCGGCATGCTGTCCACCGGGAGCATCCCGGTCCAGTCGGTGGCGCGGGTGCGGCCATCGCGGATGTAGGCACCCTCGCCACCATTCGGGCGCATCGGGTATTCCCCGTAGGCGCGCAGCGCGATGGTGCCGGCGCGGTCGGCCACGAGCATGTTCTGCGTGGGCGACTTGTACGGCAGCATCCCCGCCTGCCACTCGGCCACCGTCCGCGCGCGGGAGGCCGCGGTGAAGCCGTCGAGCTCATTCGACGGGTCGTGCGCCGTCCAGCGGAAGCTCAGGAAGCGCCCGTTCTCACGCGTCATCGGGCCGCGGTGCGAGTAGTACACCGTGTCGGTGGCGACCACGGCCCCGCCGGCGGTGCGGAACTGCTCGATGCGCGGCGTGAGCTTCTGCCACGCGCCGTCGAGGCGGTATTGCGTGGGGTGCGTCGCGTTGTCGACCTCCTCGAGGAACCAGTCCGCGACATCGCCACCGGTGTTCGTGAACGTCCAAGCGACGTCCCGGTTGAAGCCGATCACGATGGTGGGCGAGCCGGGGAAGGTCACGCCATAGACGTCCAGCGAGTCCCGCACGACCATGTGCGCCTCGTACCAGATCGACGGGAGCGAGAGGTCGAGGTGCGGGTCACCCGAGAGCAGCGCACCGCCGCTGGCCGTGCGCGTCGGCGCGATTGCCCAGTTGTTGCTGCCAAGCGCGTCGCCGGTCTGCTCGCTTCCGGGCATCGCGAGTGCGGTGTGCTCGAGCATGCTGGCGGCCTTCGCGGGCACGAGCATCGACGTGTCCGGCGCACCCGGCGCGGGAATCACCGACCAGGCCTCGCGTGGGGCGGTGCGTCCGGGCACCGGCTGGATCGGCTCCTGGATGGGCATGTTGCGCGGAAAGAGCACATCCGCCGCCGCACGCCCGACGAGGGCCGCGGCGCGCGTGCGGCGCAGGTCCTCGGGATCGTAGGCCAGCGTCATGGCCATGCGCATGAGCAGGTACACCGAGTACTTCGGCTCCCACGTCGCCATCGGGGCCGCGCCGAGCAGCTTGTACTCCACCGGCGTGCTCGCCGGCGTCATCGTCGCACGCCACGCATTCACGCCCTCGGCGAACGCCTCCATCGCGCGTCGTCCCTCGCTCTTCGCATCGAGCGCCGCCCATTTCCGCTCCGCGGCCCACCCCAGCCCGATCCCGCGTGCCTCGCGGTCGAGCGGGAGGGCGCGTGCACCGGCCAGCTCGGTCAGCGTGCCCGAGGCGGCACGATAGGTGAGCTCCATCTGGAAGAAACGATCGCGCGCCACAGCGTAGCCGAGCGCCCGGTAGGCGTCGGTGCTGCTGGCGGCGTAGATGTGCGGCACGCCACGCGTATCGAAGAGCACCGTGGTGCCGGCACCGAGGCCGGCGATGTGCGCCTCCTCGGTGGCCGGCAGGTCGGCGTAGCGCGCGCTGGCCGCCGCACCCTGCACCGGATCGAGGAGTGGCCCGAGCGGCGGGATGCCGGCGGAGGGGATGCCGCGGGCGGTGGCGAACAACACGGCACCGAGGGTGGCGGCGCTGGCGATGGTTCCGACGAGTCCTTTCTGCATTCCGGTCGATGGGCTGAAAGCGCCGGAGGCTGCCTGCAGGTCGCGGGCAGCCTCACTGGGGCGTTGGCACGGCAGGCACAGGGGTCAGACGGTGGCCACCGGGGTGCGGCCGAGCGCGCGCAGCTTCGTCTCGAGGCCGGCGAGCAGGGTGTCGAACGACTTCTGGAAGCTGGCGAGTCCCTCGGCCAGCAGCTTGTCGGTGACGGCCTGCATGCTGATGCCCTCACTGGCCAGCGCCTGCAGCAACTCACGTGCCTCGTCCACGCCGGCATCGACGGTGCGGGCAGTGATGCCATGATCCTGAAACGCGGTGATCGTGGCGGGCGGCATCGTGTTGACCGTGTCGGGGCCGATGAGCTGCTCGACGTACATCACGTCGCGGTAGGCGGGGTTCTTGGCACTGGTGCTGGCCCACAGCGGGCGCTGCACGCGTGCGACGTGGGCGCGGAGCGCCTCCCAGCGTGCGCCGGAGAACTTCTGCTGGAAGAGCGCGTAGGCGAGCTTCGCGTTCGCGACCGCGGCCTTGCCCTTGAGCGCGCCGAGGCGGGAGCGTGCCGCGTCGTCGGCGCCGGCGATGAGCGCATCGAGGCGGGCGTCGATCTCGCTGTCCACGCGGCTGATGAAGAAGCTGGCCACGCTGGCCACGCGGCGCAGGTCACCGCCGGCCTTCACGCGGTCCTCGAGGCCGGCCAGGTAGGCCTCGATCACGCGGGCGTAGGCATCCACGGCGAAAAGCAGCGTGACGTTCACGTTCAGGCCATCGGCGATCAGGCGACGGAGCGCCTTCGAGCCTTCCTCGGTGCCCGGCACCTTGATCATCACGTTGGGACGGTTCACCAGCTTCCAGAGCCGGTGCGCCTCCTCGACCGTGGCATCGGCGTCATGCGCCACGTTCGGCGAGACCTCGATGGACACGTATCCGTCGGTGCCGCCGGACTGCTCGTAGACGGCGCGGAACTGGTCGCAGGCGGTGCGCACGTCATCGCTCTCGACGAGCTCGAAGAGCTGCCAGGGGGTGAGCTGCTCCGGTGCGGCGGCGAGCTGCGCGTCGTAGGCGGTACCGGTGGCGAGCGCCTTCTCGAAGATGGTGGGGTTCGACGTCATGCCGGTGAGGGCATCGTCGGCGATCTGGCGGGTGAGGCCGCCTTCGGACAGGATGGTCCGGTCGATATAGTCGAGCCACACGCTCTGGCCGGCAGCGTGGAGCTTGTGCAGTCGTGAATTCGACATGGCTGTGGGTGCGGCGGAGAATGCGAAGACCTGTGCCAACGGCGCGGAAGATAGCGTCGCGGCACAGGTCCGGGGCACTCGCGCCGGCACGGTCAGGCCGGCTCGGCAGACAGCGGAGTGTCAGGTCCCGCCACGTGGGGCGGGACCGCGGTCAGCCGGTCAGGGAACGGCGGTCACCGGCACCGAGAACTCGGTCCGGCCCCACGTCAGGCGAAGCACGCCCGCTGCCGGACCAGCGGTGGCCGGCGTCGGCTCGAGCACGATCGTGAAGGCATCACGGGCGTCGGCGAGGGTCTTCGCCGTCATCGGCGCGCGGCCGAGGTCCATGTCCGGCTTGTACTCGGTGCCCCACTGGCCAGTCTGCTTGTTCACGATGAGCTGCATGCCGGCCGCCGGCGTCCACAGCGTGAACAGCGTGTACGACCCCTTCGGCACAGTGAGGGTGCCGATGCGGAGCGTCACGTCGGTGGTGAGCGAGGTGGCGGAGTTGGCACCCGTGCGCCAGACCTCGCCGTTCGGGATCAGTCCGCCCTCGACGGCACGGCCGCGCGCAAACGGCTGGCCGTAGTCGATCGTGACCTTCAGCGGCGCCGCACCGCGGACGCCGGTGGAGATGTCCATGACCGCACGACCGCGGGCCGACGGCGCGACGGACATCCGGCCGCCGGCCGGTGCCGCCATGGTCATGCCACCCTGGGCGAGCGCCGGAGCGGCAGTGGTGAGGAGAACGGCCGAAAGCGTGAGGAGACGACGCATGGAATCCGAACCTGTGTGAATGGGGTGAGCCGCACGGCGCGGGCAGGCGCTGGCGCAGCGACAAAGGTATGCCGGACGCGGCGCGGAAGTTCCCCCTGCCAATCGCCGGCGGGATCGACCACATTCGCCCTGTGACCCTTGCCTCCGCTGTGCTCGCCTCCCTGGTCGTCCTGCAGGGGTGCGCCACCCTGCTGCTGGTGCTCCGCCTGCTGCCGGGCCGGACCCGCCGGCCGCCGATCCCGCCGCTGACCGGCAACGCCCACGCCGGCCGCGTCACGGTGGTGGTCACCAGCCTGGACGAGGTGCACCGCATCGGCCCCTGCCTGGACGGCCTGCGCGCGCAGGGGCCCGCGATGCTGGAGGCGCTGATCGTCGACAGCCGCTCCACCGACGGGACCTGGGCGCTGATCCAGGCCGCCGCCGCGCAGGACCCGCGCATCGTGCCGATGCACGACGACCCGCTCCCGCCGGAGTGGGTGGGCAAGGTCTGGGCGCTGGAGCACGGCCTGCGGCACGCGAAGGGGGAGTGGGTGCTGGGTATCGATGCCGACACCACGCCGCAGCCGGGCCTGGTGGCGGCGGCCGTGGACGCCGCGGATGCGATGGGATACGACGCGGTCAGCTTCGCGCCGCGATTCAACCAGATGACGGTGGCGGAGCAGTGGTTGCAGCCGGCGATGCTGGTGACGCTGGTGTACCGCTTCGGCGCTGCCGGCGAGCGCGCGCCGGCGCCGGACCGCGTGATGGCCAACGGCCAGTGCTTCCTCGCGAAGCGGGCCACGCTGCTGGCCAACGGCGGGTACAGCAGCGCGCGGCGGAGCTGGTGCGACGACGTCACGCTGGCGCGGCACATGGCGCGCAACGGCGCCCGCGTGGGCTTCCTGGATGGCGCCCGCATCATCGGGGTGCGCGCCTACAACGGTATCGGGCAGATGTGGCGCGAATGGGGCCGCTCGATCGACCTGAAGGACGGCACCACGCCGCTGGTGCAGTTCGGCGATGTCTGCTTCGTGCTGCTGACGCAGTTCCTGCCGCTGCCGTCGGTGCTCCTCGGGCTCCTGGCGCACGTGCCGGAGTGGCGCGCCGGCGGTGTCGGCGCCGCATGGTTCTGGACCAACGTGGCATTGCTGACGATCCGCGTGCTGCTGACGTTCGGGCTGAAGGGCTCGTACGCCGAGCGGCACTGGACGTTCTGGCTGTCGTTCACAGCCGATCCGCTGGCGGCGATCCGCATCGTGCTGTCGTCGCTGAAGCGTCCGCGCCAGTGGCGCACGCGGCAATACGAGCAGGACACCGTGGTGCCGGCCTGATGCCGCCGCTGCAGTCGATCCTGGTCGTGGCCGCGGGCAGCGCGGTTGGTGGTGCGCTGCGCGCGATCCTCGTCTCGCTCACGGCCCGGCACGTGACCGCGGGGTTTCCGCTGGGCGTGCTGCTGGTGAACGTCGTGGGCTCGTTCGTGTTCGGCATCGCGATGCGCATGGGCCTGCAGGGCGCGATGAGCGACCAGACGCGGCTGCTGATCACCACCGGCCTGTGCGGGGGCTTCACGACCTTCTCGGCCTTCTCGATGGACATCGTCGAGGGGCTGGAGCAGGGGCGCACGACGATGGTCACGACGTACGCGACGCTGAGCATCGTGCTGGGGGTCGGGGCGATGCTGGCCGGCCTCGCGCTCGGCAGGACGCTGTCGAGGTAGCCGGGCGGGCGCGCTATGTTCCGGCATGCCTGACTCCATCAGCCGACGCGCCTTCGTGACGCGGGCCGCCCTGCTGGCCGGTGCCGCCTCCCTGCTCCCGTCCCACCTCGCGGCGCAGCCGCCAGCGACGCGGGTGACGGTCTACAAGGATCCCTCGTGCGGCTGCTGCACGGCGTGGAACCGCGCCATGCAGCGGGCCGGCTTCGCGGTCGACGTGCGTGACACGCCGAACCTGGCCGCCGTGAAGTCGTCACTCGGCGTGCCCGACGCGCTCGCGTCCTGCCACACCGGTGTGGTGGGGGGCTACCTGTTCGAAGGGCACGTGCCGCCGGACCTGGTGCGGAAGGTGCTCACCGAACGACCGGCGCTGGTGGGGCTGTTCGTGCCCGGCATGCCGTCCGGGTCGCCGGGCATGGAGGGGCCCGATCCCGTGCGCTACGACGTGATCGCCCTGGGGCGTGACCGTCGGACGTCGGTGTACGCGACGCGCATGGGCCGATCGCAGGCCTGAGCGGGGTCGCATCGCCGGAGCCGTCGGGCTCGATCGGTCGGACTCTGGATCGGTCGGACTCTGAGTCAGGCACCCGCCCGCGACTCTGAGTCATTCACCCGGCCCGGGGACAGAGTCGCGGGAGCGATCCACCCCCAAACGACTCTGAGTCATGCACCCGGCCCGGGGACAGAGTCGCGGCAGCGATCCACCCGCAAACGACTCTGAGTCGCGCACCCGGCCGGGGGACAGAGTCGCGGCAGCGATCAGCGGTACAACAGGTCGGGCTGTGACGAGGTCGCGAACCGCGCGGCCTGCGCGCGCCAGCTCGCGAGCAAGGCCGTTCGCGCCCGCGGCGTACCCGGAATGGCGCGCCGCAACGCCGTGGTGCCGGCCAGCTTGGCCAGGAACGCATCGCGCCAGGTGAGGTCCCGTGGATGGCGGCGCTGGATGCTCGCCAGCAGTTCCACGCCCACGCGCACGGGATCGATGGCGTTCCGGTCGGTCACCGCCACGTACACCATCGGGATCGTGAGCTCGCCGTGCTTCTGCCCCTTGGCGATGGCGCGCGTGACGGAATCGAAGCGCACGCCCGGCAGGCGCAGTGCGTTCAGCTCCGACGCGATCCGGCCGGCATCGGTGAGCCAGGGCGCGCCCACGAGCTGGAACGGCGCATCGGTGCCGCGTCCTTCGCTCATGTTCGTGCCCTCCACGAACACCGTGCCGGTGTAGAGCAGCGCGGCGTCGAGTGACTTCAGGTTCGGCGACGGCGCAATCCAGGGCAGGCCGGTCTCGTCGTACCACATGCTGCGGCGCCAGCCCTGGAGCGGCGCGACCTGCACGGTGGCGTGCACCTGTCCCGTGCGCACGAGGTGCCGGAGCAGCTCGGCGGGCGTCAGCGCGTACCGCAGCGCCACCGGATACTGGCCGATGAAGGACCGGTATGCGGTGTCGAGGATCGCGCCGGCGGTGACATCGCCACGCACGGGCACGGGGCGGTCGCAGACGATGAACGGGATGCCGCGCTTCCCCGCCGCGTCGGCCGACAGCGCCATGGTCCACGGGTAGGTGTAGGTGCGCGAACCCACATCCTGGATGTCGTAGACGAGCACGTCGATGCCGGCGAGCATCTCCGCCGTGGGCGCGCGCGTCGCACCGTACAGCGAGAAGACCTGCACCCCGGTGGCGCTGTCCACCGACGAGGCGACGTGCTCCCCCGCCTCGGCCACGCCGCGCAATCCGTGCTCGGGACCGTAGAGCGCGGTGAGCCGCACCCCCGGCGCGCGGGCCAGCAGGTCGATGCTGCTGACGCCGGCTGCGTCACGCCCGGTGTGATTGGTGATGAGTCCGACGCGCTTGCCGCGGATCAGGTGGATCGAGTCGGTGACCAGTACCGTGATGCCGGGCCGGACGGCGGGCGCGGTCGACTGCGCGGGCAGCCGGGCGGCAAGCAGCACCAGGCCGATGAGGAGGGCACGCGTCAATGAGGTGGGCATGATGGAGGGACGGTGCCGCACGCACTGGTCCGGCGCAAGGCGGCGGGCCGGCACAGGCCTCCCGCGCAGATTCACGCTCATCCGTCGCAGCGCCGTGATGTCTCGGCAGCACCTCCCGCACTGTACGGCAATCGACTACATCCCATAAGTGCAAGGTACGAAACAGTTTACGGCAGTCTCATCGGCGCGTCTTCCTTCCAACTTCACGAAACCTGTACACGCGTGCCCGTAACCGTCCCTATTGCACGTTGGTGGTACACAATGGAGTATCGGGTTGCATCCCAACCCAATCCCTCCGATGTGGCCACTCGACGAACTCAGTGACGAGAGCACGGACGTGCGGTTGACGTTCGCCCGGCGGTATGGATGGCACCTGCGGGAAGCGGCCGACGCGCTCTTCCGCAGCGATGGCGACCACGGCCGGCTGGCCGCGCTGTGGGTGCAGCAGATGCTGCACCGGGGGCAGCTCTTCCAGGACTGCGATTCCGACCGGGTCCTGATCCGGCTCACGATCGGCCCCTGGACGTTCGACTTCGAGATCTACGCGGACCGCGCCGGCGCGCGGCAGCCGGTCCGCGCGGGGCTCCCCGACACGCTGTTCCGCGACTGCTTCGCGATCACGTCCCGCGACTACAGCGAGTGCGAGCTGACCGTGCTGCGACAGGTCGTGGCGGCCGCGGGATTCGATCAGGCGACCACGCTCACGCCGTTCCTGCTCCCGCTGGACACCCAGGGACACTGAGCCGGGCCGGCGGGCTCAGCTCCCCACGACGCCAAGGGTGGCCTCGTCCCGGGCGAGGTAGTTCGTGACGTAGTCGGCGACGGCGTCCTCGAGCGGGGTGAACTTCACCGGGCAGCCGGCCGCCGCGAGCCGCGCCATCGACGCCTGCGTGAAGTACTGGTAGCGGTCCCGGATGGACTCGGGCATCGGCACGTACCGGATCTGCGGCGTGCGCTGCATGGCGGCAAAGACGGCGTGTGCGAGCGCATTCCAGGTGCGCGCCCTGCCGGTGCCGAGGTTGAAGAGGCCGTGCACGTGCGGTGCGGCAACCAGCCAGGCGACGACCGCCGTGAGGTCCTTCACGTAGACGAAGTCGCGCTGCTGCTCGCCATCACCGATGCCGCTGCGGTGCGACTGGAAGAGCTGCAACTCGCCGCTCTCGCTGATCTGCCGGTGCGCCTTGCAGACCACGCTCATCATGTCGCCCTTGTGGTACTCGTTGGGGCCGAAGACGTTGAAGAACTTGAGTCCCACCACCTGCTGCAGCAGCCCCGTGCGCGCCGCCTGCAGGTCGAACAGGTGCTTCGAGAAGCCGTACATGTTGAGCGGCACGAGCGTCTCGAGGCGCGCCGGGTCGTCGTCGAAGCCGCCGGCGGCCTCGCCGTAGGTCGCCCCGCTGCTGGCATAGATGAAGCGCGCGTCGCGGGCCAGCGACCACTCGCACAGCTCGCTGGTGTAGTGCGTGTTGTTCGCGAGCAGGTAGTCGGCGTCCCGCTCGGTGGTGGCGCTGCAGGCGCCGAAGTGGATCACCGTGTCGGCCTGGAACGCCCCCGAGTTGCGGCGCAGCGTGGCGAGGAACTCGTCCTTGTGGAGCGCGTCCGTGATGCGCAGCCCCACCAGGTTCCGCCACTTGTCACCGCTGCGCAGGGCATCGACGCAGATGATGTCGTCGTACCCCAGCTTGTTGAGCTGCCAGATGGTGGCACTGCCGATGAAGCCGGCGCCTCCGGTGACGATCAGGCGATGACGGGACACGGACGGCGGGTCGGGAGTGGGACGGGTGCAGGGGGCGCGGCGGGAGCCGCAATCTAGTGGCGTGCAATCGAAGTTCGGGGTGCAGTCGATCGCCGCGACTTCCCACCGGCCGGCGCGCTGCACTTCGCGCGCCCTACCGCCCGTGCGTCCGCGGCGAAACCTTTGCCGGGCCTGGTGTGTCAAAGCACCGGCAGGCCCAACGCCGCTGCATCGCCACCGCCCGCCTCCCCGCCGCATGCCGGTCACTCGCGCAGGTCACCTCCTCCGGCGCGTCGCGCTGGCGCTCACGCTCCTCCCCGCGGCGATGCACGCGCAGGGCACCCCGCCCGACTCCACCCGGCCACCGGCCGCCGCCAGCGAGGCGCTGAAGGTCTTCCTCGACTGCCGGGGCGACACCACGCTCGGCTGCGCGACGGACTTCTTCGTCGTGGACGTCCCGTTCGTGAGCTGGATCCGCGACCGCCTCTTCGCGGACGTGCAGTTCCTGGTGACGACGATCCAGACCGGCAGCGGCGCCTTCCAGTACACCGTCACCGCCATCGGGCGCGGGCGATACGACGGGCGCGCGGACACCACGGTGGTGAACACGGTGCCCAACGAGTCGGAGGACGGTGTGCGTCGCCGGCTCTCGTCGGCCTTCTCGCTGCTGCTGGTGCCATACGTGCGCACTTCCGCAGTGGCCCAGCGGCTGCGCGTGGTCTACGACGCGCCGCCGGCCGGCCGCACCGCCGCGGGCCCGCCGGTGCGCGACCGCTGGAACTACGTCGTGCTGCAGGTGCAGTCCAGCGGCTTCATGAGCACCGAGTCGCGCCAGACCTTCGCCAACGTGGATGCCGACATCCGCGTGCGCCGCGTGACGGAGCGGAACGCCCTGCGCTTCGGCTGGAACCAGAGCATGCGCTACAACAAGTTCGAGATCGACGATTCGACGATCGTCACCAACACCATCCGCAACGGCGTGTTCTTCGCGCGCGCCGTGAAGGCGCTCGGCCCGCGCCTCTCGGCCGGCCTGCTGACCAACATCGGCTTCAGTGAGTTCACCAACACCGCGCTGGCGTGGCGCGCGGCGCCGGTCATCGAGTACAACCTCTTCCCGTGGAAGCAGGCCACCAGCCGGCAGGTCGCGATCTCCTATGGCGTCGGGCCCCGCTACTTCCGCTGGAAGGACTCGACCATCTTCGGGCGACTCAGCGAGTGGCGGATGCAGCAGGAGCTGGTGGTGGGATCCGACGTGCGCCAGAGCTGGGGCAGCGTGAACGTCAGCGTCCGCTATGCGAGCTACCTGCCGGAGCTGCGCAAGTGGAACCTCGGCACCAACGGCTCGGTGAACCTCAACCTGGTCAAGGGGCTCTCGCTCAACCTCGGCGGCGGCGCCTCGCTGATCCGGGACCAGATCTTCCTCGCGGCCGAGGGGCAGACACCGGAGCAGATCCTGACGCAGCAGCGGGCGCTGGCCAGCAACTACAACGTCTTCGTGTTCACCGGCCTGTCGTACAGCTTCGGCTCGATCTACAACAACGTGGTGAACCCGCGCCTCGACTTCTTCAACCTCGGCGGCGGCAACTGAGCCGCGGGCACCGGGCGCGCCGGTCCGGTCAGGCCAGCAGTGCCACCAGGTTCCGCTGCCACGCCGCCTCGAGGTCGGCCATCCGCGCACCCTTGCCGCGATCGGGGGCCGAGGTGAGCAGCCCCTGTGCGCTGGGGTGCGGCACCGCATGCACGGCAACCGGCAGCGCCAGCAGTTCGACCACGGCGGTGGCGACCTTGCCCAGGCAGCAGACGCGATCGGCCCCCCGGGCCATCGCACGCTCGATGTCGTGCCGCAGCCGCGCCAGATTCTCGACACTCTCGCGCTCGGCCCGCGACGGCGCGCGGAAGTGCTCGCCGTCGTCGGTGGGACAGCGATCGAAGGCGTTCGTGAGCAGCACCCCCGAGACGACCGGCGTGACACCGGCCGCCGCCAGTGCGGCACCGTCCCAGCGCACGCCCTGCGGATCGCCGTCCCACGTGAGCACCCCGGCCGCCTCGAGGGCGGCGTACAGCGGACGGCCGGCGCGATCGCCGAAGAACGGAATGCCCGACTGGTCGGCACCCCGCGGACCGGGAGCCTCACCCACCAGCACGGCACGCAACGGTGCCGCCGTGTCGCGTGGCTCCAGCGGCGGCACGGCACTGCCGCGGATGCGCGCCGCCGGCGTCACACCGGCGCGGGAACCCGCCCGTTGCGGCGCGCGTGGTGCCACTCAGATGCCGTTGCGTCGGAGCGCGACGTCGCCGTTGGTGGAGCGCAGCGTGAGCTGCCGCCCCCCCTGCCCGATCGTGGCGCGGAGCGAGTTGCGCGCCACGCGACCGCTCACGAGCACCGGGAGCTCCGTGCTGACACCGCCGTTGGTGGTGGACATCTCCAGCTCGGCCGACAGCGTGACCGGTGCATACACGGTGACGGAGCCGTTCGTGGACGCGAAGTGCATCGGCGCCGTGCCTTCCACGCGACCAAGGCGCGCCACCACACTGCCGTTGGTGGTGCGGGCATTCACGATGGTGCCGCTGGTCCGCACGTTCACGTTGCCGTTGGTGGTGGCGGCATCCACCTCCGCCGTCAGGCCCTCGAGCACGACGTCTCCGTTGGTGTTCCGGGCGTACGCCTTCACGCCGTCGGGCACGCGGACGCGCATGGTGACACTCACCTGGTCGCCACCGCGCCAGCTGCCGGACCGGTAGCTGCCGCGCACGCCGTCGTCCGTGCAGCGCTGGTCGTCACCCCAGAGCGCGCAGACCACCGCATCACCGTCACCCCGTGCACGCGCCTCGAAATGCACCACGCGGCCATTGCCCCGGTTCACGCGACGCTCGGCGACCACCTCCACCTGGCTGCCGTCGCCGCGCTCCACGCGGATGTCGCCGTTCATGTTGTGCAGGCGGATGGTGTGCCCGGGTGCGACGGCACCCGACCAGCGGAAGGTGGTACCATCGTCGGACTGCGCGGCGAGCGCGCCGAGCGGGGCGGCAAGACTGATGACGAGGGCGGCGAGATGGTGACGCATGGCGGCTCCGGGAAGGCTATGGATGTGTGCAGGTACGCGCACCGGCGAGTGGCGGTTTCGCACCGCCCCGCTCCTGCCGCCGGCCTGGCGTCTGACCCGGTGCGCGCCCGCCGGGTTGCCATCGCACCCTCCCGACGGTGACCTGCCACGCCCCTGCACGTCCACCACACATGAGCCTGCGGAAACTTCTCGCCCTCGTCGGCAGTGTGGTGGTCAGCAGCATCCTCGGCTGGGCCGGCTCGAAGGCCGGCATGATGACCGGGTTCATGCTGGGCATGGTCGGCACCGGGCTTGGCATGTACGCCGGCTACAAGCTGGCGGAGCGGCTCGAGTCCTGAGCGCGGGCGTCGATTCCGGGATCCACCGGTTCGACCGGTGTCAGTGCCACTCGATCCGGACGACGCGGCCTTTCGGGCCAACCATCCAGCCTGCGCCGTCAGGGCCGAATCCGACGCTCCAGTAGGCCTCGCCGTCCAGCGGCTGCCAGGTCTGGCCGTCGTCGCGGGTGAACGCGGCACCACCGGGGCCGACGGCCACGGCCACCGACCCGGATGGCAGCGTCGCGTACGCGACACCGTAGATGGCGCCGGCAAACGACGGCTCCGCCACCACGGTCCAGGACCGTCCGCCATCGGCCGTGCGGGCGACGCGTGGCCCCGAGCCGGTGCCGCCGATCACGCCGCCCACGGCCAGGCCGTGCATCCGGTCGCGGAAAGCGACGCCGGTGGCCCCCGCCCCGCTGCCCGCGGCAAGCGGCAGGGTCGCCGCGGTCCAGCTGCCGCCCTGATCCACGCTGTGCAGCACGCGCGGCGCGGCGCCCGAGCCGGTCGCGATCCACGCATCACCGGCCGTGGAGGTGACTGCACAGGTGCCGCTGGCCGCGAATCCGCCCTCACCCGCCTGGCCCTCGATGGTGGTCGGCGTCCACGTGCGGCCGTTGGCGGTGCGCACGACGGGAATCCGCCCGTCCACCGCATCGCTGAACGCGAAACCGCGCCGGTCATCCCAGAAGGCCATGCAGTCGTAGAAGGCCGCCGTGTCGCGGTTCACGAAGACGGGGGCCCACGTGGTCCCGCCGTCCGTCGTCTGGAAGATGCCGGACTTCTCCCCGTTGCCGGCGGCCATGAGCCAGGCACGCCGCGCATCGATGGCGTGCAGGTCGCGGAACTGCAGGCTGTCGCGGCCCGGCACGACATGCGCCTGCCAGGTGGCACCGGCATCGGTGGTGATGGCGTACGAGCCGCGATGGCCGCTGATCCACGCCACCTTCGGGTCGCGGGCGCTCACGCTCACGGCCTGGAACAGCGCGGTGGAGCCGGACTGCTGCACGATCAGCGACGGCGCCTGTGCCCGCAGCGCCGCCACCGGGCCGAGTGTGAGGAGCAGGAGTGGGACGAGACGCGCCATGGTCGCAACCGGTGATGGGGGAGCCCCGCTGCGCACGTCGCGCGGACGCCATCGCGCGACGATCACCGGCCGGGTGCCGCCGCGCAAGCGGAGGCGCCGAGAATGCCCGCCAGGCGAACGGCGTGCTCGGCCCGGAGCATCGCGAAATGGTCGCACGGCAGTTCCGCGACACGCACCGGGCCGCAGAGCAACGGCCCCCAGCCAAGCAGCCGGTCGGTGTCGATCACGCCGACGAGGCGACGCCGGATCGCGGCGCGGATGAGCAGCACCCGTCCGGCGTACGGCCGCGGTTCGTAGCGCAGCCACGCCTCGACCACCGGCGCGAGGGCCCGCTCGACAGCCTGGACCGCGTGCAGCGGCACCTCGCCGTCGGGGTCCTCATCCAGGTACAGGGCCCGCTCCGCCCGTCCCGCACCGACGGCGCCCCGCGCCACGTTCCACACGCGCATGCCGAGATAGGCCGGCATGCCCGCTGCGCCCAGCGAGAGCGCGTGCCGCAGGTGTCTCCAGGCGCGCACCGGCGCCGGCTGCAGCAGCGGGTAGCCCGGTCCATCACAATCGAGGAGCGCCAGTTCCGACACGCACTCACCGGCGGCAACGAGCTGCTGCGCCATCTCGTACACGACGTTCCCGCCCAGCGAATAGCCGGCGAGCCGATAGGGCCCATGCGGCTGCACCACGCGCATGTCGGCGACGATGCGCGCCGCGATCTCGTGCAGCGTCCGCGGCACCCGGCCACCAACGCCGGCACCGGGCTGCTCCGCCCCGAACGCGTAGAGGTCCAGCACGTGCAGGGGCTGCCCCGGGCCGAGGGCGCGCGCCAGCGCGTCGAGCACCAGCAGCTCGCCACCGCCACCGGGGGCGAAGAAGACCGGCATGGCCTCTCCGCGCGGCTGCACGGCGATCACGGTCGACGCCGTCCCGGTGGCCGGCGCCCGGAGGCGTGCCGCCTGCTGGCGGATCGTGGGTGCGGTGAAGAACGCCGAGGCGCGCAGCGACACGCCGTGCGCCGCCTCGACGGCGGCGAGCAGCCGGAGCGCCTTGATGGAGTGGCCACCGAGTGCGAAGAAGTCGTCATCGGGGCCGATCGGGCGGACGCCGAGTGTGGACTCCCAGATCGCCTGCAGGCTGCGCTCGATCGGGTCGTCGAGCGGTGGTGCAGCGGCGCCGGGATCACCGTCGTCCTCGATCGCCGGCGCCGGCAGCGCGGCCCGATCCACCTTGCCGTTGATGGTGAGCGGCAACGCCTCCAGCACACAGATCGACGACGGCACCATCCAGACCGGAAGCCGCTCGCGCAGCCGCTCACGGAGCACCCGGGGGCAGACACCGCCAGGCTCCGTCGGCACGACGTAGGCGACGAGCGCCGGTTCGCCCGGCGTGTCCTCGCGCAGCACAACCACGGCCTGCCGCACGCGGGGATCGGCCAGCAGCGGCGCCTCCACCTCGCCGAGCTCGATGCGGTACCCGCGCAGCTTCACCTGCGCGTCGCTGCGACCGAGGTACTCGATCACGCCATCGGGCCGGCGGCGCACCATGTCACCGGTCCGGTACATCAGCGCATCGGGAGCATCCGGATCGGCGACGAAGCGCGCCGCCGTCCGTTCCGGCAGGTTGAGGTAACCGCGAGCGACGCCGGCGCCGCCGATGTACAGCTCTCCCTCGGCGCCAGGGAGAACGGGGCGGCCCAGGCCATCGAGGATGTGGCACGACACGTTGGCGATCGGACGGCCGATCGGCACCGGACGCGCCTCGTCGATCACGCCCGTGATCTCGTGCCATGTCGCATCGACGGCGGCCTCCGTCGGGCCGTAGAAATTCCCGATCCGCAACTGCGGCAACTCGCGCCGGCACCGGGCCGCCAGCGCCCCGTCGAGCGCCTCGCCTCCGCTGACGAGGTACCGCAACTGCCGGCAGTCGGAAAAGCCAGGCGCAGCCGCGATCACCTGCAGCGCGGAGGGCACGACCTGGACCAGCGTGATGCGCTCGCGCCGGAACAGCGCCGGCATCGACGTCAGGTCGCGTTGCGCCCCCGGCTCGGCCAGCACGACCGTCGCACCGGCCACCAGCGGCGCGAACAGCTCCGCGATGGCGGCGTCGAAGCTGATCGACGCGTACTGGAGCATGCGGTCGGCAGGCGTGATGTCGAGTGCGCCGGCGAACCACGCCGCATGGTTGGCCACGGCGCGATGCGGCACCAGCACACCCTTCGGCCGCCCGGTGGAGCCCGAGGTGTACATCACGTACGCCAGGTGCGACGGGCCGGCGGTCGCAGGTGGTGATGCGGGCACGTGCGACGCGTCATCGGGTGCGACGGCCGCGCTGGCATCGACGGCCAGACACCGCACCGGCATGCCCTCCGCGACGTCGCGGGCACGGGCGATGAGCTGCCCGTGCACGAGCAGGATCCGGCAGGCGCTGTCCTCGAGCTTGAAGCGCACACGATCGCGCGGGAGCTCCGGATCGATGGGCAGGAACGCGCCGCCGGCCTTGTGGATGGCGAGCAGCACCACCGGCAACTCGAGTGACCGCTCCATGCAGACCGCGACGACGCCGTCGGGCCCGACGCCGCCGTCCACGAGCAGGCGGGCGAGGCGATTCGCGCAGGCGTCGAGCGCTGCGTACGTCAACGTCCTTCCCGCCATCTCGACGGCCGGAGCAGCAGGAGTGCGTGCGACCTGCGCCTCGATCAAGTGATGCAGCAACGGCGCACCGGCGGGGGGTACCGCCACGGCGGTGCCCTGCGTTGTGTCATCGCTCCCGGACGTGCCAGGGACCTGCGCATCGACCTGCCGTCCGATCCCTGCCATGCGGTTCTCCCTGGTGCGCCATCGGCTTCCGTACCGATCCCGGCCGGAGGGGAAAATGGCGTACTCATGGAGAACCGACACACAAAACGCGCCGTCGGTGTAACGACGGCGCGCCGTGGACCTTCACCGGGGACTCATGGCCGGCCGCGTGGGTTCACGCCCCCACGGATCCCGGCAGGCGCGCGAGCCTGCCGGGGCCGGGGACCGTCAGGCGTGGGCGGGCATGGGCGCACCCGGCGCGGCCTTCACCTTGAACAGCGCGGCGAAGATCAGCAGCACGCCCAGCGCGCCGATGGCCGGCACGAACCAGATCTTCGTCCAGTCGTGGGTCACGGCGCCGCCGGCGGTGGTGGCGGCGATCACGTTGGCGTCCACCACCATGCCCGAGAGCTTCGATCCGATCAACTGGCCGGCGCCGAGCGTGACGAGGGCGATGAAGCCCTGCGCCGCGGCGCGGATGCTGATGTCGGCCTGCTGGTCCACGTAGATCTGCCCGGTGACGAAGAAGAAGTCGTAGCAGACGCCGTGCACGAGCAGCGCCAGGTACAGCATCCACATGCCGCTGCCGGCGTTGCCGTACGCGAACAGCAGGTAACGGAACGTCCACGTCGCCATGCCGATCAGCAGCAGCTTCTTGATGCCGAGCCGGGCGAAGAAGAACGGCATCAGCAGCATGAAGCCGATCTCCGACATCTGGCCGATGGTCATCTTCGCGGCCGCGTTCTGGACGCCGATCTCGTTCAGGAAGGGGTTCGCGAAGGCGTAGTAGAACTGCAGCGGGATGCAGAGCAGGAAGGAGCCGAGCACGAACACGGCGAACGAGCGGTCTTTCATGAGGGCCAGCGCATCGAGCCCGAGGATGTCGCGCACCGACAGCTTCTTGCCGGCGTTGTGCGGCGGGGTGTGGGGCAGCGTGAGGCAGAACAGGCCCATCACCAGCGAGGCGCCGGCGCCGAGCAGCAGCGGCAGCGCGGTCTTCTCGGCGCTCACCATCGCGGCCTCGCCGGCCACCGCCTGCTCGGGCAGGAAGCCGATGGCCCAGCCGGCGGCGATGAAGCCGATGGTGCCGAGCACGCGGATGCGCGGGAACTCCGCCGCGGGATCGGACATGTGGTCGAACGCGAGCGCGTTGGTCAGCGCCAGCGTCGGCATGTAGCAGAGCACGTAGACCAGGAACAGCGGCCAGAAGGTCGCGAAGGTGGACTGGGTGGCGGCGAAGTACAGCACCGCGGCGCCGGCCACGTGCAGGAAGGCGAGCACCTTCTCGGTGGAGAAGAAGCGGTCGGCGATCATGCCCACCAGGAACGGTGAGAGGATCGCGGCGATGGCCGGCAGCGAGTACGCCGTGCCGATGTCGCCGCCGCTGGCCTGCAGCGCATTGCCAAGGAACGTGCCAAGCGTCACGAGCCACGAGCCGTAGATGAAGTACTGGATGAACATCATCGCGGAGAGGCGGAGTCGGATCGAGCCGGAGCCCGAGGCGGCAGTCGTCATGGCAGTTCCTGGATGCGCATCCCGCGGATGCTGAGCTGGCCTTCGTGGTCGCCCTGGATGGAGATGTACCCGCGGCTGGCGAGGCCATAGTTGGGGTACTCGTTGAACTTGCTGGCCTTCACCTTGGCGCTCCAATCAGCGCCCTTCAACTCGTAGTCCACGACCTTGGTGCCGTTGAGCCAGTGCTCGACGTGGGTGCCGGTGACGACCAGCCGCGACGTGTTCCACTCGCCGCCCGGCTTCGACACCTTCGCGCTCGGCGCGTAGATCGCATACGCCGACGCGGCCGTGCGCGTCGAGTCCTTGCCGTCGGGGTGCTTCGCATCATCGAGCAGCTGGTACTCCGGGCCGCTCCAGTACGGCTTGTTGTATTCCTCCGTCACGCGGTAGAACACGCCGGCGTTGCCGCCCGGCTCGAGCATCCACTCCCACTCGAGCACGAAGTTGGCGTACTGCTGCATGGACTGCAGGTCGCTGGCGTTGCCGGTCTTCGACAGCACGCCGTCCTTGAAGGTCCAGCCCTTCTGGCCCGACGGCGTCTTGTATTCACGCCACTGGCTGACGGTGGAGTCGAGCAAGGGCGTGAACGAGGCGATGACCACCTTCTCCGCGTTCGGCTTCTCCAGTGACATGTCGTCAGCGGGCTTCGGGGCGCATGCGGCGAGCGAAGCGCCGGCCAGCAGCGCGGTGATCACATGCCGTTGCGTCGTGAGCATCAGAGCCGCCCCGCGATGAGTGTGTCGAGTCATGGCAGTTCCCGGATCCG